>NZ_JBIWMA010000005.1:0-482108 GCF_044766465.1 Streptomyces sp. NPDC102259 | reverse complement strand
GCGAGCGTCCCCCGTTCCGCCGCGACGACCGTGGCAGTGAGCGTCCCGCCTTCCGGCGCGATGACCGCCGGGACGACCGGCGTGACGACCGTGGTTCGCGGCCGGCGTTCCAGCGTGACGACCGTGGTGATCGTGGGCCGCGTCGGGACGACCGGGGCGAGCGTCCCCCGTTCCGCCGCGACGACCGTGGCAGTGAGCGTCCCGCCTTCCGGCGCGATGACCGCCGGGACGACCGGCGTGACGACCGTGGTGGCGAGCGTCCCCCCTTCCGCCGGGACGACCGGCGGGACGACAACCGGGGTGACCGCGGTGGCTTCCGCGGTCCCCGGGACGATCGCGGTGACCGTGGCCCCCGTAGGGACGACCGTGGTGGACGGCCCGGTGGGTCCGGTGGATTCCGGGGCCGTGACGGGCGCGACGACCGTCGGGACGACCGGCAGGGTGGCGGGTCTCGTTTCCGCGACGAGCGGGACCGGGACCGGGAGCCGATCAAGCGGCTGCCGATTCCGGAGGACGTCACCGGCGACGAGATCGACAAGGACGTACGGCAGGAGCTCCTGAGCCTGCCCAAGACGCTCGCCGAGGATGTCGCCAAGAACCTGGTGATGGTCGCCCGGCTGATCGATGAGGACCCCGAGGGGGCCTACGGGTACTCCAAGGTGGCCCTGCGGCTCGCTTCGCGTGTCGCCGCCGTGCGGGAGGCGGCCGGGTTCGCCGCGTACGCCACCCAGAAGTACAGCGAGGCGCTCGCCGAGTTCCGTGCCGCGCGGCGGATGTCCGGTGGTGTCGAGCTGTGGCCCGTCATGGCCGACTGCGAGCGTGGACTCGGGCGGCCGGAGAAGGCGCTCGACATGGCCGGCGCTCCCGAGGTCAACAAGCTCGACAAGGCCGGCCAGGTGGAGATGCGGCTCGTCGCGGCGGGCGCCCGGCGTGACATGGGGCAACTCGACGCGGCCATCGTGACGTTGCAGAGCCCCGAGCTCGCTGCCGGCTCCGTCCAGCCGTGGACCGCGCGGCTGAGGTACGCGTACGCCGACGCGCTGCTCGCCGCCGGGCGTGAGGGCGAGGCCCGGGAGTGGTTCGCGAAGGCTCTCGAGGCCGACCGGGACGGCAGCACGGACGCCTCCGACCGGCTCGCCGAGCTGGACGGGGTGGACTTCGTCGACGCCCTGGACGAGCACGGGACCGAGACGGAGAGCGGGACCGAGATCGAGTCCGAGTCCGCGTCCGAGACCGAGGCCGACGGGGCCGTCGTCGAGAAGGCGACGGAAGCGGAAGAGGCGGAAGAGGCGGACGAGGTCGAGGAGCCGGCCGAGGGCAAGGGCGTCAGTGACGAGGCCGAGCACGGTGTGGTCGACCGTGACGAGGACTGATGTAGGCCGTTAGCAGCGGCAAGGGGCGGGACCCGGTATCGACCGGGTCCCGCCCCTTCGTGCGTTCAGAGGTCGAGTGCGCGCAGGACCAGGCCCGATGCGGGTTTCGGGCCGAAGGACGTCGACTTACGGGGCATCGTGACGCCCTGCCGGGCGAGTTCGCGGACGACCTCTTCGCGGACGGGGTGCAGGAGGACCGCCGTACCGCCGTCGCGTTCCGCCTTGCGTACCGTCGCGGCGGTGTCGTGGATGTAGGCGATGCGGGTGGGGTCGTCCTCCGGGATGTGCCAGATGTGCTCGAGGAGCGTGGCGTGCAGGACCGTGGCGTCCAGGGTGCGCCAGGCCTCCGGGAAGTCGGCGGGGATCGTGCGGTCGAGCAGCGCCGGGTCCGGTCGGTCGACGAGGTGGAAGGCGCCGTCGCCCGCCAGGAGGAACCCGTTGCCCGCGCAGGCGGCGTCCGCGAGGGTGTCGAGGGCCTCCGCGAGGGGGACGTCCAGGCGCTGGACGCGGAACCGGCCGTCGAGCGCGGCCACGGCGTCGGCCACCGGAAGGCCGTGCAGGAGGCGATGGATGGCGCGGACGCGCAGGGGGTAGCGGGCGGTGTCGACCAGCAGGACGAGACCGTGGTCCCAGGGGCTGGGGGACGGGTGCTCCGCGCGTAGACGCAGGTAGGTCGCCCAGCGGTGGTGGCCGTCGGCGATGAGGGCCTGGTGGTGGGAGAGGTCCGCGAGGAGACGGGCCGTCTCGGTGGGGTCGGTGATCGCCCAGAGGCGGTGGCTGTAGCCGTCCTCCGTGGTGGTGGAGAGCAGCGGGGGACGCTCCGCCGCGCGGTCCACGATCTCGGCCGCCGTGCCGTTGCCGCGGTAGGTGAGGAGGAGGGGTTCCAGGTTCGCGTGCGTGGCGCGCATCAGGTCCGCGCGGTCCGCGACGATGTGCGGCATGACGTCCTCGTGGGGAAGGACGATCCCTTCCGACGGTTCCGAGACACGCAGGGTGCCGATCAGGCCGCGCTGGAGCATGCCGTCCGTGTGCCGCTGTTCGTAGACGTACAGGGCGGGTTCGGGGTCGGCGGTCAGGACGCCCTCGGACAGCCAGCCGCGCAGGGTGTCGGCGGCCTGTTCGTTGCGGGCGGCGGGCGTGGTGGCCTGGGGCAGGATGAGGCGGACGATGTTGTACGGGTCCGCGTCCTGGAGGTGGTGCAGGCCGTCGGGGCGGACCACGACGTCGTACGGCGGGGAGGTGACGGCGGCGAGACTGCCGACCCGGTCGGGGTCGTAGCGCAGGCCTCGGAACGGGGTGAGTTCCAGGCCTCGGGGCGCCGTCGCTTCCGAGTGACCTGCTGAGTTCATCCCGGCATCGTACGTCTGTCGGTGGCATGCGGGATGATCGGGGGAAAGCGGAGCGAACGAGGAGCGATGTGGAATGAGCCGGAGCGTCAGGACGAGGCCCGAGGGCAGTGGGCAGGCCCTGAGCGAGGCGTACGACACGGCGCTGCTCGACCTGGACGGGGTGGTGTACGCGGGGGGCAACGCGATCGCGTACGCCGTCGAGTCGCTGGCCACCGCGCGGGCGGGCGGGATGCATCTCGCGTACGTCACCAACAACGCGCTGCGGACGCCGGACGCGGTGGCCGGGCATCTGACGGAGCTGGGGATACCGACGGGCGCCGACGACGTCATCACCTCGGCGCAGGCGGTCGCGCGGCTGATCAGTGAGCAGGTGCCGGCGGGCGCGCGGGCGCTGGTGATCGGCGGGGAGGGGCTGCGGGTCGCGCTGCGCGAGCGCGGGCTCGAGCCGGTGGAGTCGGCGGACGACGATCCGGCGGCCGTGGTGCAGGGGTTCGGCGGGCCCGATCTGCCGTGGGGGCGGTTCGCGGAGGCTTCGTACGCCGTCGCGCGCGGGGTGCCGTGGTTCGCGTCCAACACCGACCTGACGATTCCCAGCGGGCGTGGCATCGCGCCGGGCAACGGCGCGGCGGTGCAGGTCGTGCGGATCGCGACCGGCGCCGAGCCGCAGGTCGCGGGCAAGCCGTTGCCGCCGATGCACCGGGAGACGATCCTGCGGACCGGCGCCGAGCGGCCGTTGGTCGTCGGGGACCGGCTGGACACGGACATCGAGGGGGCGTTCAACGGCGAGGTCGACTCGCTGCTCGTCCTCACCGGTGTCACCGACGGGGCGCAGTTGCTCGCGGCGCCGCCGCAGCACCGGCCGACGTATGTCGACAGCGATCTGCGGGGGATGCTCACCGGTCAGCCCGAGGTCGCCGTGGACGGTGACGGCTTCCGGTGCGGTGGCTGGACGGCGAGCGCGGGCGCCGAGAGTCTGGAGCTGGCGGGGGACGGCGAGACCATGGACGGGTTGCGGGCGCTGTGCGCGGCGGCCTGGACGGCGGCCGGTGACGGGAGTTGTGAGCTGGACGGAGGGAAGGCGCTGGCGCGGCTGGGGTTGTGAACCGCCGGGCCGGACGAGGCGTGGGCGGTGGGGCCGCGAAGCGGTGATGCTGTGAACCCTGGCACGGGCCATGACCAGGGATCGAGACGCATTGGCAGGGTAGGCTAACCTAACTGCGTGTTGGTCGACAGTGTTCCCGAACAGCGCGCGGAGACCGCCCCCGCGCCTCCAAAACGCCGGGCGATACGTTCCGTTGGGCTGCTCGCCGCCGTGGCGGTCCTGCTGCTGGTGGCGGTGATGAGCATCGCCGTCGGGGCCAAGGAGCTGTCCGTCGCGCAGGTTCTGCACGGGCTGTTCGAGGACTCGGGGACGTACGCGGACGTCGTGGTCGACGAGCGGTTGTCGCGGACCGTGCTGGGGCTGCTCGTCGGGGCGGCGCTCGGGCTGTCCGGCGCCGTGCTCCAGGCGCTGACGCGCAATCCGCTGGCCGACCCCGGGCTGCTCGGTATCAACGCGGGCGCCTCGGCGGCCGTCGTCACCGCCATCACCTACTTCGGCGTCACGAGCCTGACCGGCTATGTGTGGTTCGCGTTCTTCGGGGCGGCCGCCGTCGGTGCGCTGGTCTGGTTCCTCGGTGGGAGCCGGGGAGCCACTCCGGTGCGGCTCGCGCTCGCCGGCACGGCGATCAGCGCCGCGCTCTACGGCTATCTCCAGGCCGTGATGATCATGGATGACGCGGCCCTCGCCAGGATGCGGTTCTGGACGGTCGGTTCGCTGTCCACGGCGACCGACGAGACCATCCGGCAGGTGCTGCCCTTCCTGGTCGTCGGCACCCTCCTCTCGTTCGCCCTCGCCCGGCCGCTGAACGCCGTGACGATGGGCGACGACACCGCCAAGGCACTGGGTGCCGACCTGAACCGCACCCGGGCGCTGTCGATGCTGGCGGCGACCGTGCTGTGCGGCGCCGCCACCGCCGCCTGCGGCCCGATCGTCTTCGTCGGACTGATGGTCCCGCACATCGTCCGCTCGTTCACCGGCCCCGACCTGCGCTGGATCATGCCGTACGCGGCCGTCCTGTCGCCGGTGCTGCTGCTCGGTTCCGATGTCATCGGCCGGGTCGTCGCCCGGCCGTCGGAGGTCCAGGTCGGCATCATCACCGCGATCATCGGCGGCCCGGTCTTCATCTTTCTCGTACGACGGCGGAGGACGGCACAGCTGTGAAGACCGCGCAGAAGATCCCCCACGGCCGCCCTCGGGCGCTGCGCACCCCGGGTGGGTTCTCCGTCCGGCTGGAGCCACGGGCGCTGATCGTCGTTGTTGCGCTGGTGGTGGCCGCGCTCGCCGCGAGCGTGGTGCTGATCGGCACCGGCGACTTCCCGATCCCGGCCGGCGACGTCGTGAAGACGCTGCTCGGCGACGGCAACGCCGGCCAGGAGTTCATCGTCAACGAACTGCGGCTGCCGCGGGTGCTCGTGGGTCTGCTCGTCGGGGCCTCCTTGGGGCTCGGCGGCGCGCTCTTCCAGGCCGTGTCGCGCAACCCGCTGGGCAGCCCGGACGTGCTGGGGCTCGGACAGGGCGCGACGGCCGGCGCGCTCGTGATGATCGTGCTGTTCTCCGGGAGCACCGCCCAGGTGGCCGTCGGCGCGCTGGTGGGCGGCCTGGCGACCGGCACTCTGCTCTACCTGCTGGCCTGGAAGCGGGGCGTCCACGGGTACCGGCTGGTGCTCGTCGGCATCGGCCTCTCGGCGATCGCCTCGGCGGTCAACGGCTATCTGATGACCAAGGCCGACTTCGTCGACGCGGCCCGCGCGGTCGTGTGGATGACCGGCACCCTCGACGGCCGTGACTGGAAGCAGGTCTGGCCGCTGCTCGTGCTGGTCTGCGTACTCGTGCCGCTCGTGCTCGCCAACGGGCGCGGGCTGCGGATGATGGAGATGGGCGACGACGTCTCGCACGCGCTGGGAGTGCGCGTGGAGCGCGTCCGGCTGCTGCTGATGGTCTCCGCCGTGCTGCTCACCGCGGCCGCCACCGCAGCCGCGGGCCCCGTCAGCTTCGTGGCGCTCACCGCGCCGCAGCTCGCCCGGCGGCTGACCCGCTCGCCCGGGCCCAACCTCGTGCCGTCTTTGTGCATGGGCGCCGCCCTGCTGGTCACCGCCGACTGGGCCTCGCAACGGCTCTTCGGCGACGGGCAGTTGCCCGTGGGCGTGGTCACCGGTGTGCTGGGCGGGGTGTACCTGCTGTGGCTCCTCGTCACCGAGCGCAGAGCGGGGCGGATATGAGTGGCGCGGTCGACGACAAGGGCCGCCCGGCCGACCGGAACAACCGAAGGAGCACCGTGAACCGCCTGTCCGCCGAGAACGTCACCCTCGCCTATGACCAGCGGGTCATCGCCGAACAGCTGTCGGTGGAGATACCGGACAACTCCTTCACGGTGATCGTCGGCCCGAACGCCTGCGGCAAGTCGACGCTGCTGCGGGCGCTGTCGCGGATGCTGAAGCCGAGCCGGGGCCGGGTGCTGCTCGACGGGCAGGTCATCCAGTCGATGCCCGCGAAGAAGGTCGCGCGGACGTTGGGTCTGCTGCCGCAGTCGTCGATCGCGCCCGACGGGATCACCGTCGCGGACCTCGTGGGCCGGGGCCGCTACCCGCACCAGGGCATCCTGCGCCAGTGGTCGGCCGAGGACGAGCGGGTGGTGCAGGAGTCCATGGCGCAGACCGGGGTCGCCGAGCTCGCCGACCGCTATGTCGACGAGCTGTCCGGCGGTCAGCGCCAGCGCGTGTGGATCGCGATGGCGCTCGCCCAGCAGACGCCGTTGCTGCTGCTCGACGAGCCGACGACCTACCTCGACATCCAGCACCAGATCGACGTACTGGACCTGTGCGCGGAGCTGCACGAGGAGCAGGGGCGCACGCTCGTCGCGGTGCTGCACGACCTCAACCACGCGGCCCGGTACGCCACCCACCTGATCGCGCTGAAGGGCGGGGAGGTCATCGCGCAGGGCGCGCCGAACGACATCGTCGACGCCGGGCTGGTGGAGGAGGTCTTCGGGCTGCGCTGCCAGGTCATCGACGACCCGGAGACGGGCACCCCGCTGGTGGTTCCGGCGGCGCGGAAGGCACGCGTACGGGTCGAGCAGGCGCTCGCTACAGAAGTTTCCTGAGCTGGAACAGATCGCGCAGGCCCGCCTCCAGCTTCACCCGCCCCGAGCCCCAGGCCTTCGCGAAGTTCAGCTCGCCGGCGACCAGGGCGACCAGGTCGTCGCCGGTCATGGTCAGCCTGATCTGGGCCTTCTGCGGGGGAGGCCCCGCAAGGGTGTCCGTCACGACGATCCGGCCGTCCGTCATACGGCCGACGAACGTGACGTCCAGGTCGGTGATCCAACAGCTCACCGAACGGTCCAGGGCGGCGGCCGTCCGGACGTCCCCTTCGGCGCTGCGCATGTTGTCCGAGAGCTTCTCGAGTGCGGCGTGGCACTCCTCGATCGTGGCCATCGTGATCGACGGTACCCCAGGCGTTCGAGGTAGCGTCTTCGCATGAGCGACACAGCGCCGGAGACGGGGACGCAGACCGTGCCCGAGGAGCCGGCACCGGAGCAGGAGCGGGAGCAGGAGCACGATCCCGCGGCTGCCGCTCCGCTGGACGTCCCCCGGGCCCCCACCGGTGACGCGGAGGTGGACGCCCTGCTGGACCGGCTGGCCGACGCCGACCACCTCGCCGCCGACGGACACGTCGAGGTGTACGAGGATGTGCACCGGGGGCTGCGTGACGCGCTCACCGCGCTCGACGCCCGCCCGGGACTTCCGGTTCCCGCCGGTCGCCCGACCAGCGTCCCTCAATGAGACCCTTCGGGTCACACCTTTCGAATGCGTACGGCAATAGGAGCTGAACCGAACGTGGCAGGAGTCGCACGACGCCGTCTGGACGCGGAGCTGGTCCGCCGCAAGCTCGCGCGCTCGCGTGAGCATGCCGGCCAGCTGATCGCCGCAGGGCGGGTCACCGTCGACAAGACCGTCGCGACCAAGTCCGCCACCCAGGTCGAGACGGCGGCCGCGATCGTCGTCGCCGTCGACGGCGACGACCCCGACTACGTGTCCCGGGGCGGCCACAAGCTCGCCGGGGCGCTGGCCGCGTTCGTACCGCAGGGGCTCGTGGTGGAGGGGCGGCGGGCGCTGGACGCCGGCGCGTCGACCGGCGGGTTCACCGATGTGCTGCTGCGGGCGGGGGCCACGCACGTGGTCGCCGTCGACGTCGGATACGGACAACTCGCGTGGTCTCTCCGCAGCGATGAACGCGTCACCGTCAAGGACCGTACGAACGTACGCGAGTTGACGCTTGAAGCGATCGATGGGAAGCCTGTGGATCTAGTCGTGGGGGACTTGTCCTTCATCCCGCTGGGGCTGGTGCTGCCGGCCCTGGCACGGTGCACCGAGCCGGACGCGGACCTGGTGATGATGGTCAAGCCGCAGTTCGAGGTGGGGAAGGAACGGCTCGGCAGCGGGGGCGTCGTGCGGAGTCCGCAGCTGCGGGCGGAAGCGGTGCGGGGCGTGGCCGGGAAGGCGTGGGACCTGGGGCTCGGGGTGAAGGGTGTCACCGCCAGCCCGCTGCCCGGCCCTTCGGGCAATGTCGAGTACTTTCTGTGGCTCAGGGCCGGGGCGCCTGCCCTCGACCCGGCCGATGTCGATCGTGCAGTTGCGGAGGGGCCGCGTTGACTCAGAACCGAGCTCGTACTGTTTTCCTGCTCGCCCACACCGGGCGGCCCGCGGCCATCCGCAGCGCCGAGCTGGTCGTCAAGGGGCTGCTGCGTGAGGGCATCGGGGTGCGCGTCCTGGAGTACGAGGCCGCCGACCTGCCCCTGCCGGAGGAGGTGGAGCTGGTCTCCGAGGCCACTCCGCAGTGCCTGGAGGGATGCGAGCTGCTCATCGTGCTCGGCGGCGACGGCACGCTGCTGCGCGGCGCGGAGTTCGCGCGGGCGTCCGGGGTGCCGATGCTTGGCGTCAACCTCGGGAGTGTCGGCTTCCTCGCCGAGGCCGAGCGCGACGACCTCGACAAGGTCGTCGACCGGGTGGTGACGAAGGCGTACGAGGTCGAGGAGCGGATGACCGTCGACGTCGTCGTGCACCGCAACGGGGACATCGTGCACACCGACTGGGCGCTGAACGAGGCGGCCGTGCAGAAGGCGGGCGCGGAGAAGCTGCTCGAGGTCGTGCTGGAGATCGACGGACGGCCGGTCACCGGGTTCGGGTGCGACGGGATCGTGCTGTCCACGCCGACGGGATCGACGGCCTACGCCTTCTCGGCGGGCGGGCCCGTGGTGTGGCCCGAGGTCGAGGCGCTGCTGATGGTGCCGATCAGTGCGCACGCGCTGTTCGCGAAGCCCCTGGTGACCTCGCCCGACTCCGTGCTCGCGGTGGAGGTGCTGCCGCACATTCCGCCGGGCGTGCTGTGGTGCGACGGGCGGCGGACGGTCGAGCTGCCCGCGGGGGCCCGGGTCGAGGTGCGGCGGGGCGCGGTGCCCGTTCGGCTGGCCCGGCTGCATCACGCTTCGTTCACGGATCGGCTGGTGGCGAAGTTCGCGCTGCCCGTCTCCGGGTGGCGAGGGGCCCGGCACCAGCCGTGAGGCACCTCCACTCGCCTGGGTGATAAGTGAGGCCTCTCCGCTTTCGTCCACCTGCTGCTTCGTGCTGTGGGGCCGGGGGGCGTCGCACTTCCTCCCCCCGACCTCGTAAGGTCTTGTCCGTGTTGGAGGAGATGCGGATACGGTCGCTCGGAGTCATCGACGACGCGGTCGTCGAGCTGTCGCCAGGCTTCACCGCTGTCACGGGTGAGACGGGCGCGGGCAAGACCATGGTGGTCACCAGCCTCGGGCTGCTGCTGGGCGGGCGCGCTGATCCCGCGCTCGTGCGGATCGGCGCCGAGAAGGCGGTCGTGGAGGGGCGGATCTCCGTGCCCTCGAACGCCTCGGTGCTGGTACGGGCCGAGGAGGCCGGGGCCGAGCTCGACGACGGGGCGTTGCTCATCAGCCGTACCGTTTCCGCCGAGGGGCGGTCGCGGGCGCACGTGGGCGGGCGGAGCGTGCCCATGGGCGTGCTGGCCGAGCTCGCCGACGAGCTGGTCGCCGTCCACGGGCAGACCGACCAGCAGGGGCTGCTGAAGCTGTCTCGGCAACGGCAGGCGCTCGACCGGTACGCGGGCGACGCGGTGACCGTGCCGCTCGCCAAGTACACCGAGGCCTATCGGCGGCTGCGGGCCGTCGCGGTCGAGCTGGAGGAGATCGTCACGCGCGCGCGTGAGCGGGCCCAGGAGGCCGACATGCTGCGCTTCGGGCTCGACGAGATCGCCGGCGTCGAACCGCGCGCCGGGGAGGACGTGGAGCTGGCGGAGGAGGCCGAGCGGCTCGGGCACGCGGAAGCGCTGTCGTCCGCAGCCACGGCCGCCCACGCCGCTCTCGCCGGTAATCCGGAGGATCCCGAGGGCATCGAGGCCACCACGCTCGTCGCGGGCGCGCAGCGGGCCCTGGAGGCCGTCAGGTCGCACGATCCGGCGCTGGCCGCACTCGCCGACCGGATCGGGGAGATCGGGATCCTGCTGGGCGATGTGGCGGGCGAGCTCGCGGGTTACGCCGACGACCTCGACGCCGATCCGCTGCGGCTGTCGGCAGTCGAGGAGCGGCGGGCCGCGCTCACCGGACTCACCCGCAAGTACGGGCGGGACGTGGACTCGGTGCTCGTCTGGGCCGAGCAGAGCGTCGCCCGGCTCACCGAGCTGGACGGCGACGACGAGCGCATCGACGAGCTGACCGCCGAGCGGGACGCGCTGCGCGGCGAACTCGGCGGGCTGGCGCAGGCGCTGACGGACGCGCGCACGGAGGCCGCCGAACGGTTCGCCGCCGCCGTGACCGCCGAGCTGGCCTCGCTCGCCATGCCGCACGCGCGCGTGTCGTTCGACATCCGGCAGACCGAGGACCCGGAGGGCGTCGAGGTCGGCGGACGTCGGGTCGCCTACGGGCCGGCCGGCGTGGACGAGGTCGAGCTGCTGCTCGCCCCGCACCCGGGCGCGCCGCCGCGGCCCATCGCCAAGGGGGCGTCCGGCGGTGAGCTCTCGCGCGTGATGCTGGCCGTCGAGGTCGTGTTCGCGGGCACGGACCCGGTGCCGACGTATCTCTTCGACGAGGTCGACGCGGGTGTGGGCGGCAAGGCGGCGGTCGAGATCGGGCGGCGCCTCGCGCGGCTCGCCAGGACCGCTCAGGTCGTGGTGGTCACCCACCTTCCGCAGGTCGCCGCCTTCGCCGACCGGCAGCTGCTGGTCGAGAAGACCAACGACGGGTCGGTGACCCGGTCCGGCGTCAAGGTCCTGGAGGGCGAGGACCGCATCCGGGAGCTGTCCCGGATGCTCGCGGGCCAGGAGGACTCCGAGACGGCTCGGGCGCACGCGGAGGAACTGCTGGCCACGGCCCGCGCGGACCGCTAGAGACGGTCGGCGCCGGCCCGTCCCGGTCGGTCCGCGTGCCGGGGCGGCCGTCGTGGGTTCCCTAGGGTGAGGGCATGTTCACACGGAGGGGACGGGGCCCGGCGTTCGCTGCGGCGGCCGGGCTGACCTGGGTGACGGCTGCCGCGCTGCGGGCCGCGGCGCCCGGCGGGCGCGCACGCTGGGAGCGCGAGAACCACGCGGGGCGGACGGTCGGGCTGTACTCCGGCCCCGCCGCCGCCCTGGCGGGCGCGCTCGCGGCCGGGCGGACGGCTCCGGCCGCCGCGCTCGCCGTGGCCGCCGCCGGGACCTGCGGGGCGTACGACGATGTCGCCGGCGCCGGTGACCCGCGGCGGGGCTTTCGGGCCCACCTGGGCGCGTTGCGGGAGGGCGAGGTCACGAGCGGGGCCGTGAAGCTGTTCGGTGTCTCGGCGGCGGGGCTGGTGGCGGGGACGCTGCTGAAGGAACGGTTCCTGGACCAGGTGCTGGCGGGGGTGGTGATCGCCGGGGCCGCGCACTTCGTCAACCTCGTGGACGTGCGCCCCGGACGGGCCGCCGGCGCCGTCCTCGCCCTGGGCGCGCCCGGGGCGCTGCGCGCGGGGGCGGCGGGTGAGCTGTCCGCCGTGGCGGTCGGAGCCGCCGCGGCCGTTCTGCCCGACGATCTGGCCGGGCGGGAGATGCTCGGCGACAGCGGGGCACACGCGCTCGGCGCGCTGCTCGGGACGGCGGTGGTGGCCGGCAACGGCCGTGCGGGTCTGATCGCGCACGCCGCCGCCGTCGTGGCCGCGGCGGTGTACGGGGAGCGGGTGAGCGAGGTGGCGAGGTCGGCACTCGGGTAGGCGAGGTCGGCAAGCGGGTAATCGAACGGAACCCCGACTTCTCTCACCCGTGTGGGTGAGGCGGGGGAGCCTGTGACCGGGTGTCAGGGTGCTCGACGGCACGGAACACCCGTACGTGCTGGCATCCTTGGGCGTAGTACGTGGAGGAACGCCAGCGGTCCACCCCTCCGCCCGGTCCTTCTGTACGTTTCTTCGTGACCGTCCGACGCCGAACCAGGAGCCCCGGCCACGTGAGCAGCCACTCACCGCACGGCCAGTCGTCGCTGCGCACCGTGCAGGTGCTGGGCGGCGCCAACGCCGGCAGCAGCGCGCACGTGCGCTCCCTGGCCGCGGGGCTCGTCGCGCGGGGCGTGCGAGTGACGGTGTGCGCCCCCGGCGAGGCGGATGACACCTACGACTTCACGGGCGTCGGCGCCGAACACGTGCACGTGCCGCGCAGCAGCGATCCGGGGTCCGTGGCGGCGCTCCGGGCGGCCTGCACGGACGCCGACCTCGTCCACGCGCACGGACTGCACGCCTCGTTCCGGGCCGTCCTCGCACTCAGCGGCCGGCGCACCCCGCTCATCGTCACCTGGCACAACCGCGCGCACGCCGAGGGGGCCCGCGCCCATCTGCTGCGCCTGCTGGAACGGCGGGTCGCGAGGGCGGCGACCGTGGTCCTCGGCACCACCTCCGATCTCGTCGACCGGGCCCGCAGGACCGGTGCGCGCGACGCGCGGCTCGCCGCCGTGGCGCTGCCCCGATCTCGCCGGACCGAGGGAACCGAGGAGCCCGAACCGCCGCTTTCGAAGCTGCGGGCCGAACTCGGCGCCATGGGACGCCCGTTGTTCATGGCCGTCGGCGCCCTGGACGGCCACCGCGGTCACGAACTGCTGCTGGACGCCGCGCGCGTCTGGCGCGATCTCGACCCCGTGCCGCTGGTCGTGGTGGCGGGGGAGGGGCCGCAGCGCGCGGAGCTCCAGCGCCGCATCGAGGACGAGGAGCTGCCGGTCCGGCTGCTGGGGCGCCGCGACGACGTGAGCGAACTGCTCGCCGCCGCCGACCTCGCGCTGCTGCCCGGCGGCGGGGAGTCCCGGTCGGTCCTGGCACAGGAGGCCCTGCACGCGCGCGTACCGCTCGTCGCCGCCCTGACCGGGGGGATCCGCGAACTCGTCGGCGACGCGGCCGAACTGGTCCCGCCGCGTGATCCGCAGGCCTTCGCCGCAGCCGTCGTACGCCTCCTCGACGACCCCGAACGGGCCGAAATCCTGCGGGACCTGGGGACCCGGCAGGCGGCCGACTGGCCCACCGAGGACGAGACCGTCGCCCAGGTCCTCAGCGTCTACGACGAGCTGACGCAGCTCCAGCCGATGATCTGAGCCCTACGCCACGTGCCGCCGCGCCCGCAGCGCCAGACTCAACGCCAGGACCGTCTGCGGGTCGTCGAGGTCGGTGCCGAGCAACTCGCCGATGCGGGCGAGGCGGTTGTACAGCGTCTGGCGGTTCAGATGCAGCTCGCGGGCGGTCTCCGCCTTGCGGCCCGCGTGCGCCAGGTAGGTCTCCAGGGTGGGCAGCAGGGGCGGCTTGGAGCGGTGGTCGTGGTCGCGGACCGGGCCGATCGCACGGTCCACGAAGGCCGCGAGGTCGGGCTGGTCGCGCAGCCTCCACAACAGGAGGTCGATGTCCAGGCGGCGGGCGTCGTACCAGGGGCGGTCCGGCAGGCCCTGCGCGGCGGTCGCCGTCTCCGCCGCGTGTCGAAGGCCCGCCGAGGCGGCCGCCCAGCCGCCCGCCACCCCGACCACCACCACCGGCGGCTGGGCCCCCGGCCGCTGCATCCCGGCCCGTTCCACCCCGGCCCGCAGCGCCGCCGCGACCCGGTCCGCCACCGCCGAGCGCTCCGACTCCGAGCGCAGGCCCAGCAGGAGCGGCACCCGCCCCTCCACCGGCCGCACGCCGAGCAGCACGGGCACACCGACCGACGCCAGCTCCTCCGCGACCGCCCGCGCCAGCACCGCCCAGCCCCCGCCGGGGGAGAGCCCGTCGCCCAGCCGCATGACGACCGGGAGCAGCGGACTGGCGCCGGGCTTGAAGCCGAGGACGCGCGCCTGCGCCGGAGCGTCCTCCGCGGCGATCCGGCCCTCGGCGAGGTCGGTGAGGAAGTCGCCCCGGCCGCGAGCCGCGAGCTCCTCCTCCTGGCGGGCCTGCATCAGCACCACGGCCAGGATCCCGGCCGCCCGGTCGGCGGCGATCCGGTGCACCGGTGCGAGAGGGGCGCGCACGGGCAGCAGCACGAGCCGGGCGCGTACCGAACCCGCCCCCGGGCCGCCCCCGGGCACGTCCACCAGCACCGAGCCGGCCGGCGGTGGCGACTCCTTGTGCGGCCCGCGCAAGCCCTCCCACACCTGGAGCGGGTCGGCGCCCTCGGGCCCGGCTCCGGCGGCGTACAGGAGCTGGCCCTCGGTCGTCTCCAGGAAGACGGGGTTGCCGCTGAAGTCCGCCAGGATGCCCAGGACCTGCGGTATCCCGCCGCCGCCGAGCAGCGCCTCCGTACAGCGCCGGTGCACCTCCTCGGCCTGTTGGAGCAGTGCGTAGTGCCCGTTGACGATCTCGGTGTGGATCTCCTCCGTGACCGTCACGAACGGCACCTCACGGTGCAGTTGGACCAGAGGGAGCCCGGTCGCGCGCGCCGTCTCGACCAGGGCCGCGGGCAGCCGGGTGAAGCGCGGGCCCAGCTCGATCACCAGGGCCGCGATACCCCGCTCGGCCAGGGTGCGGACGAACACCCGCTGCTCCGCCGGACGGGTGCCGAGGCCGTAGCCCGTGGTCAGCAGGAGCTCACCGCCCTTGAGCAGCGAGGCGATGTTCGGGACCTCGCCCGCGTGCACCCAGCGCACCGTGCGCCCCAGCCGGTCGGCGCCCGCGAGGATCTCGGGGAGCCCGCTGCGCAGGCCGGGCAGCTCCAGCGCGCGCCGGACGGTGATGCCGGCGCTCTGGCTGTCGAATCGGTGGTCCGTGCGGCTGTCCATGCAGCGGACGCTACCTGCGCGGACGTGCCGGTGACATCTCCGTGCCCGCATGGGCCGGCCGACGCCGGGTAGCGGCGGGCCATGGACTTCAGTGTGGTGGCCGTGGCCCGTGAGGACGACAGTCCGGTCGACGAACCGCTGCGCGTCGCGGCGCTCGCCGACCGGCTCGGCTACCGCGAGGTGTGGGCGGGCGAAGGGCCGACCTGGGACGCCTTCGTGCTCGCCGCGGCGCTCGGCCGGGTGACCGAGCGGGCCGCACTGACGGCGGGGCCGGTCCCGGTGTCGGTGCGCGACCCGTACACCCTCGCCCGGGGCGCCGCGTCGGTCTCCGCCGTCACCGGCGGACGGGCGGTCGGCGTGGCGCTGGGCACGTCGAGCAGGCGCGTCGTGGAGGGCGTGCACGGGCGGCCCCGGGTACGCCCCGCCGCCGTCCTGACCGAGACCGCGGCGGCCGTCCGCGCGCTGCTGCACGGTGTGCCCGGAGAGCCGGTCGTGCCCGGCAGCGCCTTCCGGCGCCGGCTCCCGCCGCCCGGCGGCCCGCTCACCGTGGCCGCCTTCGGGGACCGCGCGATCGCCGCGGCCGCCACGCACGCCGACCGGATGCTGCTCGACGTCGTCTCCCCGGAGCAGGTCCGTGAGCTGCGCGCCAAGCTGGACGCGGCGGCCGAGCGGGCGGGACGTACGCGGCCCACGCTCGCCGCCTGGCTGCCCGCGGCCGTCGACCCGGCGCCCGAGTCGCTCACCGAGGTGCTGGGCGGCATCGCCGGATACCTGACGGTGCCGGGGTACCGCGAGGTGTTCGCCGAGGCCGGTTTCGGGGCGGCCGTCGAGCTGGCCGCGGGCGGCGCCGACCGCGCCACGCTGGTCCGCGCCCTGCCGGCGGCAGCCGCGGCCACCGTCGGCCTGGTGGGCGGGATCGACGCCGTGCGGGCCCGGATCGACGCCTACGCGGAGGCGGGACTCGACGAGATCGCGCTCGTCCCGGCGACGGCGGCCGATCCGGCGGGGGAGCGGACACTGACGGCGCTGGCGGCGCTCGCGCGGGGCTGACGGCGCCCCCGCGGGGCTCGACGGCCCGGACCGGCGCTCGGGCCGACGGCGCTCAGGCCGGCTCGATGTTGTGGTTGAAGCGGAAGACGTTGTCGGGGTCGAACCGCCGCTTCACGTCCGCGAGCCGCCGCGCGTTCGCCTCGCCGACGCCCGCCACGACCCGGTCGGCACCCTCGTCGCCGATGAAGTTGAGGTAGACCGCGCCCGTGCTCCACGGCTGTACGTCGGCCCGGACGTCGCGGACCCACTGGACGCACCGCTCGTCGTCCGCCGGGTCCTCCCACAGCCCGAAGGGGTGCACACCCCACGGCGCGTCGCGGTAGGGCACGGGGTACTCGTGCGGGCCTGCGGCGATCGCGCCGCCCTGCGGGAACAGCGCGTGCATGGTGCCGGTCGGCACGGGCATGGCCCGGCCACGGGCGCAGTAGACGTCCACGAAGTCGTCCGGGGCGCCCGTCAGGTACTCCGCCGACCAGTAGTTCCGCATCCCGGGGGGATCGTCGATCATGCACTGGACGTCGGCGTAGGGCATCGCCCCGACGACCTCGCTCTCGTGCGGCATCGCCAGCAGCGGTTCGGCGAGCTTGCGCAGGTCCGCCTCGGCGCCGGCGTACGTCAGCAGCACCCCGCACAGCAGCGAGCCGACCAGGTGCGGCGGGACGAACTCCTCGGGCGGGCCGGTGAGGTAGATGACGGCGCCGGACGCCTCGTCCGGGCCGGCCGTGATCAGGTCCCGGTAGGTGCGGGTGACCTCGGCGCCGAACTCGGGCAGGTACAGCAGCAGCGCGATGGAGAACTCGGGCAGCTCGTGCAGCTTCAGGGTGAGCGCGGTGGCGACGCCGAAGTTGCCGCCGCCGCCGTGCAGCGCCCAGAACAGCTCCGGGTTCTCGTCGGCGTTCGCGTGGACCTGCCGGCCCTCGGCGGTGACCAGCTCGACGCCGAGCAGGTTGTCGACGGCCAGCCCGCACGAGCGGTCCAGCCAGCCCGTGCCGCCGCCGAGGACGAAGCCGCCGACGCCGGTGGTGGAGGCCCGTCCGCCGGTCGTGGCCAGTCCGTGGGGCTGGCAGGCGCGATCCAGGTCGCTCATCGTGGCCCCGCCCGCGACCCGCACCGCCTCGGCGGCCGGGTCGACGGTGACCGCGCGCATGTGACGCAGGTCCACCACCACGGCGCCGTCGCCCAGCGCCATGCCCGCGACGCTGTGTCCGCCGCCGCGTACCGCGATGGGCAGGTCCAGGTCACGGGCGAAGCGCACCGACCGTACGACGTCGGACTCGTCCACGCACTGGGCGATCACCGCGGGCCGGCGGTCGATCATCGAGTTGAAGACGGTCCGGGCCTCGTCGTAACCCGGATCCTCCGGGGCGAACACGTCGCCGGTCAGTTCCTCGCGCAGCGCGGACAGAGCCGCGCCCGCCTTCGATGGGGAGGCCATGGGGCGCCCCCTTCCGGAAAGGGGCTGTTGGCTCCCAGCCTAGGCGGGCGGGCCGTGTCGGTCCTGTTCAGCCGCCGTAGGCCCCCGACGCCGTCAGGCGCAGGGCCGTGTCGATCAGCGGGACGTGACTGAAGGCCTGCGGGAAGTTGCCGACCTGGCGCTGGAGGCGCGGGTCCCACTCCTCGGCGAGCAGACCGAGGTCGTTGCGCAGCGAGAGCAGCTTCTCGAACAGCTTGCGGGCCTCGTCCACCCGGCCGATCATCGCGAGGTCGTCCGCCATCCAGAACGAGCAGGCCAGGAAGGCGCCCTCGTCACCGGGCAGGCCGTCGACGCCCTCGTCGCCGCCCGAGGTGGGGTAGCGCAGGATGAAGCCGTCCGGGGTGGAGAGCTCGCGCTGGATCGCCTCGATGGTGCCGATCACGCGTTTGTCGTCCGGGGGCAGGAAGCCCATCTGCGGGATGAGCAGCAGGGACGCGTCCAGCTCCTTGGAGCCGTAGGACTGCGTGAAGGTGTTGCGTTCCTTGTCGTAGCCCTTCTCGCACACGTCCCGGTGGATGTCGTCGCGCAGCTCGCGCCACTTCTCCAGCGGGCCGTCCGCGTCGCCGGACTCGATCAGCTTGATCGTGCGGTCGACGGCGACCCAGGCCATGACCTTGGAGTGCACGAAGTGGCGGCGCGGGCCGCGCACCTCCCAGATGCCCTCGTCCGGCTCGTCCCAGTGCTGCTCCAGGTAGCGGATCAGCTTGAGCTGGAGCAGGGAGGCGTAGTCGTTGCGGGCCAGGCCGGTCATGTGGCCGAGGTGCAGGGCCTCGGTGACCTCGCCGTACACGTCCAGCTGGAGCTGGTGGGCGGCCCCGTTGCCGACCCGGACCGGGCCGGAGTTCTCGTAGCCGGGCAGCCAGTCCAGCTCGGCCTCGCCCAGCTCACGCTCGCCCGCGATGCCGTACATGATCTGGAGGTTCTCGGGGTCGCCGGCGACGGCCCGCAGCAGCCACTCGCGCCAGGCGCGGGCCTCCTCGCGGTAGCCGGTGCGCAGCAGCGAGGACAGCGTGATGGCCGCGTCGCGCAGCCAGGTGTAGCGGTAGTCCCAGTTGCGGACGCCGCCGATGTCCTCGGGCAGGGAGGTGGTGGGCGCGGCGACGATGCCGCCGGTCGGGCCGTAGGTCAGCGCCTTGAGCGTGATCAGCGAGCGGATCACGGCCTCGCGGTAGGGACCGTGGTACGTACAGTGCTCGACCCACTCGCGCCAGAAGTCCTCGGTCGCCTGGAGCGACTGCTCGGGCTCGGGCAGCGGGGGCGGCTGCTTGTGCGAGGGCTCCCACGAGATCGTGAACGCGATCCGGTCACCCGGCGCGACGGTGAAGTCGGCGTACGTGGTCAGCGACTTGCCGTAGGTCTCGCACTCGGTGTCGAACCACACGGAGTCCGGGCCCGCGACGGCCACCGTGCGGCCCTCGTGCTTGTGCACCCACGGCACGACCCGGCCGTAGGAGAACCGCATGCGCAGCGCGGAGCGCATCGGGACGCGGCCCGAGACGCCCTCGACGATCCGGATCAGCTGGGGCGCGCCGTCGCGAGGGGGCATGAAATCGGTCACCCGGACCGTGCCGCGCGGGGTGTCCCACTCCGACTCCAGGATGAGCGAGTCGCCCCGGTAGGTGCGCCGGGCAGCGCGCGGCGGGGGCGCGTCGGAGGCGTGCGCGGGACCGAGGCGCCAGAAGCCGTGTTCCTCGGTGCCGAGCAGACCTGCGAAGATCGCGTGCGAGTCGAAGCGGGGCAGGCACAGCCAGTCGACTGTGCCGTCCCGGCAGACCAGCGCGGCGGTCTGCATGTCTCCGATGAGTGCGTAATCTTCGATGCGCCCGGCCACGTGCAACTCCAGTCGAACGGCCACGTCACCCCCATGTGGAACGGGGGCTGTCGCTAGTGCGGTCAAGGGGTCGTTGTAATGCGTCGTTGAGCGCTGAAGCAAAGCAGCCGCTCAGCCATATAGGCAAAACGCCGATTCCTGCTCAACGAACTGACGAGCTCTCGTTGTTCCGGTGGGGATACGGACTGGGGTGTGCCGTCTTGCCGACCGGGCTCGGCAGTGAGTGTCCGAGCAGGATACGACGCACGTAGATGATCTGCGTGCCGCTCCGGACAACGCGGGTGGGCCGAACGGGTGAGCAGCGGGTGAGGAACCGGTGCGCGGGGGCGGCCCGTGTCGACCTGTGCGCGGAGCGTGGCCGGAAGCCATCTCCCTGAGGCGCTGATACCCTGGTAGCCCGTGGACCGGTGGTCTCGAAGCCCCCGAACCGCACCTCCGAATCGCGACCACGGGAGCCCCCTCTTGGCCATGACGCCCAAATCCACGACGACCAAGCACATCTTCGTCACCGGGGGTGTCGCCTCCTCGCTCGGCAAGGGCCTGACGGCCTCCAGCCTCGGCATGCTGCTGAAGGCACGGGGTCTGCGCGTCGTGATGCAGAAGCTCGACCCATACCTGAACGTCGACCCGGGCACGATGAACCCCTTCCAGCACGGTGAGGTGTTCGTCACCAACGACGGCGCCGAGACCGACCTGGACATCGGACACTACGAGCGCTTCCTCGATCGTGACTTGGACGGCTCCGCCAATGTCACTACAGGCCAGATCTACTCGACGGTGATCGCCAAGGAGCGGCGCGGCGAGTACCTGGGCGACACCGTGCAGGTCATCCCGCACATCACCAACGAGATCAAGCACCGCATCCGCCGGATGGCCACGGACGAGGTCGACGTCGTGATCACCGAGGTCGGCGGCACGGTCGGCGACATCGAGTCGCTGCCGTTCCTGGAGACGGTCCGCCAGGTTCGTCACGAGGTGGGCCGGGACAACGTCTTCGTGGTGCACATCTCGCTCCTGCCGTACATCGGTCCCTCGGGTGAGCTGAAGACCAAGCCGACCCAGCACTCGGTCGCGGCCCTGCGGAACATCGGTATCCAGCCGGACGCGATCGTCCTGCGCTGCGACCGCGAGGTGCCGACCGCGATCAAGCGCAAGATCTCGCTGATGTGCGACGTCGACGAGGACGCGGTCGTGGCCTGCCCCGACGCCCGGTCGATCTACGACATCCCGAAGACCGTGCATGGGGAGGGCCTGGACGCCTACGTCGTCCGCAAGCTGGACCTGCCGTTCCGCGACGTGGACTGGACGACCTGGGACGATCTGCTCGACCGGGTCCACAACCCCGACCACGAGATCACCCTCGCCCTGGTCGGCAAGTACATCGACCTGCCCGACGCCTACCTCTCGGTCACCGAGGCGCTGCGCGCCGGCGGCTTCGCCAACAAGGCCCGCGTGAAGATCAAGTGGGTCACGTCGGACGACTGCAAGACCCCGGCGGGCGCCAAGGCGCAGCTCGAGGACGTCGACGGGATCTGCATCCCGGGCGGCTTCGGCGACCGCGGTGTGCTCGGCAAGGTCGGCGCGATCCGCTACGCCCGCGAGAACAGGATCCCGCTGCTGGGCCTGTGCCTGGGCCTGCAGTGCATCGTGATCGAGGCGGCGCGCAACCTGGCCGACATCGGCGACGCCAACTCCACCGAGTTCGACCCGGCCACCGGCCACCCGGTCATCTCCACCATGGCCGAGCAGCTCGACATCGTGGCCGGCGAGGGCGACATGGGTGGAACGATGCGCCTGGGCATGTACCCGGCCAAGCTGGCCGAGGGCTCGATCGTCCGTGAGGTGTACGACGACAAGGAGTACGTCGAGGAGCGTCACCGGCACCGCTACGAGGTGAACAACGCCTACCGCGCCGAGCTCGAGAAGAAGGCGGGCATCCTGTTCTCCGGCACCTCGCCGGACGGCAAGCTCGTCGAGTACGTCGAGTACCCGCGGGACGTCCACCCGTATCTGGTCGCCACGCAGGCGCACCCCGAGCTGCGCTCGCGGCCGACGCGTCCGCACCCGCTGTTCGCCGGCCTCGTGAAGGCCGCGGTCCAGCGGACCGTCGAGGCGGAGAAGACTTCGAAGTAACACACCAGTTGTACGGTGGCCGGGGTGCAAACCTTCAAGGGTTGGCGCCCCGGTTCTCGTTTGCGCACGTGGCACGTGGAAGGACGCATGGCATGACGATCAAGGACACCCCCGAGGCGTGGGAGATCCGGTCGAGCGAGACCCCGTTCGTCGGCAACAAGACCTCCGTCCGCACGGACGAGGTGGTCATGCCCGACGGCTCGGTGGTCCGCCGGGACTTCCAGGTCCACCCGGGTTCCGTGGCCGTCCTGGCCCTCGACGAGGAGGGCCGTGTCCTGCTGATCAAGCAGTACCGCCACCCCGTGCGGCAGAAGCTGTGGGAGATCCCGGCCGGTCTGCTCGACGTGCCGGGCGAGAACCCGCTGCACGCAGCCCAGCGCGAGCTGTACGAGGAGGCGCACGTCAAGGCCGAGGACTGGCGGGTGCTGACCGACGTCTACCCCACCGCGGGCGGCTGTGACGAGTCGGTGCGCATCTTCCTGGCCCGCGACCTGTCCGAGGCCGACGGGGAGCGCTTCGAGGTGGAGGACGAGGAGGCCGACATGGAGCACGCGCGGGTGCCGGTCGACGAGCTCGTCCGGGGTGTGCTCGCGGGCGACCTGCACAGCAACTGCCTCGTCGTGGGCGTGCTCTCCCTGGTCGCCGCGCGCACCGGCGACGGGCTCGACGCGCTGCGCCCGGCCGAGGCGCCCTGGCCGGCGCGGCCCTTCGAGGCGTGACACCCCCTTCCGCCCTCCTGGGACCGCCCATCGACCGCCCCTTCCGAGGCTGCCCCGCCCCCGACCGGTGTGACGATCGGCTGATCCGATCGGGGGATGTCTCGGCGGTGCCCGCCGCACTCCACCCGGAACGTCGCAGAGCGTGAACTAGGCTCGGGAATCGCCCGATCCGGAGTCCCGGCGGGCTTGCGCGTGCGGTGGGACGGGAGTGTGGCCCGTGACGGACCAGGCAGTGGACACAGGCGGCGTGCAGCTGTCGGGACACGCTGCGACAGAGGGCCATTTCCTGGGCCGGGTCCGGGAGTTGAAAGAACTGCGGGCCGACATCGAGCGCGCGGGGCTGGACACCATCTCCGGGAAGAAGGCGCCCCGCGCGCGCGTGCTCCTCATCGCCGGGCGGCCCGGCTCCGGGCGTACCGCGCTCGCCGAGGAACTCGTCAGGCAGGTCGCCGACCGCTACCGCGACGGCGTCCTTCGCGCCCGCCTCGCCGAGCCCGACGGCACCCCCGTGCCGGTCGAGCAGGCCGCCCGTGAACTGCTCACCGCGCTGAACGTGCCGGCCCCGCCGGGCGCCGACGAGGACGATCTCGCGGCCCTCCTGCGCCACACCCTCGCGGAGCGCCGCGTACTGCTCCTGCTCGACGACGCGGCCGGCGCCGAACAGGTCGACGCGCTGCTCCCGGACACCCCCCAGTGCCTCCTCGTCGCCGTCTCCGCAGGACCGCTCACCGGCATCGCGGACGTCCGCCCCTGCACCCTGGGCGGCCTGGACACCAAGTCCGCCCTCGAACTGCTCAGCCGCTACACCGGCTCGGTCCGCATCACCGTCGACCCGCGCTCCGCCGAGGGCCTCGTGGAGGCCTGCCAGGGCCAGCCGGCCGCGCTGAACCTGGCGGGCGGCTGGCTCGCCGCCCGCCCCAAGGCGGCCGTCGCCGACCTCGCCAAGCAGCTCCACGCGGAGGGCGACGAGGGCTCCCCGCTCAGCCGGGTCTTCCGGCTCGTGCACGCCACGCTGCCCGCCCCCGCCGCCCGGATACTGCGACTGCTCTGCCTGGCCCCGGCCGGCCTGGCCGACCCGCACACCGCCTCCGCGCTCGCCGGCTGCTCGGTGGGCGCCGCCCACACCACCCTGAGTGACCTCGCCGCCCTGGGCCTGTTGCGGACCGTGGCCTCCCCGCTGCCCCAGTACGAGGTGCCCGCCTGTCTGTACCCCCTGCTGCGCGCAGCGGCCGAGACCCACGAACGCCCGGCCGAGCTCCAGCTGGCCCGCGCCCGCATGCTGGAGCGGACGGTACGGCTGCTCCAGTCCTGCCGGGCCATCACCGAGACCGACAGCCCCCAGGCCCGCGAGAAGCTCCTGGGCCTGCCGAGCGCCCTGCGCTTCCCCACCCCGCGCGCGGCCGCCGACTGGCTGCGGGTCCGCCGGCCCGCCCTGCTCGCCTCGGCCCGTCTGGCGGTCGCCGACGGCGAGCTGGACACCCTGGCCCGCCGTCTGATGTCCCAGCTGGTCAGGGCGATGGTCGCGCACTTCGGCACGCAGGCCGCGGCGCCCGACCTGTACGGCGTCCACCAACTCGTCCTGGACGTGGCCGAGCGCCGGAACCTGCCCCGCGAGAAGGCCGCCGCCCTGCTGAACCTCGCCGACGTGGACGCCAGGACCGGCCGCACGGCGGAGGCCCTGGCGCGCTACCGGGCCGCTCTGGACGCCGGACGCGAGGCGAACGACCCGTATGCGATCGGTCGCGCGATGGAATCCGTAGGCGGCGCGCATCTCGAGCTCGGGGACTACGACCGGGCCGCCGACTGGTTCGGGCGGGCCCTCGCCCAGCGGCTGGCCCGCGACGAGCGCGCGGACGCCGCCCGGCTCTACGGCCGTATCGCCACCGCGCACACCTACGCGGGCCGCTACGGCGAGGCACAGCGGGCCTGGCGGGCAGCGGCCGCCGGGCACCGCAAGAACGGCGACGTAGGCGCTCACGCGCGGGCGCTGAGCGAGCTGGCCCGGGTCCAGGAGTACGCGGGGCGCCCCGAGGAGTCGCTGCGCACCTGCCAGGAGGCGGTGGAGTGGGCCCGGCGCGCCGAGGACACGCGTCTCCAGGCGGCGGTGCAGCTGCGGCTGGCCGACACCCTGGAGCATCTCGGCGACCCGGTGGCGGCCGGCCTGCACCGGGGCGCGGCCGAGCGCATCCTGGGAGAGGAGCTCCCGGACCGCGAACCGGAGCCGGAACCGGAACCGGAACCGGAACCGGAGCCGGAACCAAGGTCGGAAGCCAAGCCGGAACTCGGGTCGGAAGCCAAGCCGGAAGCCAGGTCGGAGCCGGAGTCGGGGCCGGAGCCAGGGCCGGAATCGGAGCCAGAGGCAGGGTCAGAACGGTCCGATCTCACGGAACACCGCGCTAACACCTGCGAAATCCGTAGTACATCCGCTGAAGATTGATGCAATGAAAGGCTAGACAGCGGGAACGCCTTCATTAGACTGGCTCTGCCGCACGTTCTCCTGCGGTGCATCCTGATGTGCCCTGTACCTCCGGGTATGTCTTTGCTGTGCCCCCACATCTACTGAGCCAAGGACCGTGATCGACGTGAAGGTCGGCATCCCCCGCGAGGTCAAGAACAACGAGTTCCGGGTGGCCATCACCCCCGCCGGTGTGCACGAACTGGTGCGCCACGGCCACCAGGTCGTCGTCGAACGCAACGCCGGTGTCGGCTCGTCCATCACGGACGAGGAGTACGTGGCCGCCGGCGCGCGCATCCTCGACACCGCCGACGAGGTGTGGGCCACCGCCGACCTGCTGCTGAAGGTCAAGGAGCCCATCGCCGAGGAGTACCACCGCCTCCGCAAGGACCAGACGCTCTTCACCTACCTGCACCTGGCCGCCTCCAAGGAGTGCACGGACGCCCTCGTCGAGTCCGGCACCACGGCGATCGCCTACGAGACCGTCGAGCTGCCGAGCCGCGCGCTGCCGCTGCTCGCCCCGATGTCCGAGGTCGCGGGCCGGCTGGCCCCGCAGGTCGGCGCCTACCACCTGATGCGCGCCAACGGCGGCCGCGGTGTGCTGCCCGGCGGCGTGCCGGGCGTGCTGGCCGCCAAGGCGGTCGTCATCGGCGGCGGCGTCTCCGGCTGGAACGCGGCGCAGATCGCCATCGGCATGGGCTTCCACGTCACGCTGCTCGACCGTGACATCAACAAGCTCAAGGAGGCCGACAAGATCTTCGGTACGAAGATCCAGACGGTCGTCTCCAACGCCTTCGAACTGGAGAAGGCCTGCCTCGAGGCCGACCTCGTCATCGGCGCCGTCCTCATCCCGGGCGCCAAGGCTCCCAAGCTGGTCACCAACGAGCTCGTGTCCCGGATGAAGCCGGGGAGTGTCCTTGTCGACATCGCGATCGATCAGGGCGGCTGCTTCGAGGACTCCCGTCCGACGACGCACGCCGAGCCGACCTTCCCGGTCCACGAGTCGGTCTTCTACTGCGTCGCCAACATGCCCGGCGCGGTCCCCAACACCTCCACCTACGCGCTCACCAACGCCACGCTGCCCTACATCGTCGAACTCGCCGACAAGGGCTGGGTGGAGGCGCTGCGCCGCGACGCCGCGCTGGCCAAGGGCCTCAACACCCATGACGGCAAGGTCGTTTACCGCGAGGTCGCGGAGGCGCACGGCCTGGAGCACATGGAGCTGGACCAGCTGCTCGGCTGAGCCGCCGCGCCGAGCCGCTCGGCCAAGTCGCCCCGGGGGAAAAGGCGATACGTCAACACAGGTCGTCAACCCCGTACACCCGGCCGGACCTTGCCCGACAAGGTCCGGCCGGATGTGTGTATGGTCACTTTGCGGCTCTCGGCCAACTCGCCTCGAACGTAACGCTTCGACCGATTCGTACACCGGCGAAACCTGCCGTGCGACGGCCGTACGCCCTTGACAGCGGGATGTTTCATTGCCGACACATCGGGCCGGGTACGGCGGATTGTGTTGCTGCGGACGCCCGACACGCCATAGAGTCGCCGACTGTCGGCATGGTGCCACGCTGACCTTGTCTAGAAGTTTCCTGGTCACCAAGGAGGTAAGACGACTTGTGAATGAGTCGACATTTGCTCCCGGGGGTGGTCAACCAGGAATGCCGACGCGGGCCCAGGTCTCCGCGGGGCACGAGGCTGTCGGCTCCGTCGCTGTCCGAACCTTCGCAGCCCACCAGAGCCAGCGCAGCCCTCATGTGGCTCTGTCAGCACACCAGAGCATGGATGGCCATTACGTGAACGCCATGGCCGGCGACGGAAGTGGCGCGCCCCGCAACCACTTCGCCGACTACGACGAACTGCCCGAAGGGCACTTCTACGATCCCGATGCCGAGTACGAGCCGGACCCGGAATACGCGGCCACGCTCGCGCCCGACGCGGCCCGACAGCGCCGTGAGCGCGTCGGTCCGACCGGACGCCCGCTGCCGTACTTCCCGATCCCGGGCCCGCTGACCCAGCACGGCCCCGCGACGATCATCGCGATGTGCAACCAGAAGGGCGGCGTGGGCAAGACGACGTCGACCATCAACCTGGGTGCCGCGCTCGCGGAGTACGGCCGGCGCGTGCTGCTCGTGGACTTCGACCCGCAGGGCGCGCTGTCGGTCGGTCTAGGCGTCAATCCCATGGAGCTCGACCTCACCGTCTACAACCTGCTCATGGAGCGGGGCATGGCGGCGGACGAGGTGCTCCTGAAGACAGCGGTCCCGAACATGGACCTGCTGCCCAGCAACATCGACTTGTCGGCCGCCGAGGTCCAGCTGGTCTCCGAGGTCGCGCGCGAGTCCACGCTCCAGCGTGCGCTCAAGCCGCTGATGGACGACTACGACTACATCGTCATCGACTGTCAGCCCTCGCTCGGTCTGCTCACCGTCAACGCCCTGACGGCCGCTCACAAGGTGATCGTGCCGCTGGAGTGCGAGTTCTTCGCCCTCCGGGGTGTGGCGCTGCTGACCGAGACCATCGAGAAGGTCCAGGAACGGCTCAACCCGGAACTGGAACTCGACGGGATCCTCGCCACGATGTACGACTCGCGCACCGTGCACAGCCGTGAGGTGCTCGCGCGTGTCGTCGAGGCCTTCGACGACCACGTGTACCACACGGTCATCGGGCGCACGGTCCGCTTCCCGGAGACCACGGTCGCCGGTGAGCCGATCACCACGTACGCCTCCAACTCCGTGGGCGCCGCCGCCTACCGTCAGCTCGCCAGGGAGGTGCTCGCCCGGTGTCCCGCCGAGTGAGTCTGCCGGGGGCCGACGAACTCTTCCGTACGACAGGGGGAATGGCGCTTCAGTCGTCCGCGCCCCGGCGCCCCGCCAACGGCGAGGCCCGGGTGCCCGCGCCGGCCGGCGAGAGCGACGGGGTGGCGGCCGGCGGTGCGCAGGACGCGCCGCAGTCCGTGCCCGCGCAGGGCGGTGACGGCGAGGGCGCCGAGCACGTGGCGGCCGACGCGGGTCGGACCGACACCGGGGAGTCCCGCACCCGGGGCGCCCCCGGGGAGCGGCCCCAGGGCCCGCAGGAAGGTTCTGCCTCCGCCGCCGACGGCCAGTCGCGCAAGCGCGGACGGCAGCCGTCCCGCAGGCCCAGTGGCCGGGAGCGGCACGACGAGAAGATCACCGTCTATGTCTCCGCCGAGGAGCTCATGGACCTGGAGCACGCCCGTCTGGTGCTCCGCGGCGAGCACGGGCTGGCCGTGGACCGGGGGCGCATCGTCCGCGAGGCGGTCGCCGTGGTCCTCGCCGACCTGGAGAGCCGCGGGGACGCCAGCATCCTCGTACGACGACTTCGCGGGCGGTAGCGGTAGCCTGCGGGGGCCATGACCTCGAACGACGTTCCCGTCCCCGGCCCCGGCGCAGCAGCCGGCCGTCGGCGTGCGCTGGGGCGGGGGCCCGGGACGTCGCCGGTCCCCGCCGAGCCGGAGCCCGAGGCGGCCGAACGGGACGCGGACCCGGACCCCGTCGTGCCGGAACCCGCCGTACCGGAGTCCGTGGACCTGCAACCGGCAGGCCCGGAGTCCGTAGACCCGGGACCGGCAGGTCCGGGACCCGTCGTGTCCGTGCGGGCGTCGGAATCCGTGGGCGCGGAGCCCGTTCGTGAGTCCCATGAGGCTCCCGACGGGGTCTTCAAGGTCCGCCTCGCCAACTTCGAGGGGCCCTTCGACCTGCTGCTCCAGTTGATCTCCAAGCACAAGCTGGACGTCACCGAGGTCGCGCTGTCGAAGGTGACCGACGAGTTCATGGCGCACATCCGGGCGATGGGGCCCGACTGGGACCTGGACCAGACGACCGAGTTCCTGGTCGTGGCCGCCACCCTGCTCGACCTCAAGGCGGCCCGGCTGCTGCCTGCCGCGGAGGTCGAGGACGAGGCCGACCTGGCCCTGCTGGAGGCCCGGGACCTGCTGTTCGCCCGGCTGCTCCAGTACCGGGCCTACAAGCGGGTCGCCGACGTCTTCACGCACCGGCTGGAGAGCGAGGCCCGGCGCTACCCCCGTACCGTCGGTCTGGAACCGCACCACGCCGAGCTGCTGCCCGAGGTCGTCATCAGCATCGGCCCGGAGGGGTTCGCGAGGCTCGCGGTCAAGGCGATGCAGCCCCGGGCCAAGCCGCAGGTGTACGTCGACCACATCCACGCGCCGCTGGTGAGCGTGCAGGAGCAGGCCGGGATCGTCGTCGCGCGGCTCCGGGAGCTCGGCGAGGCCAGCTTCCGCACGCTGGTGGCCGACACCGAGGACACCCTCACCGTCGTGGCCCGCTTCCTGGCGCTCCTCGAGCTGTACCGGGAGAAGGTGGTCGCGCTCGACCAGGAGACCGCGCTCGGTGAGCTGCTGGTGCGTTGGACCGGCGGGGACGGGGACGTCCAGCCGGTGGTCACGGACGAGTTCGACCGGCCGCCCGAGGAGCCCGAGAAGGAGACGAAGACGTGACCGAGCAGAGCGTCGCCGCACTCGACCTCAAGCCGGCCCTGGAGGCCGTCCTGATGGTCGTCGACGAGCCCGCGACCGAGGAACACCTCGCGAAGATCCTCCAGCGGCCCCGGCGGAAGATCGCCGACGCGCTGCGCGAGCTGGCCGACGAGTACACCGTGCAGGGGCGTGGTTTCGAGCTCAGGCTCATCGCGGGCGGCTGGCGGTTCTACAGCAGGCCCGAGTACGCGGCGGCCGTCGAGGGCTTCGTGCTGGACGGCCAGCAGGCCCGGCTCACCCAGGCGGCGCTGGAGACCCTGGCGGTCGTCGCGTACCGCCAGCCGGTCAGCCGCAGCAGGGTCTCCGCGGTGCGCGGAGTGAACTGCGACGGCGTGATGCGCACCCTGCTCCAGCGCGGTCTGGTCGAGGAGGCGGGCGCGGAACCCGAAACAGGTGCGATCCTGTACGTGACGACGAACTACTTTCTGGAGCGGATGGGCCTGCGCGGTCTGGACGAGCTCCCGGAGCTCGCGCCCTTTCTCCCCGAGGCGGAGGCGATCGAGGCCGAGATGCTGGAAGGGGTCCCGTCGTTCGATCCGGACGCACCGGACGCAGATGCAGACGACACGACGACGACGGAACTTTGATGCGAAGCAGTGGCAGCGGCAGTGGCAGGAACAACGGGCGCGGCAAGCCCCGGGGGACCGGCGGGGGCGGTTCCCAGCCGAGGGGTGGCTCGGGAGGCCGCGACGACAGGTCGAGGGGCGGTTCCGGAGGCCGCGACGAGCGGTCGAGGGGCGGTTCCGGAGGCCGTGACGACAGGTCGAGGGGCGGTTCCGCGGGCCGTGACGGCCGGTCCACGGGCGCGGGGGGCCGCGACGACGGGCCGAAGCGTCCGAGCAATCCCCGTCCCGAGGAGCGTCGCTACGACGTGGGCCCCGGCGCCACCCATGAGGGCCCGAAGGCCGGGCGCGGCGGTGCGGCCCGGGGCGGCGCCAAGGGCGGTCCCAGGCAGAGCCAGCAGCGTGGCGGACGCACGGAGCCGGCGCGCTCCCGCGAGTACGAGACGCGGGCCGAGGAGCGCAACCGGGACCGGTACGCCGAGAAGAAGGACGTCAAGCTGCCCAAGACCTTCCCGGGCGCCGAGCAGGAGGGCGAGCGGCTTCAGAAGGTCCTCGCGCGCGCGGGCTACGGCTCCCGGCGTGCCTGCGAGGAGCTGATCGAGCAGGCGCGGGTCGAGGTCAACGGCGAGATCGTCCTGGAGCAGGGCAAGCGGGTCGACCCGGAGAACGACGAGGTCAAGGTGGACGGCCTGACGGTCGCCACCCAGTCGTACCAGTTCTTCTCGCTGAACAAGCCGGCCGGCGTCGTCTCCACGATGGAGGACACCGAGGGCCGTCAGTGCCTCGGCGACTACGTGACCAACCGCGAGACGCGGCTGTTCCACGTCGGACGGCTCGACACCGAGACCGAGGGCGTCATCCTGCTCACCAACCACGGCGAGCTGGCCCACCGGCTGACCCACCCCAAGTACGGCGTGAAGAAGGTCTACCTCGCGCACATCGTGGGTCCCATCCCGCGTGACCTGGGCAAGCGGCTGAAGGACGGCATCCAGCTGGAGGACGGGTACGCGAAGGCGGACCACTTCCGGGTCGTCGAGCAGACCGGTAAGAACTACCTGGTCGAGGTGACCCTGCACGAGGGCCGCAAGCACATCGTGCGCCGGATGCTGGCGGAGGCCGGCTTCCCGGTCGACAAGCTGGTCCGCGTCTCCTTCGGTCCGATCACCCTGGGCGACCAGAAGTCGGGCTGGCTGCGACGGCTGTCCAACACCGAGGTCGGCATGCTGATGAAGGAAGTCGAGCTTTAAGGATCCCTGGGGCTCCCAGGGCTTGTGCGTGACCGCACCCCCTTTTTATAGTCGTGGTGACTATTAAAAAGGGGGTGCTCGGCGTGCGGGGTTACGACAAGTACGCCCACGAGCCCTTCGCCGTCACCGTCGACCTCGCCGTCCTCACGCTCCGCGCGGGCACCCTGCACGTCCTGCTCGTCGAGCGCGGGCAGGAGCCGTACGCCGGGCGGTGGGCGCTGCCGGGGGGCTTCGTGCGGCCGGACGAGTCCGCGGAGACGGCCGCCCGGCGCGAACTCGCCGAGGAGACCGGCCTGAAGGACGTCTCCGGACTGCACCTCGAGCAGGTGCGCACCTACAGCGAACCCGACCGCGACCCCCGGATGCGGGTCGTCTCCGTCGCCTTCGCCGCGCTGCTGCCCGACGCCCCCGAGCCGACGGGCGGCGGCGACGCGGCCCAGGCCCGCTGGCTGTCGTACGACGACGCGAAGCCGCTCGCCTTCGACCACGACCGGATCCTGGCCGACGCCCACGACCGGGTCGGCGCCAAGCTCGAGTACACCTGCCTCGCCACGGCCTTCTGCCCGCCCGAGTTCACCCTCGGCGAGCTCCAGCAGGTCTACGAGACGGTGTGGGGGACCGGCCTCGACCGGCCCAACTTCCGTCGCAAGGTGCTCGCCACCCCGGGCTTCGTCGAGCCCGTGCCCGGCGGCGCGCGCCTCACCGGCGGCCGCGGCAAGCCCGCCGCCCTCTACCGTGCGGGCGCCGCCACCGCGCTCCACCCGCCCCTGCTGCGACCGCCCCGGGAAGGACGCTCCGCATGACCACCTCGACCACCGTCAGGAAGCGCGCCACCGGGTCCCTGCTGGGACTCGCGCTGGGGGACGCGCTCGGGTTTCCGACCGAGTTCAACGACATTCCGTCGATCCTCGCCAAGTGCGGGCCCTGGCGGGAGATGGAACTGCCGAAGCGCGCCTTCGTCTCCGACGACACCCAGATGACCCTGGCCGTGGGGCGGGCCATGCGGACCGCCATGGACCGGGGGCTGCTCGTGCCGACGGCGCTCGCGCGCCCGCTGCGCGCGGAGTTCGTCGACTGGTACCAGTCGCCGGACAACAACCGGGCCCCGGGGCGGACCTGCCTGAAGGCGTGCAACCTGCTCAAGGACGAGAAGCGCGACTGGGCGGACGCCAGCCAGATCGGTTCCAAGGGCTGTGGCGCCAACATGCGGGTGGCTCCCGTCGGACTCGCCCCCGGGCTCAGCGACGAGCAGCGTGCGGGCGCCGCCCAGCTCCAGTCCGCCCTCACCCACGGGCACCCCACCGCGCTCGCCGCCTCCGACCTCACCGCCCACGCCGTACGGCTGCTCACCCAGGGCGCCGAGCCGGCGGCCCTGGTCGGGCTGCTGAGGGCCTACGCCGTCGACAACCGCTCCCGCTACCACCACCGTTGGCTCGGCGACCTGTGGACCCGCAGCCAGGACCCCACCCCGGAGCACTTCATCGAGCGCGGCTGGGACGAGTGCCTCGGCGTGCTGGAGCGGCTCCGGGAGGCGCTGGGCGACCCCGCGCCCGAGACCGACCCGTGCCTGGCCACGGGGGCGGGGTGGATCGCCGAGGAGGCCATGGCGACCGGTCTGCTGTGCTTCCTGCTGTTCCCCGACGAGCCGGTGACCGCGCTGCGCCGGGCCGCCTGCTCCTCCGGGGACTCCGACTCCATCGCCTGTCTGACGGGCGCCTTCGCGGGCGCGTACGCCGGGGCCGACGCCTGGCCGACGGCGTGGGCGGACCGGATCGAGTACCAGGGGGAGCTGGTGACCCTCGGGGCGCTCTGGGACCACTGACCCGCCCCGGGCTCAGGTCAGTCTGATCGCGCCGCCCTCGACCGTGATCTGCTCCTCGGGCAGCGGCTTCGGCGCCGGGCCGCCGGCCACCGAGCCGTCGGCGATGCGGAACTCGCTCTTGTGACAGGGGCAGTGGATGATGCCGTCGGCGATGCTGCCGACGGTGCAGCCCTGATGGGTGCAGACCGCGGAGAACGCCTTGAAGTCGTCCTTCGTCGGCTGGGTGACGACGACCTTCTCCTCCGCGAAGATCTTGCCGCCGCCGACGGGGATGTCGGTGGTCTTCGCCAGCTCCTGGCCGGCGGAGGCCTTCGGCGACTGCTCGGACGAGGAGCCGTTCTCGTTGCCGTACTCGCCGCAGCCCGTGGCGAGCGCGGCTGCCGCGCCGCCCGTCGCCAGGAGGACCGTGCGCCGTGTCGCGGGGAGGGTCATGTCGTCACTCCGAAAGTGCGGAAGAACCAGAGGGCCGAGGTCAGCCAGATGATCGTGAGCACGGCGAAGACGAGCCCGCCGACGATCGGCAGCAACCATCCCGGAAGTCGCTCCGAGCGGAGCAGCAGCATCTTGGCACTGAATGCGCCGAAGAAGAAGCAACCCAGGAGGGAGTGCCACATAACACGCGTTTCGTATGTCTGATAGCCAAGCGCGTACAGGCAGTGCACCGCAACCGGGACCGCGATCAGAAAGGCGGCCCGGCCCGACCAGCGGTGCAGCGTGCCGGACCAGGCGGGCCCCGGCAGCTTGCCGTACAGCATCGAGGCCGAGACGAGCTGGACCAGCGCGAAGAACATCGCGGTCGTCGCCAGCCAGGACTTGACCGCGCCCGTGCTGCTGAAGCCGGCCAGGTTGAAGGCCGTCCCGGCCGGGTCGTGGACCTTGCCGTACACGCCCAGGGCGAGCGCCACGGCGGCGGCGACCAGCGCCGGGACGAGGTAGCGGGTGGGGTGCGGGCCGCGCCGCGCGGGATCGGGGCCGGGGAAACTCTGGGTGGCGGCGTTCGGGTCGACGGTCATGGTGGCTCCCTGCTCGAAGGGGTCAGGGCGTGGCGGGGCGGGCCGTGAGCTGCTGTCCGTCGACCGTCACCGCGCCGGTCTCCGGGTCGATGCGGGGCGCGGGGGAGGGCTTGCCGTCGCGGGTGAGGATGCCGACCTGGCTGCCGTCCTTCAGCACGATCCAGCCGCCGTCGATCTTCGCGGAGCGCACGGTGGCCGTTGCCTTCCACAGCCCGGACGGCTTCTTCGCCCGGTCCGCCGCGAAGGCATGCCGCCCACCGCCCACGGTGACCGTGCCGTCGATCCGCCTGCCGTCCTGGAGCGTGCCGTCCAGCTTCGCGCCGTTCTCGCCGGTCAGCCGCAGCGTGCCGTCGTCCTCGACGTCGCCCTTGAGCCAGGACTCCTCGGTGTGGCCGTCGCAGTAGTACGCGATCGCTTTGCCGTCGCGGACGGAGACGGCGATCGCCGCCGCGTCGTCGTCCGTGCGGCCGGCGTAGTCGGCGGCGGCGGCCGGGACGCGGGAGGGCGTGGGCGTGGGGGTGGGCGCGGTCGAGGGGGCGCTCCGGGCGGGGGCCGGGCTCGGTGACTTCTCCTGGTACGAGGACGAGGCGGTCTTCGTCCCCGTCGTCGCGTTGAGCGTCAGCAGGAACAGGCCGAGCACCAGTCCGGCGAGAAGAGTGAGCAGGGGTCCTGGACGCTTCATGTCGGGCCTTCCCCGATGAGGGTGTCCTGCCGTCAGAGTGTCATGAGAGCGCAGGTCGCACCCGCCGTAAAGGGCGTGCGGGGGCGTTCTCGTCTCGGCACTCGGGCGGCACGCACCGGACCGGCGCGGGCTGACTAGGCTGGCTGCGTCAGGAGCCGTAGTCGGCAGTCGGTACTTCAGCAAGGAGCAGCGCCGTGGCGGTACGAGCGGTCCGGGGAGCCGTCCAACTCGAGCGGGACGAGGCCGGCCACATGGACGAGCAGGTCGGAGCCCTGCTCACCGCCGTCCTGGAGCGGAACTCGCTCGGCGCCGACGACCTGATCAGCATCTGGTTCACGGCCACGCCCGACCTGCACAGCGACTTCCCGGCGGCCGCGGCCCGCAAGCTCGGCATCGTCGACGTGCCGCTGATCTGCGCCCAGGAACTCGACATCGCCGGCGCCATGCCGCGGGTCGTGCGCATACTCGCGCACGTCGAGACCGACACGGCGCGCGCCGACATCAACCACGTCTACCTCGGCGCCGCGGCCGCCCTGCGCCGGGACATCGCCCAGTGAGGACCGCGCTCGTCATCGGAACAGGGCTGATCGGCACGTCCGCCGCGCTGGCCCTCGCCCAGCGGGGTGTCGTCGTCCACCTCGCCGACCACGACCCCGGGCAGGCCCGTACGGCTGCGGCGCTCGGCGCCGGCACCGACGCGGAGCCCGAGGGCCCGGTCGACCTCGCGATCGTCGCCGCTCCGCCCGCCCATGTGGCCGGTGTCCTCGCCGACGCGATGCACCGCGGGGTGGCCCGCGGCTACCTCGACGTGGCCAGCGTGAAGGGCGGCCCGCGCCGCGAGCTGGAGGCACTCGGCCTCGACCTGTCGGCGTACATCGGCACCCACCCCATGTCCGGCCGGGAGAAGTCGGGGCCGCTGGCGGCGACCGGCGACCTCTTCGAGGGCCGGCCCTGGGTGCTGACGCCGACCCGGGACACCGACACCGAGGTGCTGAACCTTGCCCTGGAGCTGGTCTCGCACTGCCGTGCCGTCCCCGTGGTCATGGACGCGGACGCCCACGACCGCGCGGTGGCGCTGGTCTCCCACATGCCGCACCTGGTCTCCAGCATGGTCGCGGCGCGTCTGGAGCACGCCGAGGAGGCCGCCGTACGGCTGTGCGGGCAGGGCATCAGGGACGTCACCCGGATCGCCGCCTCCGACCCCGGCATGTGGATCGACATCCTGTCCGCCAACCCGGGGCCGGTCGCCGACCTGCTCACCGACGTCGCCGCCGACCTGGAGGAGACGGTCCGCTCCCTGCGCGCCCTGCAGTCCTCCGACGACGCCAAGCGCCGCGAGGGCGTCGACGGCGTCCAGGACGTGCTGCTTCGCGGCAACGCGGGCCAGGTCCGGGTCCCCGGCAAGCACGGGGCCGCTCCGCGGGCGTACGAGGTGGTGGCGGTGCTCATCGACGACCAGCCCGGTCAGCTGGCCCGCATCTTCGCCGACGCCGGACAGGCGGGCGTCAACATCGAGGACGTCCGCATCGAGCACGCGACCGGCCGGCAGGCGGGTCTGGTGCAGCTGATGGTCGAGCCGAAGTCCGCGGTGGTGCTGTCCTCGGCGTTGCGCGAGAGGGGCTGGGCGATCCGGCAGTAGGGCGTTCCCGCGGCCCTGGCGCCCGGCGCGGACCAGGTACCGGCCGGACGAGTGACGCGCGGCCGGTAACCTTGTGCGGGGCGCGGTCGCGTCCCGCACATCCACCGCCTCGCACCAGGAAGGTGTCCCCCCGTGGAAAACGGCGCCGCCCAGCCCGTGATTGTCGCCATCGACGGCCCCTCCGGCACGGGCAAGTCGAGCACGTCCAAGGCCGTGGCCGCCCAGCTCGGGCTGAGCTACCTGGACACCGGCGCCCAGTACCGGGCGATCACGTGGTGGATGGTGACCAACGGGATAGACATCGAGGACCCCACGGCGATCGCCGCCGTTGCCGGCAAGCCGGAGATCCTCTCCGGCACCGACCCGGCCGCCCCGACGATCACGGTCGACGGCATCGACGTGGCCGGCCCGATCCGCACCCAGGAGGTCACCGCCAAGGTCAGCGCGGTGAGCGCCGTACCCGAGGTGCGGGCCCGGATCACCGAGCTCCAGCGCTCGCTGGCGACCGCCACCGAGAAGGGGATCGTCGTCGAGGGCCGCGACATCGGCACGACCGTGCTGCCCGACGCCGACCTGAAGGTCTTCCTCACCGCCTCCGCGGAGGCCCGTGCCGCCCGGCGCAGCGGCGAGCTGAAGGGCGCGGACGTCCAGAGCACCCGGGAGGCGCTGATCAAGCGCGACGCGGCCGACTCCTCCCGCAAGACCTCCCCGCTCGCCAAGGCGGACGACGCCGTCGAGGTCGACACCACCGAGCTGACGCTGGACCAGGTCATCGAGTGCGTCGTCACCCTCGTCGAGGAGAAGCGGGCCGCGAAGTGAGCGCCGGGTCCACACCCTCCGAGAAGGGCGCCGAGGTCGGGCGGCGCATCGGCGTCGGCCTGATGTACGGGCTGTTCAGGCCCCGGGTGCTGGGCGCCTGGAAGGTGCCGGCGAGCGGCCCGCTGATCTTCGCGATCAACCACTCGCACAACGTCGACGGCCCGATGGTGATGGGCGTGGCGCCCCGGCCGACGCACTTCCTGATCAAGAAGGAAGCGTTCATCGGCCCCCTCGACCCGTTCCTGACCGCCATCGGCCAGCTCAAGGTCGACCGGGACACCACCGACCGGACGGCGATCACCCGCGCGCTGGGCGTGCTGGAGAACGGCGGGGTCCTCGGGATCTTCCCGGAGGGCACCCGCGGCGAGGGCGACTTCGCCGCCCTGCGCGCCGGGCTCGCGTACTTCGCGGTGCGCGGCGGGGCCCCGATCGTGCCCGTCGCCGTGCTGGGAAGTTCCGAACGGCGCGGACGGTTGATAAAGGCACTGCCCCCGCTGCGCTCCCGCGTCGACGTCGTCTTCGGCGATCCTTTCGACGCGGGCGACGGCAGCGGACTGCGTACCCGCAGGGCGCTGGACGCGGCCACCGAACGCATCCAGAAACAGCTGGCCGAACACCTGGAAAACGCCAGGCGCCTGACCGGGCGCTGAGCGACACTGGACACCGAGTAGTGGATCAACCCGAACAAAACGGCTGCTCCACCGATCACCACGAATGAACGACGAGGTACGGACTTCATGAACGACCACATCCAGCCCGACGGCTCGGAAGCCTTCGAGCACGATCACGGGGCGCTCGGCGACGCCGAGTACGCGGAGTTCATGGAGCTCGCCGCCGTCGAGGGCTTCGACGTCGAGGACGTCGAGGGGGCGATCGAGGCCGCCGGGCACGGGCCGCTGCCGGTGCTCGCCGTCATCGGCCGCCCGAACGTCGGCAAGTCGACCCTGGTGAACCGGATCATCGGCCGCCGCGAGGCCGTCGTCGAGGACAAGCCGGGCGTCACCCGCGACCGCGTCACCTACGAGGCCGAGTGGGCGGGCCGCCGCTTCAAGCTCGTCGACACCGGCGGCTGGGAGCAGGACGTCCTCGGGATCGACGCCTCCGTGGCCGCGCAGGCCGAGTACGCGATCGAGGCCGCCGACGCCGTCGTCTTCGTCGTCGACGCCAAGGTCGGCGCCACCGACACCGACGAGGCGGTCGTACGGCTGCTGCGCAAGGCCGGCAAGCCCGTCGTGCTGGCCGCCAACAAGGTCGACGGCCTGAGCGGCGAGGCCGACGCGACCTCCCTGTGGTCCCTGGGCCTCGGCGAGCCGCACCCGATCTCCGCCCTGCACGGCCGTGGCACCGGCGACATGCTGGACGCCGTCCTGGAGGCGCTCCCGGAGGCCCCCGCGCAGACCTTCGGCACCGCGGTCGGCGGCCCGCGCCGCATCGCGCTCATCGGCCGCCCGAACGTCGGCAAGTCCTCGCTGCTGAACAAGGTGGCCGACGAGGACCGGGTCGTCGTCAACGAGGTCGCGGGCACCACCCGCGACCCGGTCGACGAGCTGATCGAGCTCGGCGGCGTGACCTGGAAGTTCGTCGACACGGCGGGCATCCGCAAGCGCGTCCACCTCCAGCAGGGCGCCGACTACTACGCCTCGCTGCGCACCGCGGCCGCCGTCGAGAAGGCCGAGGTGGCGGTCATCCTGATCGACGCCTCCGAGTCCATCTCGGTCCAGGACCAGCGCATCGTCACCATGGCCGTCGACGCGGGCCGCGCCCTGGTCATCGCCTACAACAAGTGGGACACCCTCGACGAGGAGCGCCGCTACTACCTGGAGCGGGAGATCGAGACCGAGTTCGCCCAGGTCGCCTGGGCGCCCCGGGTGAACGTCTCGGCGCGCACCGGCCGGCACATGGAGAAGCTGGTCCCGGCGATCGAGGCCGCGCTGGCCGGCTGGGAGACCCGCGTCCCGACGGGCCGTCTCAACGCCTTCCTGGGCGAGCTGGTCGCCGCCCACCCGCACCCGGTCCGGGGCGGCAAGCAGCCGCGGATCCTGTTCGGCACCCAGGCCGGAACCAAGCCCCCGCGGTTCGTCCTCTTCGCCTCCGGCTTCATCGAGGCGGGCTACCGGCGCTTCATCGAGCGCCGTCTGCGCGAGGAGTTCGGCTTCGAGGGCACGCCGATCCACATCTCGGTGCGGGTGCGCGAGAAGCGCGGCGCCAACAAGAAGAAGTAGCGGCGAAGAAGTACCGGCGACACGGCTGGAGGGCGGCACCCGTCACGGGTGCCGCCCTCCAGCCGTGATCGGCGATCAGAAGGTCCTGCGGGGGGCCGGCGGGAGCGCCGCGGGGATGTGGTGCATCGCGGTCGGCGCGGGCTGCTGGCCGAGCTGCCCGACCCGCTGCCACTGGGACTGCTGGCCCACCCGCGCGCTCTGCGCCCCCGCGCTGTAGGCGCTGTAGGAGCTGCTGAACGACCCCGGGCGGGGTGCCGGGTAGGTGCTCGGGCTGTGCGGGATGTTCCCGAAGGCGGTGAACCCCAGATCGTCCTCGCCGCTGCGGTCGCCCGGCAGCGAACGGAACGTCTTGACGTACTCGGCGTAGAGCGCGTCGTAGATCGGGGTGGCCGATGGGCCGCCCTGAGCGTCCTGAGCCAGTCGTGCGGACGGGATCGACTGGAAGGACGGGCGGCGGGGAACGTCGTAGGTGTGCACGTATGTCCAAACGACGCGGCACGGGAAGAGATGCGGCTCGACAGGCCTCGTCAGGGGGGCGCGGGGCTGCGTCCATGGACGGCCTTTCAGCCGCCGTACGACCGCAGTCCCCGCCCGGTGGGCGAACTCAGGTGCCGGCGAGCGGAAGCGCCGCCCCGACCAACTGCCCGTTGGCCGCGGCCTTGTCCAGCGCGCCCCGCAGCAGGTCCTCCCGGGGCTGACGCCCGATCGAGCCCACCGGCGCCGCGAACATCAGCACCTGCTGGTGCTTGTTGGCGGCGGCCCGCCACCCCTCCGTCACCTGCAACGGCTGGTGCGCCTGCCACCAGGCGACCGGCTGCCCGCCGTTCACCGAGGGCTGGAGCACCGCGTGCAGCTGGCCCATCGCGAGCAGCACGGACCAGCCGTGCTGCACCGGCGGCACCTCGGTCAGCTCGGACAGCGGCATGAAGCCCTGCTCGATGAGCAGCGGCAGGAAGTCGTCGCCGGCGCCGGTCGTGCCGGGCCGCACGATGGGCGCGGTCGGCTCGACGACCAGGGCCGGGTGCAACTCCCCGGCGATCAGGACGAGTCCGCTGGTGACGCCGAGCACCGCCTGCTCGGGTGCCACCTTGTCGGGGTCCAGGTCGACGGTGTCGCCGCTGATGGAGCGGACCGCGCCCTGGAGCTGCTCCTCGGTGACCTGGACGACCTGTGAGGGTAGGCAGGTGGAGTGGGCGAAGGCGAGGACGGCGGTCTCGTCCCCGATGAACAGGACGGTGCTGGTGCGCTCGTTCTCGGAGTCGCCCGGGGTGCGGCAGGACGTGCAGTCGTAACTGCCCGGGGCGTTGTCTCCGGCGAGCAGCCGGTCGGCTTCTTCGTCGCCGATCTCGGCGCGTACCTCGTCGCTGACGTCGAGCATGCGCGGCACGGGTGGCTCCCTCGGATGCGGTGCGTGGGCGAGGCGGGTGGCCCCCGGCTCGTGGTCCGGGTCGGTCCCCGGCTCATGAAGAAGACAACGGGCGATCTGTGGCCAGGGTCACGCTGGACGGCGAACGGAATCGAACCATCCTGCGCGCGCAGTCACGATGTGTGCGGAATCCGCCACTCCATGTCAAGTAACGGGGAGGTCACGGAAGTTGATCCGGTGAGCTGACTCACAGTCCGCTCGGGCGAGTGGTCGACAAATCCAGAAATGAGGGAACGAAGTAGGTGGCCGAAATTCGCCGCTACCTACGGTAACTGCTAACTGGCCTGGGACAACGGGGAGTTGGTTGATAACGCCTCGTCAGCTGCCTAGATTGCTCCGCCGTGTGCAACGAGCACCGCTCGGGTACGTCCGCCGGCCGCGCAGAGTCAGACAGCGCGGAGCACCACCGCCGACGGACGGGGCCGGGCGCGACGACCGCGTCCCGCGCGGCCGACGCGCCCCGGCCAGGGGGAGCCCGGGTTCGTAGAGAGGGATCTACATGTCCGAATGTGCCGATATCCGCACCCGCACCTCGTCGCGAAAGACGGCGGTCCTCGCCGGGGCGATCCTGCTCGCCCCCCTCGGACTGCTCTCCGCGACCGGGGACGCCACGGCGGCCGACAGCGGGGTGTGGGACCGCATCGCCCAGTGCGAGAGCGGCGGCAACTGGTCGATCAACACCGGCAACGGCTACTACGGCGGGCTCCAGTTCTCCGCCGGTACCTGGCGCGCGTACGGCGGCACCGCCTACGCGTCGACCGCCGACAAGGCCAGCAAGGCACAGCAGATCTCCGTCGCCACCAAGGTGCAGAACGCGCAGGGGTGGGGCGCGTGGCCGACCTGCTCGGCGCGCGCCGGAGCGTCCGGCAGCGCACCGGGGGCCGGATCGTCCTCCGCCGAGTCGAGCTCCGCCAAGTCGGGTTCGTCGAAGTCCGGCACCTCGAACTCCTCGAAATCGAACTCCTCGAAGTCGGGCTCCTCGCGGTCCGGCTCCGGCTCCTCGCAGTCGGGTTCCTCGAATTCCGCGCAGGCGCCGGAGCGCTCGACGGGCCAGACCTCGCGCGGCACGAACCGTGGTGACTACACCGTCCGGACGGGCGACACCCTCAGCACCATCGCGAACCGCCACGGCCTGACCTGGCAGCGGGTCTACGCCGCCAACAAGGCCGTCGTCGGCGGCGACCCCGACCTGATCGTGCCCGGACAGCGCCTCACGCTCTGAGTCGCCGTCCCCTCCGGGACACGACGGCCCCATCCGGCGGGACGGCCGGATGGGGCTCGCCCACCTCGTGAGACACACTGGGCGCATGCTGGAGACCTCCGCCCGACTGCTGCGCCTGCTGTCCCTTCTCCAGGCCCACCGCGAGTGGTCCGGCGCCCAACTCGCCGACCGGCTGGGAGTCACCGCGCGCACCGTCCGCCGGGACGTGGACCGGCTGCGCGAGCTGGGCTACCCGGTCGACGCCAGCCCCGGCACCGGAGGCGGCTACCAGTTGGGCGCCGGCGCCGAGTTGCCGCCGCTGCTGCTGGACGACGACGAGGCCGTCGCCGTCGCGGTGGGGCTGCGGACGGCCGCGGGGCAGGGCATCGAGGGCATCGGCGAGAGCTCCGTACGGGCCCTGGCGAAGTTGGAGCAGGTGCTGCCGAACCGGCTGCGGCGCCGGGTGGGCGCCCTCAACGCCTTCACCGTGCCGATGCTGCGCGGCCCGCGGTCCTCCGCCGTCGACCCGGCCGTCCTCACCGAGCTCGCCCACCTCTGCCGGGACGCCGAACGCCTGCGCTTCGCCTACCGGGGGCACGACGGCACGGTGACCCGCCGCACCGTCGAACCGCACCGCCTGGTGTGCACCGAGCACCGCTGGTACCTGGTCGCCTGGGACCTCGACCGCGCCGACTGGCGTACGTTCCGGGTGGACCGCCTCACGCCGAGGCCGCCGCACGGGCCGCGCTTCGCACCGCGCGACCCGCCCGCCGAGGACCTCGCCGCCCACGTCTCGCAAGGCGTCTCCACCCGCGCGTACGCCACCCGGGCCACCGTCCGGCTGTTCGTGCCCCTGGCCGAGGCCGCCGAACGGATCTCGCCCTCGGCCGGGACGCTGGAGCCCGACGGCGACGGGGCCTGTGTGCTGCGCACCGGGGCCGCGAGCCTCGACGTGATGGTGATCCACGTGATGATGGCGGGCTTCGAGTTCGAGGTGCTGGAGCCCGTGGAGCTGATCGAGGCGATCAGGACGGCCCGTGACCGGCTTGATGGCGCTTTGGCTCGGGCTGCGGGGTCTCGGCCGCGTACTGCGGATAGCGCAGGTCGAACGCCGGGGACTCCGAGCGGATCCTCGGCAGCGTCGTGAAGTTGTGCCGGGGCGGCGGGCAGGACGTCGCCCACTCCAGGGAACGGCCGAAGCCCCAGGGGTCGTCCACCTCGACCCTGGCGCCGTACCGGGCGGTCTTCCAGACGTTGTAGAGGAACGGCAGGGTGGAGAGACCGAGCAGGAACGAGCCGATCGTCGAGACGGTGTTGAGCGCGGTGAACCCGTCGGCGGCCAGATAGTCGGCGTACCGGCGCGGCATGCCCTCGGCGCCCAGCCAGTGCTGCACCAGGAACGTGGTGTGGAAGCCGACGAACAGCGTCCAGAAGTGGATCTTTCCCAGCCGTTCGTCGAGCAGCTTCCCGGTGAACTTGGGCCACCAGAAGTGGAATCCGCCGAACACCGCGAAGACGACCGTGCCGAAGACGACGTAGTGGAAGTGGGCGACCACGAAGTACGAGTCGGAGACGTGGAAGTCCATGGGCGGTGACGCCAGGATCACCCCGGTCAGGCCTCCGAACAGGAACGTGACCAGGAACCCCGTCGCCCACAGCATCGGGGTCTCGAAGGAGAGCGAACCCCTGATCATGGTCCCGGTCCAGTTGAAGAACTTCACGCCCGTCGGGACCGCGATCAGGAAGCTCATCAAGGAGAAGAAGGGCAGCAGCACGGCGCCCGTGACGAACATGTGGTGGGCCCACACCACGATCGACAGCCCGGTGATCGCCATCGTCGCGCCGACCAGGGTGAGGTAGCCGAAGATCGGCTTCCGGCTGAAGACCGGGATGATCTCGGAGATGATCCCGAAGAACGGCAGCGCGATGATGTAGACCTCGGGATGCCCGAAGAACCAGAACAGGTGCTGCCACAGCAGCGCCCCGCCGTTGGCCGCCTCGAACACCGTCGAACCGAACCGCCGGTCCGCCTCCAGCACCAGCAGCGCGGCTGCCAGCACCGGGAACGCCATCAGGATCAGGATCGACGTGAAGAGCGTGTTCCAGGTGAAGATCGGCATCCGGAACATCGTCATGCCGGGCGCGCGCATCCCGATGATCGTGGTGATGAAGTTGACCGCGCCGAGGATCGTGCCGAAGCCGGCCAGCGCCAGGCCCATGATCCACAGGTCGGGGCCGATCCCCGGCGAGAACTGTCCGCTGTTCAGCGGCGCGTAGGCGAACCAGCCGAACGCCGCCGCGCCGTCCGGTGTCAGCAGCGAGCCCAGCACGGTCAGCCCGCCGAACAGGAACAGCCAGTACGAGAGCATGTTCAGCCGGGGGAAGGCCACGTCCGGGGCGCCGATCTGGAGCGGCATCAGCTCGTTGGCGAAGCCCGCGAAGGACGGGGTCGCGAACAGCAGCAGCATGATCGTGCCGTGCAGCGTGAACAGCTGGTTGTACTGGTGGCTGTCCACGATCTGCAGCCCGGGGCGGGCGAGTTCGGCCCGCATCAGCAGCGCCATGATCCCGCCGACGAGGAAGAAGGCGAAGGACGTGATCAGGTAGAGGTGGCCGATCCTCTTGTGGTCGGTGGTGGTCAGCCAGTCGACGACCACCCGGCCACGGCCACCGCGTCTGGTGCCCGCGGTCGGTGCCGCCGCCACGGTCTGGGTCCCCATCGCTCGCCCCTTCGCTCGCCCTGTCCCGGGCCCCCCGACGCCCCGGGTGCGTACGGAGGATGTGTGGGGGAGCCGTGTATTTCCTATGGGCAGTCAGCTCCCGCGATCCCGTACGGAATCGGAATGCGAGGGGGTCGGGGGACGGTTCTCCGCGAACTTTCCGCCGGGCTATTCAAGGTGGCCGCGCGACACGCGGGAATTACGTTCGAATTCGCGCGGAAGGCGCAGGGAACCGCTCATACGTGTGATGAAGCTCGACCGAAACGCATGTCGTGATCCTGTGACAGAAGTGTGACCCGGGTGATTCGTATCGCCGGCTCGGGGTTCCCGGGGCGGGGCTCGCCGCCTAGCGTGGCGGTATGGCACCGAATCCCACTCCGCCAGCGGAGCCCCAGGACAATCCGGACGGATACGTCGGTCTCGAGGCCGCACGGGCCGAGCGGCTCGCACGTGAACGGGGGTGGTCGACGGTGCGTGCGCTGGCCCCCGGGACGATCGTCACCATGGAGTACCGCTTCGGCCGGTTGAACTTCGAGGTGCGCGACGGGCACGTGGCGCGCGCCTGGAAGGGCTGAGGCGTCCGAGGAGGTCGAGGCGAGCACGGCGAAGGCCCCGGTTCCCGTCTTCGGGAACCGGGGCCTTCGGGTGCGGAACCGGGGGGTGCGTACCGAGGTCCCGCTGTTCGGGGAGGTCAGCCGCCGGTGAGCGGCCGGGCGGCGGAGGCCGCGGCGCCGCGCGGGAGGCGGTCGGCGTGCGGTGGGCGGCGACTGCCGACCGGGGTGACCGGGGTGCGCTCCGAACGGGTCGTGTGCGGGCCGGGCGCCAGATAGACGGGCGCGCGCGGCGAGCGGGCCGGGGCGGCCGGCTCGCGGGCCGTGGCGGCCTCCTCCTGGGCCGGCGCATCCGAGGCGAACGGCACGGGCACGGCGACGGGTGCGGCCGGAGCCGGGGCCGGGGCCGTACCGGCGCGGTGGTCGCGCCAGCGGTCGCGCAGATCGAAGATCGCGACCTCGGCGCGGGCGATCAGCGGCTCGCACCAGGGCAGCGCCAGCAGGATCAGCAGACCCGCGGTCCAGCCGAGCACCACGTCGCTGAGCCAGTGCGTGCCGAGGTAGACGGTGGCGAGGCCGACGCCGAGCGAGGTCACCGCGGAGAGCGCGGACAGCCAGCGGCGGGCTCTCGGGGTGGAGGCCAGATACGCCAGGATTCCCCAGGTCACGACCGCGTTGGCGGTATGGCCGCTGGGAAATATATCGCCGCCCAGGCCCATCTCGTTCGAGCCGATGGTGGTCGCGTAGTGGGGTCCCAGCCGGCCCATGCCGAGCTTGGCGGCGCCGACGGTGATGTTCAGCAGCAGCAGCGAGGCGCCGAGGGTGAGCATCGGCCGCAGGGTGTGCTGCCGCCAGGATCTCCAGCCGAGCCAGGCGGCGACCATCACGGCGGTCGGACCGCGCTGGCCGAGGACCACGTAGTAGTCGACGAACCAGTGGATGCCGGACCACTGCTGGTACGGCCGGAAGAACATGACCAGCCAGTCGAGGCGGACCAGCCATGAGGTGATCACCACGAGCCACACGATCGCCAGATAGAAGGCCAGGGTCGCCAGGACCAGCGCGACCCGGTGCCTGCTCATCTTCGGCACATCGATGTGGGCCGGTCGTTCCGGCTCCCGATCGAGCCTGGCGAACACCCGGTCCAGACGGGTGAGGTTTTGTTCGGTACGCACCTAAACGACGTTACAGCGAGTGAGCTCGCGGCCCGGCCGATTCCGCTGGTTTGTGATGACGATGTGATGTGGGATTGCTCTCAGAAGGGCAATCATTCCTGTGGAACCACTAATCGTCGAACGCTGTTCCCTTCAATTCCTTTGATCATTCCAGGAGATAGTTTTAGGGAACGTATGAAAGGGGTTCACCGAAAAGGCGGATTCTCTTACGGGGGACCGCTGCCGTTCAGCCACCACGCGCCGTACACGGCCGAGGCCGCCGCGAGGCACCCCACCACCAGCGCCGACCTGGACGTCCGCAGCCGGGCCAGGGCGAGGGCGAGCGGCAGCAGCAGCGGGAAGGCGGGCAGCAGCAGACGCGGCTTGGAACCGAAGTAGCTCGACGCACACAGGGCGAGCGCGAGGACCGCACCCGCGTACACCAGCAGCGCGAGCGGCTGGCGCTGCCGCACGCAGACGGTGTACAGCCACAGCAGCAGGGCGACGCCGACGATCAGTGCGACGCCGGCGAGGGCCGACGGGAATGACGTGAACTTGTCGGCGACGAAGCGGGCGAAGGCGTAGCCGCCGTCGAAGCCGTTGCGCCAGCCCGCCTGGACGTCGAGGTAGCCGAGAGGGCCCTTGCCGGTGTGGTGGCCGACCCACAGGACGTATCCGGCGACGCCGAGGGGCGCGAGGAGCATGCCGAGGACGCGTGACGCGGTGCGGGCGCCGGCCGCCGCCCCGCGCCGGGCAGGGGCGTCGGCGGTCGAGGTCTCCCGGTCGCGGACGAAGGACAGCACGGCTGCCGCCCATACCGCCGCGACCACCGCGAGCCCCACCGGACGGGTCAGGCCGGCCAGCGACGCGAGTGCCCCCGCGGTCACCCAGCGGCCGGTGAGCACCGCGTACAGCGACCAGGCGGCCAGCGCGGTGAACAGTGACTCGCTGTACGCCATCGACTGCACGATCCCGACCGGCAGGACGGCCCACACCAGCACCGCGCACACCCCGGCCCGGCGCCCGTACACCTGGTCGGCGACCGCGAAGACGCCCCAGGCCGCGGCGAACGAGGCGAGCAGGGACACGACGAAACCGGCGTCGGCGTACGACAGCGGGGTCACCGCGTGCAGCAGCCTCTCCAGCCACGGCAGCAGTGGGAAGAAGGCGAGGTTGGAGTGGACGTCGCCGTTCGGCAGACGGACCTCGTAGCCGTAGCCCAGCTCGGCGACCCTGGTGTACCAGAGGGCGTCCCAGCGGGCGGTCAGCAGCGGGTACGCGCTCTTGTCGCGGGCGGCGCTCCACAGCACGAGGGCGAGCAGACCCAGGGCACGCACGGCCGCGTACCCCAGGAGGGCGGGAGCCGCCCGGCGCAGGGTCGCGGAGCCGGGGGGCGTCACGCGCGTCTCAAGATCGGTCACGGGCCCGATTATCGACGGACCGCCCGGCGACCGGATCCGCCGGGGCGGTCGGGGCGCCCCGGGAGGCGGCACGGGGCGGGGTACGGGAGGTGGCCCGGAAGTGACAGGGGAGTGGCGTACGCCACATGGGTTGCCCATGGGTCGTGAGAGGTCCGCCACGTGGCCCTGGCGCGAACTCGCGTACGCTGCGTTCCACTCGTGTTCGTTTGCGCGGGCCGGAGACACCGCTCCTCTCCGGCCGAGCCGCGGGGAGTCCCCACCCCGTGAGCCCGCCGAACCGGGGGATCACCTGGGAGGTGCGTACATGTCCGGGACGACCACGGCCGCCGCTGGGCTGCGCCGTCGGGCGGCCGGGGCCGGTGCCAACCGCTGGGTCGTCCTGGTGGTGCTGTGCGTCAGCCTGCTGCTCGTCGCCGTCGACGCGACCGTGCTGCACGTGGCGGTGCCCGCCGTCACCGAGGACCTGCGGCCCGGCGCGATCGAACTGCTCTGGATCGTCGACACCTATCCGCTGGTCTGCGCCTCGCTGCTGATCCTGTTCGGCACGCTCGGCGACAAGGTCGGCCGCAGACGCATCCTGCTGCTCGGTTACGCCCTGTTCGGCGTCGCCTCCGCGCTGGCGGCCTTCGCGGACAGCGCGCAGACCCTGATCGTGGCGCGGGCGCTGCTGGGCGTGGGCGGCGCGATGATCATGCCCGCGACGCTGTCGATCCTGCGGCAGGTGTTCCCGGAGCGGCGTGAGCGGGCGCTCGCGATCGGCATCTGGAGCGCGGTGGCCGCGGTGGGCGCGGCCGTCGGCCCGCTCCTGGGCGGCTTCCTCCTCGAGCACTTCTGGTGGGGCTCGGTCTTCCTCGTCAACATCCCGCTGATGCTGGTCAGCCTGCCGGTGGGGCGGCTGCTGCTGCCCGAGTCGCGGGGCACGGTGAACGGCCCCTGGGACGTGGTCGGCGCGCTGATGGCGGCGGCCGGCCTGTTCGGCGTCGTGCTGGGCGTGAAGCGGCTCGGCGGCGGGGAACTCGGGCTGTTCACCGTCGTGCCGCTCCTGGTGGGCACGGTGCTGATCGTGCTGTTCGTCCGCCGTCAGCGGCGTCGCCTGCATCCGCTGGTGGATCTGCGGATGTTCGGGCGGCCGGCGTTCAGCACCTCGGTCGGGTGCATCGTGCTGGCGATGCTGGCGCTGGTGGGTCTCGAACTGATCGCGGCGCAGTATCTGCAGCTGGTGCTGGGGCTGTCTCCGCTGGAGACGGGCCTGCGACTGCTGCCCCTGACCTTCGCCGCGATGGCGGCCGGGCTGGCCGGGGCACGGCTGCTCCGGCAGTTCGGGCCGCGCCGGATGGTGTGCGGGGGGTTCGTCCTCACGGCGCTGGCGGTGCTGACGCTGACCGGGATGGGCGGGTCGGACAACACGGGGCTGCTGCTGTTCGGGTTCCTGCTGCTGGGCTTCGGCCTGGAGACGACCTTGTTCGCGGCGTACGAGTCGATGCTGAGCGTGGCTCCGCCGGAGCAGGCGGGCGGCGCGGCGGCGATCGGGGAGACGTCGTACCAGCTGGGCGCGGGGATCGGGATCGCGCTGCTCGGAAGCGTGATGAACGCCGCGTACGCGCCCGGGCTGAAGTCGGTGCCGGGGGTGCCGGCGTCGGCGTCGGACGCGGCGGGGCATTCGCTGGGCGAGGCGTACGAGGTCGCCGGGCAGTTGGGCGGGCCGGTCGGGGTCGCGCTGCGGCGGGTCGCGAGGGACAGCTTCGTGCACGGGTTGCATGTCACGCTGCTGGTGAGTGCGGGCTTGTTGCTGCTGGGGGCGCTGATGGCGTTGCGGTTGCCGCGGGTCATGCAGTGCGAGGCGCCGCCGACGGGGGTGGAGCTTCCTTCGCCCCGGGAAGTCGCGGAGTCCCGCGTCTCGGCCTGACCCTCCCACCCGCGCGCCAACCGTTTGACCCTCCCACCCGCGCGCCAACCGTTTGCCGTCGGTCGAGGGGTGAGCGTTTCCTGTAGGGGGCGCGTCGCCGGCGGCGGCTTGCGGTAGCGTCCGGGGCATCGTAATTAGCGGTGCTAGTTTTACTGTGGCGGAGGGTTTGCCGATGTCTGCGTCCTCGAAGTTGCCCCCGTTCGACCCCGCCGACCCCCTCGGGATCGACGATCTGCTGGAGCCGGAGGATCTCGCGATCCGTGACACCGTGCGGAACTGGGCCGCGGACCGGGTGCTGCCCCAGGTCGCCGAGTGGTACGAGCGCGGGGAGCTGCCGGAGATCCGGGAGCTGGCGCGCGAGCTCGGCGCCATCGGGGCGCTCGGGATGTCGCTGAGCGGGTACGGATGCGCCGGCGCCAGCGCCGTGCAGTACGGCCTCGCCTGTCTCGAGCTCGAAGCCGCCGACTCCGGCATCCGGTCCCTCGTCTCCGTGCAGGGCTCTCTCGCCATGTACGCCCTGCACCGCTTCGGCAGCGAGGAGCAGAAGCGGACCTGGCTGCCGGGGATGGCCGCGGGCGAGATCATCGGATGCTTCGGGCTCACCGAACCCGATCACGGCTCCGACCCGGCCGGCATGCGGACGTACGCCAAGCGGGACGGCACGGACTGGGTGCTCAACGGCCGCAAGATGTGGATCACCAACGGGTCCGTCGCCGGGGTGGCCGTCGTCTGGGCGCAGAGTGACGACGGGATCCGCGGCTTCGTGGTGCCGGCCGGCACTCCGGGGTTCTCCGCGCCCGAGATCAAGCACAAGTGGTCCCTGCGGGCCAGCGTGACCAGCGAGCTCGTGCTCGACGACGTGCGGTTGCCCGCCGACGCCGTCCTGCCGGAGGTCACCGGGCTGCGCGGACCGCTCAGCTGTCTGTCCCACGCGCGCTACGGCATCGTGTGGGGTGCGATGGGAGCGGCGCGCTCCTGCTTCGAGACCGCCGTCGAGTACGCGAAGACCCGCGAGCAGTTCGGGCGGCCCATCGGGGGGTTCCAGCTCACCCAGGCCAAGCTCGCCGACATGGCGGTGGAGCTGCACAAGGGGATTCTGCTCGCCCATCATCTGGGGCGGCGCATGGACGCCGGCCGCCTGCGTCCCGAGCAGGTCAGCTTCGGCAAGCTCAACAACGTACGGGAGGCGATCGAGATCTGCCGGACCGCCCGTACCGTCCTCGGCGCCAACGGGATCTCGCTCGAATACCCCGTCATGCGGCACGCGACCAACCTCGAGTCGGTGCTCACCTACGAGGGCACCGTCGAGATGCATCAGCTCGTGCTGGGCAAGGCGCTCACCGGACTCGACGCCTTCCGCTGACCCGGCCCGGGGGCCGAGGCAGGGCCGGTGAGCGGCCCTGCCTCAGCTCTGGTTGAAGAAACCGTCCGTCCGATGCGCGGACGGGTCTCCGTTCACGACCTCCGTGTTGGCGGGGCTCAGCAGGAACACCCGGGTGGACACCCGCTCGATCGAACCCCGCAGGCCGAAGATCAGCCCGGCCGCGAAGTCGACGACGCGCTTGGCGTCGCCGGCCTCCATGGCCGTGAGGTTCATGATGACCGGCACGCCCTCGCGGAACAGTTCACCGATCGCCCGTGCGTCCCGGAAGCTGTCCGGGGTGACGGTGCCGATCCGGCGGCCCTTCTCCTCGGCCGTGTCCGTCGCCACCTTCACACGGGGGTCCGTGACCCAGGCGTCGCCGGAGTCGGTCCCCTCGGAATAGTCGTCGTCGTAGTAACGCTCGTCATCGTTGTCGTCGACGAGGCCAAGCCAGGCACTCGCCTTGCGCACCGATCCCATGGACGCCTCCTCTCACAGCGGTCTTTCTGCTTTCCGCATTCCCCATGGTCGTCCATGATGCGGATGTCGCGCCAAGTGGATAGACGCCGCGCGGGGGGTTTGTGACGGTACTGGTGCACAGCGAATCCGTCGAGAGCCCGCGTCTCCCAAGGGTCGTACCGCATACGGCTGCTGACTGTGAGTGAAATATGATTCTTCATGGCGAATGAGTGACGCACGGTGCGTCCGGGTGAACCGAGTGCCCCCGATCCGGCATGACAATCGGTCGATAGCATGCCGCAGCTGAATGTCACAAGGATGACGGGGGTTGTCGTGTTCGGAGTCGTCAGGCCGTGCAGTCACCGGCTCGGAGAAGGCCTCAAGACCCAGTGGATGGCGCACCTGTGCGGGCTGTGCCTCGCGCTGCGCGGCGATCACGGGCAGTTCGCGCGGGTCGTCACCAACTACGACGGCCTGCTCATATCGGTTCTGACGGAGGCTCAGGCGGCCCGGGGCACGGCCGACGGATGGCGGCGGACGGCGGGACCGTGCCCGCTGCGCGGGATGCGCACCGCCTCCGTCGCGCAGGGCGAGGGCGCCCGGCTCGCGGCCGCCGTCTCGCTGGTGCTCGCCTCGGCCAAGGTGCGCGACCACGTCGCCGACGGGGACGGGCTGCTGGCGCGGCGGCCCGTCGCCGTCGCCGCGCGCAGGGTCGCCGCGAGCTGGGGCCGGGCCGGAGAACGCGGCGGGGCCGCCGTCGGATTCGACACCGCCGTTCTCGTCGACGCCGTGGACCGGCAGGTCGGCGTCGAGGCGCTCGCCGGCCTCGGCACCCCGCTGCGAGCCGTCACCGAGCCGACCGAGACCGCGACCGCCGCCGCCTTCGCGCACACCGCGGTGCTGGCGGGCCGGCCCGGCAACGCCGCTCCGCTCGCCGAGGCCGGCCGCCTGTTCGGACGCCTGGCACATCTGCTGGACGCGGTCGAGGACCGGGAGGCCGACGCGGCGGCCGGCGCCTGGAACCCGCTGACGGCCACCGGCACCCCGCTCACCGAGGCCCGCCGGCTCGCCGACGACGCCCTGCACGGCATCCGGCTCGCGCTGCGCGACGTCGAGTTCGTCGACGGCAGGCTCGCGCATCTGCTGCTGGCGCACGAACTGGAGCGGTCGGTCGACCGGGCGTTCGGGACGTCGTCCTGCGGGCACGCGCATGCGCCGGAGGGCTCCTTCGGGCCGCCGACCGGCCCGTACGCCCCCCGGGGACCGGTGGACCCCCACGCGCCCGGCAACCCCTACGGGGGCAACCCCTTCGGCGGTGAGCCGCCGCGGCCCGGGAAGCGGGGCTTCTGGGCCGGGTGCGCGGTCGCGCTCGGGCTGTGCTGCACCTGCAAGGCCTGCTGCGCCGACGAGTTCGAGGGGCCCTGGTCACGGAAGAAGCACGAGGGCTGGTGCAGAGACGGCTGCGACGGCTGCGATTGCTGCGACGGGTGTGAGTGCTGCGAGTGCTGTGAGTGCTGCTCCTGCGACTGCTCCTGCTGACGCGGCGTCACCATTTCGGGCCCCCGGCGACCCGTAGGGGACGCGTCGGTGAGCGACGGGCATCCCCGGAACGTATCTCTGGTCGAGGACGCGGACTTCGTACGGCCGTCCATCGTCACCGGCGGTCGGCCGCTCGCGTGCCGGTAACCCGCGGAGCGGTCGCTCCGGATGCGCGAAAGGATCAATGATCATGCCCGGGCGCTCTGACAAAACCGTTCCGCTGGCCGTGAAGATCGTGGTGAGCGGCGGGCTCGGGGTCGGCAAGACGACCTTCATCGGGGCCGTCTCCGAGATCGACCCGCTCGACACCGAGGCGCCGATCACCCAGGTGTCGGTCGGGGTCGACTCGCTCGAGGGCGTGGAGTCCAAGACCACCACCACCGTCGCGCTCGACTTCGGGCGGATCAGGCTCGACCCGGCCATCGCGCTCTACCTGTTCGGCACGCCGGGGCAGGACCGGTTCTCCTTCCTGTGGGACGACCTGGTGGAGGGCGCGCTCGGAACGGTGGTCCTCGCGGACACCCGGCGGATCGAGGAGTGCTTCCCGGCCGTCGACTACTTCGAGGCCCAGGGCGCGCCGTTCGTCCTCGCGGTGAATCGCTTCGACGGGGCCGAGCACTTCGAACTGGAGGAGGTGCGGGCCGCGTTGGGGCTGAGCGCCGAGGTGCCCGTGCTGGAGTGCGACGCGCGCGAACGCGGCTCCGTGCGGGACGTGCTGGAGGCGTTGATGGATCGGGTGGTCGGGTTTCGCGCCGCTCCGGGACGGAGGGCGGTGGGGGCGCGCTGATCGCCGCAGGGCAGGTGCGAAATACGATGAAAGCGGTGGAAAAGGTGCGTCTCGAGGGGGGAGCGCGGGTGTGAAGGCGGAGCTGGGGGAGGGGAGTACGCGAGAAGGGCGCCCCGGGAGCGGGGGCCGCAGTGGGTCAGCTCAACAGGAACAGGACCACACGCGACCGAAGTCGATGTGGGAGCGGGTGACCAGACACTGCTGCGGATGCATGGGCCAAGTGGAACAGGTCTCCGGTTAGGCGTCAACCGACTTGAGACGTACCGCTCACAGTGTGGACGGCCTTGACAGTGAGGGGAAACGCCCACGTACTCTCGCTGCACGGCCCTGCTGAGGGGCTCGGCCGTATCTGCGCCGCGCGGCGCGCCTCATTCGGTGTGTGAAGGCACCTACCCGTGTTCGATCCCAGCTGTCACGGAGCCTTCGCATGTCTTCCGAAACCCTCGACCCCGAAGCCCCCGCCACCCTCGTGATCGTCGGGGCCGGGCCGCGGGGGACCGGCCTCATCGAGCGGATCGCCGCCAACGCGTCGGAGCTGTACGCCGGTTCGGGGCTCGACATCCATCTCGTCGACCCGCATCCGCCGGGCGCCGGGCGCATCTGGCGCGCCGCCCAGTCGCCGCTGCTGTGGATGAACTCGCACGCCGAGGACGTCACCATGTTCACCGACGAGACGGTGGAGATGGCCGGGCCCGTGCGACCCGGCCCGACGCTGCACGAGTGGGCCGGCATCGACGGGCGCACCTTCGCCGACCGGCAGCTCCAGGGCTCCTATCTGCGCTGGGTGCACGAGCAGGCGGTCGCCGCCCTGCCCCCGGAGATCACCGTCCACCACCATCCGGGGCGCGCTCTGCGGGTGAGCGGCCCCCGGGCGGGACGCCAGCAGGTGTGGCTGGAAGGCCGGGACCAGCCGCTGTCCGCCGACCTCGTCGTCCTCGCCCTCGGCCATCTGGACGCCGAACTCGACCAGGAACAGCGCGCGTTGGCGGCCTACGCGGAGGAGCACGGGCTCGTCCATCTGCCGCCGGACTTCACGGCCGACAGCGACCTGTCCGCACTGCTGGCCGGCGAGCCCGTGCTGGTGCGTGGTTTCGGGCTCGCCTTCGTCGACCTGATGGCGCTGCTCACCGAGGGGCGCGGCGGCCGGTACGAGGGGGACGCCTATGTGCCCTCGGGGCGGGAACCGGTGCTGTACGTCGGCTCGCGGCGCGGTGTGCCGTACCACTCGAAGATCGGCTACGACTGGACCGGTGAGCGGCCGCCGCTGCCCCGGTTCCTGGGACCCGCCGAGATCGACGGACTCCTCGCGCGGCCCGAGGGCTTCGACTTCCGGCGGGACGTGTGGCCGTTGGTGGAGAAGGAACTGGGCTTCGCCCACTACCACCGGCTGTTCACGGTGCACGCCGAGCGGACCGCGATCGCCTGGACCGACTTCGAGGAGAAGTACGAGGCCGCCTCCGAGGGCGCCGAACGGGAGGCCCTGGTGGCGTCCGCCGTGCCCGATCCGCGGGACCGGCTCGACCTGGCCGCGCTCGACCGGCCGTTGGACGGGGTGACGTACGGGTCCTTCGAGGAGTTCCAGGAAGGGCTGCGCGGTTATGTGGAGGGCGACCTGAGCCGCCGTCACGACGCCGCCCACAGCACCGACCTGGCCGTGTTCCTGGGACTGCTGTCCGTGTACGGGCAACTGATCCGGCTCGGGGGCATCGGCTCCTGGTGGCACGGATTCTTCAGCTACCTCGCCTCCGGGCCGCCGGGCCCCCGGCTGAGACAGCTGCTCGCGCTGTCCCGGGCCGGCGTGCTGAAGTTCGTCGGCGCCGACATGGCCGTACACGCGCGGGACGGGATGTTCCGGGCGTCGAGCCCCACCGTGCCGGGCTTCTCGGTCGAGGCGCGGGCGCTGGTGGAGGCCCGGCTGCCGGAGCCGACGCTCCGGCGCGCCCTCGACCCGCTGCTGCGGGAACTGCACACCGAGGGCGCCGGCGAGACCCCGGACGGGTTGCTGCGGGTGGACCGCGCCGACGGCCGGATCCTGGACCGGGCCGGCCGGCCGCACCCACGGCGCTTCGCGCTCGGGCCGCACACCGACGGCCGTACGCCGGGCGCGTTCACCCGGCCGCGCACCGGCGGCCCCGCGTTCCGGCAGAACGACGCCACCGCCCGAGCCGTCCTGGTGTTCCTGCGGGACCTGGGCGCCGATGCCGTCGGGTGAACCGCTCCACTTCGAAGCGTCACGGAAGAAAGGGTTCTCCCCCATGACCTCATCGCACGGCCGGGGCCCGCTGCACCTGGCGGCCGCCGTCGACCAGCCGGGGGCGTACGACGCCGGCCCCTACGTCGAGCTGACGCGGCTCGCCGAGCGGGGCGGACTCGACTTCGTGACGCTGGACGACACCTTCGCCAGGCCCGGGCCCGACGCGCCGGCCGTGCTGTCCCGGGTGGCGCCCGCCACGCAGCGCGTCGGACTGGTGCCCACCCTCACCACCACCCACACCGAGCCCTTCCACGTCCAGGCCACGGTCGCCACGCTCGACTGGGTCAGCCGGGGCCGGGCCGGCTGGCGGATCGACGTCTCCACCACGGAGGGGGAGGCCCGTCTCTTCGGCCGCCGGCACTCCGCGCCGCTGGACGCGCTGTGGCAGGAGGCCGGTGAAGTCGCCGACGTGGCGGCGAAGTTGTGGGACAGCTGGGAGGACGGCGCCGAGATACGGCACGTGCCGACCGGCCGTTTCCTCGACCGCGACAAGCTGCACCACGTCGACTTCACCGGCGCGGCCTTCTCCGTGCGGGGCCCCTCCCTGGCGCCCAGACCTCCGCAGGGACACCCCGTGCGCGTGGTCGACGCCACCGAGGGACACGCCCGGTCCACCGCCGCCCGCCACGCCGACGTGGCCCTCGTACGGGTGGTGACTCCCGCGCAGGCCCGCACCGTCCGCGACCGACTGCGGGCCGACGCGGCCGGAGCGGGGCGCGACCCGAACTCCCTGCTCGTCCTGGTGAGTCTGCTGATCGACCTCGGGGACGGCGAGCACGCCGCCGAACCCGGCCACGGCGGAGGCGGCCCCCGGCAGACCGGGCAGGGCCCGCTCTACCGGGGCGGCCCCGTCGACCTCGCCGACCTGATCGCCTCCTGGTACAAGGACGGCGCCGCCGACGGCTTCCACCTCATCCCCGTCGAACCGCGCCGCGATCTGGAACGGCTGGTCAACGGCACGGTCGCGCTGCTCCAGCACCGTGGTCTGTTCCGCACCTTCTATCCGGGCAGCACGCTCCGCGAGCACCTGGGGCTGACCCGGCCCGCCAACCAGTACGCGGGGGGAGCGGCATGAGCGGCCGGAAACCCTACGGCCCGGGGCAGCCCGGCAAGCGCTGCCACCTGGCCGCGTACTTCCCCGGTGCCGACACCACCACCGTCTGGACCGGCCCCGACGCGAAGTCGCCGATCGAGTTCTCCTCCTTCGAGCACCTCGCCCGGACCGCCGAACGCGGCCTGTTCGACTTCTTCCTCCTCGCCGAGGGGTTGCGGTCGCGCGAACACCAGGGCCGTATCGACGACCTGGACGGGGCGGGCCGCCCCGAGCCGCTCACCGTCCTCAACGCGCTCGCCGCCGTGACCGGGCGCCTGGGGCTGGCCGCCACGGCCGACGCCACGTTCAACGAGCCGTTCGAACTCGCCCGCAGACTGGCCACCCTGGACCATCTCAGCGACGGCCGGGCTGCCTGGCACGTGGTGACCTCCTCGGACGACCTCACCGGCGGGAACTTCCGCCGAGGGGGCTACCTCGAACGCGCCGACCGGTACCCGCGGGCCGCCGAGTTCGTCGCCACCGCGAGAAAGCTGTGGGACTCCTGGACACCGGACGAGGCGCCCCGGCCGTTCGCGCACCAGGGCCGGTACTTCGACATCGCCGGGGAGTTCACCGTGCCGCGCTCACCGCAGGGACACCCGGTGGTGATCCAGGCGGCGGGCTCCGGCGAGGGCCGGGAGTTCGCGGCGGCCACCGCCGACGTCGTCCTCGCGCGGCACGGCACGCCGGAGGCCGGGCGCTCCTTCTACGCCGACGTCAAGCGGCGGCTGGCCACGTACGGCCGTGCCGCCGACGATCTGAAGATCCTTTCCGGCGTCACCGTCGTCCTCGGGGACACCGCCGCCGAGGCGCAGGAACGGGCCGCCACGATCAGACGGCAGCAGGTCTCCCCGCAGCGCGCCGTCCTCACCCTGGAGCGGCTCTGGGGCGTCGACCTGTCGGCGTACGACCCCGACGGGCCGCTGCCCGAGTTCGACCCGGTGGCCGACCCGCGGCCCGCGCGGGGCCGTGTCCGGCACGGCGAGGCCGTCGCGACGGCCGGGAAGCTGCGCGCGCTGTCCAAGGAGAAGGGGCTGTCCATCCGGCAGACCGTGATCGAGACGAGCGACCGGCAGTCCCTCGTCGGCACGCCCGAGGCGGTCGCCGCCGAACTGGCGCGGTCGGTGCGCGAGGACGCCGCCGACGGCTTCGTCCTCGTACCGCAGCTCACGCCCGGCGGGCTCGACGAGTTCGTCGACCGGGTGGTGCCGCTGCTCCAGGAGCGCGGCGTCTTCCGTACGGAATACGAAGGACACACCCTGCGCTCCCACCTCGGACTGCCCGACCCGATGGGGACGGGCGGACCCCATGACGACAGGGCGGATCACATGACGACAGGGCCGACCCCATGACGGCGGACACGGCGATCGACGCGGCGGACGCGGCGGACGCCTGGCGGCAGTGGCACGAGCGCCGCGTGGAGACGGTCTCGGCGCCCTACGGCCCGCTCGCGCGCACCGGAACGTTCCCCCAGTGCCTGAAACGGCCTGGGGGGACCCCGGGCTCGAGGACTTTCCGGACGGTCGACTTCCGGACACTCCCGGGACCTGGGTGGCGGAAGAGGACGCCGTGGTGCTCACCGCGACCGGCTCCGACGGCCTGACCGTGGACGGAAAGCCGTTCAGCGGGGAGGCACGGCTCGGCGCCGACACCGGAGCGACGGACGCGGCCCGGGTCGCGCACGGTGACCGGCGGCTGGTCGTGCTGGTCCGTGAGGGCGTCTGGGGGGTACGCGACTTCGACCCCGGCTCCGCGGCCCGGCGCCGCTTCCCGGGCATCGACGCGAGCCCCTAAGACGCGCGCTGGGCGGTGCCCGGCCGCTTCACCCCGTACGGCGAGGACCGAACCGTCCGGGTGCCGAACGCCGACGGGCGGGAGCGTGCTCTCGGGCTCGGCGGGGAACTGGCGTTCGTCCTGGCCGGGCAGCGGCTCACCCTCCAGGTGAGCGTGCAGGGCGACGGTTCGCTGTGGGCCGTGTTCGCCGACGCCACCAGCGGGGTGAGCAGCTACCGGTTCCGGTTCCTGTACTCCGGCGCACCCGACGCGGACGGACGCACGACGGTCGACTTCAACCGGGCCGTACTGCCTCCGTGCGCCTTTGTGGATGCTTTCCTCTGCCCCTTCCCGCCGCCGGGGAACACATATGACGTGGCGGTCGAGGCAGGGGAGCGCAACCTGGTCTGAGCTGGGGCAAGAGGCTGCAAGAGGGCTCAACTCACGCAGTTCGTTGAAGGTCTGACGGCCGAAAGGCGCCCTTGCGCCGACCGGCCGTTCGGCCGAATACTCCCCCTCAGCGCTTGTCAGGGTCACGACGTGTCCGCAATCCGGACGCACGTCGGTCCCTGGCTGCGCCTCACGGGCCCCGACCCCACACGACGGGCCCCCGACTTCCCCTGGGAGGGAACGAAACGTGAGGATCAAGCGCACCACCCCCACCACCCCCACGAGCGGTGTCTCGAGACGGACCCGGCTGACCGCCGTCGCCACCGGCCTCATGGCCGCCGCCGCCATCGCCATCCCCCACGCAAGCGCGGCCGACACCGCCACCTTCAGCACCGCCGAACTCAAGAGCGCCGGCGACTCGGTGCTCCAGGCGGACATCCCGGGCACCGCCTGGGCGGTCGACAGCAAGACCAACCGTGTCGTCCTCACCGCCGACAGCACCGTCTCGCAGGCCGAGATCGCGAAGATCAAGGAGCAGGCGGGTGACAACGCCGGCGCCATCACGGTCAAGCGCACCCCGGGCCAGTTCAAGAAGCTGATCACCGGTGGCGACGCCATCTACGGCGGCGGCTACCGCTGCTCGCTCGGCTTCAATGTGCACAGCGGGAGCACCTACTACTTCCTGACCGCCGGCCACTGCGGCGAGGTCGCCTCCACCTGGTACTCCAACTCGGGCCAGTCCTCGACGCTGGGCACGAACGTCAGTTACAGCTTCCCGACCAACGACTTCGCCCTGGTGCGGTACACCAACACGTCGGTCGCGCACCCGAGCTCGGTCGGCAGCCAGTCCATCACCAGTGCGGCCACCCCGAGCGTGGGCACCACGGTCTACCGCCGCGGTTCCACCACGGGCACCCACAGCGGCCGCGTCACCGCGCTGAACGCCACCGTCAACTACGGCAGCGGTGACGTCGTCTACGGCATGATCCAGACCACGGTCTGCGCCGAGGGCGGCGACAGCGGCGGTCCCCTGTACGGGGGCACCGTGGCCTACGGTCTGACCTCGGGCGGCAGCGGCAACTGCACCTCCGGCGGCACGACCTTCTTCCAGCCTGTCACCGAGGCGCTGAGCTACTACGGCGTGAGCGTCGGCTGACGATCCCGCTCCACAGGTGAGGGGCGAGCCCCCGTACGCAACCGGCGTGCGGGGGCTCGCTCTTGCCGGAGGGCGGGGTTACCGTCGGAGTACAGGCAGTGATGCGCGGGCAGTGCGGTGGACCCTTGGGGGCCGGCCATGGTCGAGGAGCTGGTGGTGGCGGGCGTCGCGCTGGTGTCCGCCGGAGCGGTGTACGCGGCGGCGGCGGCGCGGGTCGTCAAGCAGTACGAGCGGGGCCTGGTCTTCCGGCTCGGGAAACTCCGGCCCGAGGTGCGCGGCCCCGGGCTCACCCTGATCCTTCCGGGCGTCGACCGGCTCCGGAAGGTCAACATGCAGATCGTCACGATGCCGGTGCCCGGACAGGAGGGCATCACCCGGGACAACGTCACCGTGCGCGTGGACGCCGTCGTCTACTTCAAGGTGACCTCGCCGGCCGAGGCGGTCGTCCGGGTGGAGGACTACCGGTTCGCCGTCTCGCAGATGGCGCAGACCTCGCTGCGTTCGATCATCGGCAAGAGCGATCTGGACGATCTGCTGTCCGACCGCGAGAAGCTGAACCAGGGACTGGAGTTGATGATCGACAGCCCTGCCGTGGAGTGGGGCGTCACCATCGACCGGGTGGAGATCAAGGATGTCTCCCTGCCCGAGACGATGAAGCGGTCGATGGCCCGGCAGGCCGAGGCCGACCGTGAGCGGCGGGCCCGGATCATCAACGCCGACGCCGAGCTCCAGGCGTCGAAGAAGCTCGCCGAGGCGGCGAAGGAGATGTCCGAGCAGCCCGCCGCGCTCCAGCTGCGGCTGCTCCAGACGGTGGTGGCGGTCGCCGCCGAGAAGAACTCCACCCTCGTCCTGCCGTTCCCGGTGGAGCTGCTGAGGTTCCTGGAGCGGGCCCAGCAGCAACCGCTTCCTCCGACGACCTCCACACCCCCGACGACCTCCACACCTCCGCCGCCCGGAGCGGAGTCGGGTTCCGGCCAGGACTAGACCTCATCGCCGTGTAAGTGATTACTCACGCGTAGCGTTTGCAGTGCGAATTCTCCTGTGGTGGCCAAGGCATGGCCCGGAGTGGTGGAGGCGCGGAGGGCGCGCGGTGTCCACCCTGTGCGCGTCCTGAAGTCGACCTTGTGTGCTCCCTGTGCGGTTCGGAAGAGTGAGCGCCCGTCAACCAGCCTTCCGGCCCGGCGCTGTCCCCATAACCGCCCGGGCCGCCCCCCCCACAGGAGGACGCGAGTTGAAGCACCGACGCATACCCGGGCGGCGGATGGTCATGACGGGTGCGGGTATCGCCGCGCTCGTCGCAGCCGGAGTCACCTTCCAGACTGCGAACGCCAGTGAGCCTGCGAAGACCTCGCAGCCCGCCCCCCTCTCGGCCCTCGCGGCCGGAAAGCTCGCCTCGACCCTCGGCCAGGACCTCGGCGCCGACGCGGCGGGCACGTACTACGACGCGAAGAGCAAGAGCCTCGTGGTGAACGTTCTCGACGCGGTCGCCGCGAAGACCGTCGAGGCGGCCGGCGCCAAGGCCAGAATCGTCGAGAACTCCCTCGCCGAACTGACCGGCGCCCGTACGACGCTCACGGCGGACGCGTCCGTCCCGGGCACCGCCTGGGTGACCGACCCGACCACCAACAAGGTCGTCGTCACCGCCGACCGCACCGTCTCCGACGCCGAGTGGGCCAAGCTCGCCAAGGTCGTCGACGGGCTCGGCCAGGTGGCCGAACTCCAGCGCACCAAGGGGGAGTTCAAACCCTTCATCGCCGGCGGCGACGCCATCACCGGCGGCACCGGACGCTGCTCCCTCGGCTTCAACGTGGTCAAGGGCGGCGAGCCGTACTTCCTGACCGCCGGGCACTGCACCGACGCCATCTCCACCTGGTCGGACTCCTCCGGCGCCCAGATCGGCGCCAACGAGGTGTCCAGCTTCCCGGACAACGACTACGGCCTGGTCAAGTACACCGCCGAGGTCGACCACCCGAGCGAGGTCGACCTCTACAACGGCTCGGCCCAGCAGATCACCGGCGCCGCCGAGGCCACCGTCGGCATGAAGGTCACCCGCAGCGGCTCGACCACCCAGGTCCACTCCGGCACGGTCACCGGCCTGGACGCCACGGTGAACTACGGCAACGGCGACATCGTCAACGGCCTCGTCCAGACCGACGTCTGCGCCGAGCCCGGCGACAGCGGCGGCTCCCTCTTCTCGGGCAGCAGCGCCGTCGGCCTGACCTCGGGCGGCAGCGGCGACTGCACCTCCGGCGGGGAGACGTTCTTCCAGCCGGTGACGGAGGCGCTGTCGGCGACGGGGACGCAGATCGGCTGACGGTCCCGTAGCGCAGCCCTCTGGGCAGCCGAAGTCCCGCCCCGCACGAGAGGGGCGGGACTTCCTGCGTCGAGGAGTCGTCGGGGGCCGCAGGACGCGTCGGCGCCGGTGGTCGGTGTCATGTCCCCGCAGTCCGGGGTACGGGGTGTTTCCGCAGGTGGGAGGCGTCCGAACGGTTGTCGTACAGACGTTCGGGAATTGGTCTATGGTGGGGGTGAGCGAGTAGGGAACTGATGTTCGATTAGTGGGAGGTGCGGATGTCGGGGTTCACACATCTGCACACCGTCTCCGGGTTCTCCCTGCGCTACGGCGCCTCGCACCCGGAGCGGCTGGCCGAGCGCGCCTCGGAGCGGGGGATGGACGCCCTCGCCCTCACCGACCGCGACACCCTCGCCGGCACGGTCCGCTTCGCCAAGGCCTGCGCGAAGGCGGGTGTGCGCCCGCTGTTCGGGGTGGACCTGTCGGTGGCGCCCCCCGAGCGGCCGCAGGGCGACGCGTCCGTACGACGGGACAGGCGCCGTACCCCCGTGCGCGGCGGCGCCTTCATCGACGAGTCGGCACCCCGTGTCACCTTCCTCGCCCGCGACGGCGCCCGGGGTTGGGGCGACCTGTGCAGGATCGTCACGGCCGCGCACGAGGGCGAGGGCGCCCCGTCGCTGCCCTGGGCCGGGAATCACGGCTCCGGCCTGACCGTCCTGCTCGGTCCCGCCTCCGACGTCGGCCGCGCGCTCGCCGCGGGCCGACCGGACCGCGCGGCGAAGCTCCTCGCCCCCTGGCGGGAGGTGTACGGCGACGCCCTGCGGCTGGAGGCCGTCTGGCACGGGCGCACCGGTACCGGGCCCGGTTCCCTGCGGCTGGCCGCCCGCACCGTCGGCTTCGCCGCCGAACAGCGGATCCGGCCCGTCCTCAGCAACGCCGTCCGGTACGCCGATCCCGGTCAGGGCCCGGTCGCGGACGTCCTGGACGCCGCCCGTCGGCTGGTCCCCGTCGACCCGGCGAAGGGACTGGACTCGGGGGAGGCCTGGCTCAAGGACGCGGGCGCGATGCTGGGCGCGGCCGAACGGATCGTCGAGGCCGCGGGCTATCGGCGCGACACCGCGTACCACCTGCTGGAACAGACGCGGGCGACGGCCGCCGAGTGCCTGGTCGACCCCGAGGACGACCTCGGCATGGGCGCCGTCCACTTCCCCGAGCCGCACCTCGTCGGCGCGGGCCGCCGCACCGCCCAGCGCACGCTGGCCTCCCGGGCGGCGGCCGGGATGGTGCTGCGCGGGCACTCCGGGAAGCGCGCCTACTGGGAGCGGATGCACCGGGAGCTGGACATCATCGCCCACCACGGCTTCGCCTCGTACTTCCTGACGGTCGCTCAGGTCGTGGACGACGTGCGGGGGATGGGCATCCGGGTCGCGGCCCGCGGCTCCGGCGCGGGCTCGCTGGTGAACCACCTGCTCGGCATCGCGAACGCCGACCCCGTCGAGCACGGGCTGCTGATGGAGCGCTTCCTGTCCAAGGAGCGGGTCGTGCTGCCCGACATCGACATCGACGTGGAGTCCGCGCGCCGGCTGGAGGTCTACCGGGCGATCATCGGCCGGTTCGGCACCAAGCGGGTCGCGACGGTCGCGATGCCGGAGACCTACCGGGTCCGCCACGCCATCCGGGACGTCGGCGCGGCCCTGTCCATGGACCCGGCCGACATCGACCGCATCGCCAAGTCCTTCCCGCACATCCGGGCGCGCGACGCCCGGGCGGCGCTGGAGGAACTGCCCGAACTCAGGTCGCTGGCGGAGGAGAAGGAGAGGTACGGGCGGCTCTGGGAGCTGGTCGAGTCCCTCGACGCCCTCCCGCGCGGAGTCGCCATGCATCCGTGCGGGGTGCTCCTCTCCGACGCCTCCCTGCTCTCCCGTACGCCGGTCATGCCGACCAGCGGCGAGGGGTTCCCCATGGCCCAGTTCGACAAGGACGACGTCGAGGACCTCGGGCTGCTCAAGCTGGACGTGCTGGGCGTGCGGATGCAGTCGGCGATGGCGCACGCGGTGGGCGAGGTGGCGCGGGCGACGGGGGAGCGGATCGACCTGGACACGCTGAAGGGCGGCGATCCGGCGACCTACCGGCTCATCCGGTCCACCGAGACGCTGGGGTGCTTCCAGATCGAGTCGCCGGGGCAGCGGGACCTGGTGGGGCGGCTCCAGCCTGCCACCTTCCACGATCTCGTCGTCGACATCTCCCTCTTCCGGCCCGGGCCGGTCGCCGCCGACATGGTGCGGCCGTTCATCGAGGCGCGGCACGGGCGGGCGCCGGTCCGGTATCCGCATCCGGATCTGGCGGAGCCGCTGCGGGACACCTACGGGGTCGTCGTCTTCCACGAGCAGATCATCGACATCGTCGCCATCATGACCGGCTGCGGGCGCGGTGAGGCGGACCGGGTCCGGCGCGGGCTGTCGGACCCCGAGTCGCAGGGGCGGATCAAGGTGTGGTTCGCGCAGCACGCGGCGGCCGGCGGATATGACGCAGAAACGATTCAGCGGACCTGGGAGATCATCGAGGCGTTCGGCTCGTACGGCTTCTGCAAGGCGCACGCGGTCGCCTTCGCCGTGCCGACCTACCAGTCGGCGTGGCTGAAGGCGCACCACCCGGCCGCCTTCTACGCCGGGTTGCTCACCCACGACCCCGGGATGTACCCGAAGCGGCTGCTGCTGGCGGACGCGCGGCGGCGGGGGGTGCCGGTACTGCCGTTGGACGTGAACAGGTCGGCGGTCGCCCACCGTATCGAACTGGTGTCTGATTCAGGGTCTGGCCCATCCGGTTCAGGGGCTGATTCACCAGGCACAGGGTCTGGCCCGTCCGGTTCAGGGTCGGATTCACCCGGTACAGGGGCTGGTCCATCCGGTTCAGGAGTCTGGGGACTGCGGCTCGCCCTCTCCGACGTGCACGGCATCACCGAGGCCGAGGCGGCACGCATCGCGGACGGGCAGCCGTACGCCTCGCTGCTGGACTTCTGGGAACGGGCGCGGCCGAGCCGTCCGCTCGCCGCGCGGCTCGCGCAGGTCGGCGCGCTGGACGCGTTCGGCGCCAACCGGCGTGATCTGCAACTGCACCTGACCGAACTGCACCGGGGCGCCCGGGGCGCGGGCGGTGGCCAACTCCCCCTGGCGGGCGGCCGGAAGACCGACCCGGCCGGACTGCCGGACCTGTCCTCCGCCGAGAAGCTCAGTGCCGAACTGGGCGTGCTGTCCATGGACGCCTCGCGCCATCTGATGGACGACCACCGGAGCTTCCTCGACGAACTGGGCGTGGTGTCGGCGCGCCGGCTGCGCGAGACCCGGCACGGCGAGACGGTCCTCGTGGCGGGCGCCAAGGCGGCCACCCAGACCCCGCCGATCCGGTCCGGCAAGCGGGTCATCTTCACCACCCTGGACGACGGCGCCGGCCTGGTCGACCTCGCCTTCTTCGACGACTCCCACGACGCCTGCGCGCACACCGTCTTCCACTCCTGGCTGCTGCTGGTGCGCGGGGTGGTGCAGCGGCGCGGCCCGCGCAGCCTCAGCGTGGTGGGCGCCGCCGCCTGGAACCTCGCCGAACTGCTGGAGGTGCGCCGGGACGAGGGGCTGGAAGGGGTCGCGGCCCGGCTGGCCGACCCCGGTGGCGCCCCCGGCGGGGACACCCCCGACAAGGACACCCCCGACGCGGGCTCCCCCGCCGCGGGCGCCGACGGCCCGGCGCGTAGCCGGCTCGCCGGTTCGGACGGGCTGCCCGCGCCGGCGGGCTCGGCCGCCCAGGACGCGGGCGAACAGCGTCGCATCCGCATGTCCACGGGGTACGAGATGCACCCCTGGGCCGATCTGCGCCCCGCGGGCGAAGGGCCCGCGGTGGGAAGGAAGTTGTGGCACCAGAGTCCGGGGAGTGCGGGATGACCATCCTCTGCGTACGTTTCCAGCTGCCTTCGACGGACGAGACCGCCCTGCCGGCGCTGCTCGGGTTGCTGGAGGAGTTCACGCCGGTCGTCGAGGCGTTGCCGCCGGACGGGGCGCTGGCCGATCTGCGCGGCGCCGAACGGTACTTCGGGCGCAGCGCGGTCGAGCTGGCGTCGGTGATCAGGGTGCGCGCGCTCGCGCTGCACGGGGTCGACTGCGTGATCGGCGCGGGGCCCGGCCCGATGTCGGCCCGCATGGCGCTGCGGGGCGCCCGGCCCGGGGTGACGTGCGCGGTCCCCGAGGGCGGGGTGCGGGAGTTCCTCGCCGAGAAGCCGGTCGTCGCGCTGCCCGGTGTCGGCAAGGCGACCGCCCGCACCCTGTGCGAGTACGGCCTCGACACCCTCGGCCGGGTCGCCGCCGCACCCCTGTCCACGCTCCAGCGCCTGGTCGGCGCGAAGGCGGGCCGGGAACTGCACGAGAAGGCGAACGGCGTCGACCGCGGCCGGGTCGTGCCGAACGCCGTGTCCCGATCACTGGCCACCGAACGCCCCTTCGGGCGCGACGAGTTGGACCCCGACCGGCATCGCCGCGCGCTCCTCTCGGCCGCCGGGGAACTGGGCGCCCGGCTGCGTGCCGTGGAGAAGGTCTGCCGCACCCTGACCCTCACCGTGCGCTACGCCGACCTCTCCTCCACCACCCGCAGCCGCACCCTCGGGGAGCCGACCGCGCGCTCGGCGGCTCTGACGAGAACGGCGTACGGCCTGTACGAGGCGCTCGGCCTCCAGCGCGCCAGGGTCCGCGCGATCGTCCTGCGCGCCGAGGCTCTCGGCCCGGCGGACCAGGCCTCCCACCAGCTCACCTTCGATCCCGTGGACGAGAAGGTCCGCCGGATCGAGGAGGTGGCCGACCGGGTGCGGGCGAAGTTCGGGCCGGGCGCGCTGAAGCCCGGGACGCTGGCGGCGTGACGGAACGGCGGCCGGGGCGAGGTCAGTTGGCCCACGGGGGAGTGATCCGGGTCCCGTCGGCCAGCTCCGCCTCCAGGCCGATGGACGTGGTGACCCAGGAGAGCGCGGTGTGATCGGTCGGGTTCTCGACGGCCAGGGTCGCCCCCGGATTGACGATCACGGTGTCTCCGGCGCTGATCCGCTCGGCGCTGCCGTCGAGCGTCAGGATCAGCTCGCCGACGAGCAGATGGAAGATCTCCTCCCGGTTGACGGTGTGCGCGGGAGCCTTCGTCCCGGGGGGAATCTCGCCCCTCCAGGCGCACAGCTCCTTGCTGCCGGTGAGGGGAGTGGCGTACGAGACGAAGCGGGCGCCGTGGATCTCGTGGGTGACGGCGTCGGACGAACGGATGACGGGCATGGGTGTCTCCTGTCGGTTTCGGCTTCTGAGGCACGACGCTGCTGGACGCACGCGCGAAGATGGTCAAGCAGCTTGACCATCTGCCCCTATGGTCAAGCTGCTTGACCAATCTGTCAAGAATGTTTCAATGCGGAGGTGCAGAACTCCGAAGCCCTTGCCCTGAGCGCCGCCCTGCTCGCCGCCGCCGGTGACCTCACCCAGCGCATCAACGACGGCGTGGTCGCCCGCGGGTTCGAGGTGCGGCCCGCCCACGGTTTCGCCTTCACCCGGCTCGCCCCGGGCGGCGCCACGGTCACCGAGCTGGGCGTCCACCTCGGGGTCACCAAGCAGGCGGCGAGCCAGCTCGTCGAGGAGCTCGTGCGGAAGGGGTATGTCGAACGCCGGCCGCACCCCGAGGACGCGCGGGCCCGGTTGATCGTGCTCACCGAGCGCGGCTGGGAGTGCATCAGGGCGGCGGAGGAGGCGGCCGCCGAGGCGGTGCGGGCGTGGGTCGCCGTGCTCGGCGAGGGTGAAGTGCGCGTTCTGCGCGACCAGTTGTCGCGTATCGCACCCCATGGCCCCATTCGGCCCGCTTGGTGACGGCATATCAGTGATCCCGGGCGACCGCGGCTATCACTGGAAGTTTTTACTGACGCGTAACTTCACAGTTCAGCTACTCGCCCGTAACTTGACGAGTGAACAGCATCCTCGTGATCCGGGTCACAGGGCGTAAGGCCTCGCATCCTCCCTTGAGCCGCAAGGAGATCACCCGATGCTGCCCTGGAAACGCGCGCTCAGACCACTCGCCGCTCTGCTGCTGGCCGCCGCGGCCGCCACCGTCCCCGCCGCCGCGGCCCACGCCGACTCCGCCGCCACCGCCTCGGCGAGTGGCTGGAACGACTACCACTGCAAGCCCTCCGCCGCCCACCCCCGCCCCGTCGTCCTCGTGCACGGCACCTTCGGCAACTCGGTCGACAACTGGCTGGCCCTCGCCCCCTACCTCACGGTCCGCGGATACTGCGTCTTCTCCGTCGACTACGGCCAACTCCCGGGCGTCCCGCTCTTCAACGGCCTCGGCCCCATCGACACGTCGGCCGCGCAGCTCTCCACCTTCGTCGACAAGGTGCTCGCCGCGACCGGCGCCGCCGAGGCCGACCTCGTCGGACACTCGCAGGGCGGCCTGATGCCCCGCTACTACCTGAAGTTCCTCGGCGGAGCCGCCAAGGTCAACGCGCTCGTCGGCATCGCCCCCGACAACCACGGCACCACACTGAGCGGACTCGCCAACCTGCTGCCCTACTTCCCGGGCGCCGAGGACCTGCTGTCGGCAGCCACCCCCGGCCTCGCCGACCAGGTCGCCGGATCGGCCTTCCTCACCAAGCTCAACGCGGGCGGCGACACCGTCGCCGGCGTCCGTTACACCGTCATCGCCACCAAGTACGACGAAGTGGTCACGCCGTGGCGCACCCAGTACCTCAGCGGATCCGACGTGCACAACGTCCTGCTCCAGGACCTGTGCCCGGTGGACCTCTCCGAGCACCTGGCGATCGGTCTGTTCGACCGGATCGCCTTCCACGAGGTGGCCAACGCGCTCGATCCGGCCCGTGCCACCGCCACCACCTGCGCGTCCGTCTTCAGCTGACACGCTGACGCGCAGGTGTTCCGCCGGGGCCTGTCCGACCTGAGCCGCCGGTCAGGCCCCGGAGTACTGAAGGGGACGGCGGCTCAGCGGCCGTGGCGTCCGCGGCTCACCGCCCGCCTGTGCACCGAGCCGAACAGCAGCGCCGCGCCCAGCGCGAGGACGGCCGCGCCGCCGACCGCGAGATACGGGGCGCTGCCGTCGCCGCCGGTCTCCGCGAGGTTCTCGCCCGTACCCGATCCGGCACCCGCCGCCCTCGGCTCGTTGGCCGAGGCGGGCGACCCGGCCGTGGCGGACGCCCCGCTCGTCGGGTCGCTCGTCGGGTCGGTGGTCGGGTCCGTCGTCGTGGTGGCGTCGTCGTCCCCGTGACCGTGGTGCTCGATCGTCGACTTGTCGGCGCCGTCCTCGATCTGCTCCTCGGAGGGCGCGGAGGCGGAGGGCGCGGTACCGGCCCCCGCTCCCGCGCCCGTTCCGGATCCTGTGCCCGTTCCGGCTCCTGTGCCCGTTCCCGTGCCGGTTCCCCCGAACGTCACGTCCGAGCAGGAGTAGAAGGCCTCCGGGCTGTCCGAGCGCTGCCAGATCGCATACAACAGCTGCTTGCCGGAACGCTCGGGCAGGGTTCCGGAGAAGGTGTAGAAGCCGCCCGTCGCGACCGGGTCGGTGGCCGTCGCGACCGGGTGCTCGAGGTCGAGGTCGGACCAGGCCAGCGGCCCGGCGGGGTCGTAACCGGCCTGGGTGAGGTAGACCTTGAAGGTGCCCTTGTGCGGGGCGGTCACCCGGTACTTGAAGGTGTACGGGCCGCTGCTGACGCTCGTCGCCGGCCAGTCGGCGCGGGCCAGGTCCAGGCCCTTGAACTCGTCGTTGTTCGCGCTGCACAGCCTGCCGTCCGGGATCAGCTCCTGGTGGCGGCCGTTCGCGTCGCCGACGCGGATCCCGTTCCAGTCGTACAGCGCCTGGGTCCCGCCCGCCGCGACCGCGGCCCTGCACGCGTCCGACCTGGGGCTCTCCGGGCCTTCCGCGTAGCACTGGGCGACCCGGCTGACCGGATCGCCCATCGACCCGTGCGCGGCGGCGGGCGCGGCGGCCAGCACGGTCAGGGCCGGCGGGATCAGCCCGACGGAGGCGGCGAAGGCGACGGCGGCGGCCTTGCGGCGTGCGGGCATGGGGGAACTCCTCGGAACCGGAACAGGCGGTGGCGTGATGTGCGCCGGAACCAAGAAACCGCGAAATCGCCTGCTCGGGACGGTCCGTGGCGATCTTTAGGGTCGCCTTAAGGCAGCGCTGAGACGGGGATCAGGTAGGTAACGTCCAGGGCATGACGAGCGAGGAGATCCGGCCCGCCACGGCGGCCGACGTACCAGCCGTGAAGGCCGTGACGGACGCGGCGTACACGCACTACATCGAACGCATCGGGCGGGTTCCGCAGCCCATGGAGGCGGACCACGCGGCGAACGTGGCCGCGGGCAAGGTGTTCGTGACCGGCGACCCGCTCGCCGACGGGGTGGCCGGCCTCGTGGTGGTCGAGGCGTTCACCGACCACCTGTTCCTCGACAGTATCGCCGTCCGTCCCGACGCCCACGGAAGGGGCGTCGGGCGGCGGCTGCTGCACTTCGTCGAGGCACACGCGCGTGCGCTGGGCCTGCCCGAAGTCAGGCTCTACACGAACGCGATGATGTGGGAGAACCAGGAGATCTATCCGAAGTACGGCTACGTGGTCGTGGAGCGCCGTGTGGACGGACCGTACGACCGCGTTCACTACCGCAAGCGGCTCGACTGAACGCGGCGTCGCTCAGCCGTCCGGCCACCACGTGCGTGCGATGTCCTTGCGCACCTCGGGGCGCCCGGCCGGCCGTTCGTCGACCTCGTCACGGATCCGGCGGGAGTCCGTCTTCTTCAGGGGCTTCTGCACGGTCGTACGGCGCATGGCTGCCTCCTTCAGGTGCTACCGGGTTCCGCGTTCGCACGGAGGTAGACCCTTTGGGGGAGAGTTCCTCATCGGCACCCCTTCTGTCAGTGGCGACTGTCACGATTCGATTGTCAGTGGTGGGTGTCACTCTTGGGCACATGAGGAAAAAGAGTGACGAACCGACCGCGCCGAGTATCGACTGGGACCTGGCGGCGGCCGCCTTCGACGAGGAGCCGGACCACGGCCTGCGCGATCCCGAAGTGCGCGCCGCCTGGGCCCGGCGGCTGCGCGCCTGGCTGCCGGAGCGCGGCTGTGACCTCCTCGATCTCGGCTGCGGAACCGGCAGTCTGTCGCTCCTCGCGGCTGAGCAGGGACACCGGGTGACGGGGGTCGACCTGTCCCCGGCCATGATCGACCTGGCCCGCGCCAAACTCGCCGGGCGTGACGCGGTGTTCCTCCTCGGTGACGCGGCGGCGCCGCCGGTCGGTGAGCAGCGCTTCGACACCCTGCTCGTACGGCACGTGCTGTGGACCCTGCCCGACCCGGCCCGGGTCCTGCGGCACTGGCGCGGCCTGGTGCGCCCCGGAGGGCGGCTCGTGCTGGTGGAGGGCGTGTGGGGGACCGTCGCCCCGGTCGGCATGGCGGCGGACCGGCTCACCGCCCTGCTGGCCCCGCTGACCGAGCAGGCGCGCGTCGAGCGGCTGTCGCAGGACGCGGGGCTGTGGGGCGGGGCCGTGACGGACGAGCGGTACGCGGTGGTGGCGACGGTGTGAGGAGGCAGCTGCCAGGGACGGCTGTGAGGCGGCGGCTGTGAGAAGGCGGCTGTGAGGCGGCGGCCCGACGGCCCCTCACGCCAGCAGCGACTCCAGGCCGCCCTCGACGGTGGCGAGCGCCTCCAGTTCGTCGAGGGCGGTCACCGCGGCGGCCGCGGCCGCCGGGTCCCGCTCCGCCAGCCCGCTCTCCTCGAACTCGTCCTCGTCCAGTCGCCGTACGTCCGTCCCGTCGGCGGAGCGCCACAGGTCCAGGTCGAGGTCCTCTACGACCAGTTCGCCGCCGGACAGCGTGGCCGGGCGGGTGATGTCGCAGTACCAGCCCTTCAGGGCGCCCGTCGCGTCGCGCACCTCCTTCACCGCGTACCAGCGGTCCCGCCAGTAGTACTCGGTGAAGACGTCACCCGCCTCGAAGCGGACGAAGCCGAAGTCGCGTACGGCGTCACCGGCCCAGGGGGCGCGCACGGTGATCCGAGTGCCGTCGTCGGACAGCAGCCCCGCCTCGTAACGGATCTTCGTCCGGCCGCCCTTGACCAGGACGACGTCCACCGAACCCGCCGGCTCAGCCGAGTTCACGGACATACCGCACCTCCGTCGCGCAGATCTCGTACCCGAACCACTTGTTGATCGCGAGCATCGGCCCGTTGTCCGCGTCGTTGCCCGTGCGGGCCTCCGTGTACCCCGCCGCACGGGCCCGGTGCAGCGAATCGTTCTTGACGAGCTTGGCCAGCCCCCGGCCGCGGTGGCCGCGCGCGGTGCCGGTCATGCCGGTGGTGTACCGGCCGCCGTCGTGGGTGTGGGCCACGGTGAAGGCGACGGGGCGGCCGTCGGCCACGGCGACCGAGGACAGCTCCCGGTCCAGATGGGGATGCTTCCAGTACTCGTCGACCCAGGCCGGGTAGTCCGTGAACTCGGTGGCGATGTCACCGGGTTCGTCCGAACCCGCCTCCGCGTCCAGGGCGAACAGCGGGCGCGGGTCGTCGGCGAAGTCGGCGGCCGTGCGCAGCTCGACGCCCGGCGGGGGGTCCTGGAGCGGGGGCAGCGCGGCGCGGGCCAGGTCCAGGCGGAGGAAGTGCGCGGAGCGGCTCGACCGGTAGCCGTGCCGTTCGGCGAACGCGCGGTCGGCCGGCTCGTCCAGGACCCAGGCGAACAGCTTCGTCGCCCCGTGGGCCGCCAGATGCTCCTCGGCGGTGCGGACCAGCAGGGCGCCCGCGCCGCGCCCGGTGCGCGCGGGGTCCACGTACACGTTGAGGGACCCCTGGCCGGGCTCCGGGCTGTCCTGGGCGAGGCCCACCTGGGCCGTGCCGATGATCTCGCCGTCCTCCACGGCGACCAGCTTGCGGGCATGGGCGTCGGGGCGGGACAGCGAGAGGCCGTGCAGCACGGAGGCCGGGCTGAAGAACACATGGGGCAGAGCGAGGTGCCGGACCCGGATGAAGCCCTCGATGTCGGCGGGCGCCCCGGGGCGCAGGTCGCGCACGATGACGGTCATGTGAGCGCACGCTACGGTCGGGCGGCGCCCGGGTGCCTCCCATTTTCGGCTCCGCCCGCGCGCCCGTTCCCCGGCGGGGTGCGGGACAATCGGCCCGTGACCTTGAAGATCCACATCGATGAGAGCGCCGCGCCCTACGAGCAGGTGCGGGCGCAGATCGCCGAGCAGGCGCGGTCGGGGGCGCTGCCGGTCGGCTACCGGCTGCCGACGGTGCGGGGACTGGCCGAGTCGCTCGGCCTCGCCGCGAACACCGTCGCCAAGGCGTACCGGGCGCTGGAGGGGGACGGGGTGATCGAGACCCGGGGGCGCAACGGCACGTTCGTCGCCGCGGCCGGACCGGCGGCGGAGCGGGAGGCGGCGGGCGCCGCGCAGGCCTACGCCGAGCGGGTGCTGCGGCTGGGACTCACCGAGGACCAGGCGTCGGCCGCCGTGCGGGACGCCCTGCGGGCGGCCTACGAGCGGTGACCGGCGGCGAGCGGTGATCTCGGTGTGCGGTGTGCGGTGTGCGGTGTGTGAGACGTGCGGTGTGCGGAATGGGGCGTGTGCGGGTGTGCGGTGCTCAGTGGTGGGCGGGGAGCGCGCCCGGCGTACGGGTCGCCCTCAGCCCCGCCCGCTGTGCCGTCCGCCCGAACAACGCCGCGTTCTCCACCGCCGCTCCGCCGGGGTCGTTGTTGAAGTAGGCGTAGACGTCTGCTCCGGCCGCCCAGGTCGTCGCGATGCGGTCCAGCCAGGTCTCCAGGGCACGGCGGCCGTAGTGCGGCCAGGGGTGGGCGCGGCCCTGGTGGAAGCGGACGTACCCCCAGTCGGCGGTGCGCCACAGCGGGGTGACCGGGCGGGAGCGGACGTCCGCCCAGCACAGGGCCGCGCCCCGGGCCTCGAGGACGGCGCGCACATCGGACGTCCACCATGACTCGTGCCGTGGCTCCACCGCGACGCGCGTACCCGGCGGGAAGCAGGACAGACACGCGTCCAGGAGCCCGGCGTCGGCCCGCAGGGTCGGCGGTAGCTGGAGCAGCACCGGACCGAGGCGGTCGCCGAGACCGGCCGCGTGGGTCATCAGGCGCCGAACCGGCTCCTCGGGGTCCTTCAGCCGCTTGATGTGGGTCAGATAGCGGCTCGCCTTCACCGCGACCACGAAATCCGGCGGGACGCGCTCGGCCCAGGACGCGAACGTCTCCCGCGAGGGCAGCCGGTAGAAGGCGTTGTTGATCTCGACGGTGGCGAAGTGCCCGGTGTACTCCTCCAGCCACCGCCGCACGGGCACGCCGGCCGGGTACAGGACGCCCTTCCAGTCCTTGTACTGCCAGCCGGACGTACCGACGTACAGCGTCATACCCCCATCAGAACACCTACAGGTACAGTCCGGCGTCCGCCCGCCCCCGCGGTTCCGGCAGCGAGGTCGGGGAGGTGCCCCGGCGCAGGGCGTACAGCTCGGCCAGGGTCGCGCCCTCGTGGCCGACACCCTCCTCCGTACCCAGCCAGTCGACGGCCTCCCGGCGGGTCAGCCGGCCGACCTCGATACGGGCCAGACAGCGGCCGGGGCGGACGACGGCGGGGTGCAGACGCTCCAGGTCCTCGTTGGTCGTCACCCCGACCAGGACGTTGCGGCCCTGGCCGAGGAGCCCGTCGGTGAGGTTCAGCAGCCGGGACAGGGCCTGGCCCGCCGTGTGCTTGGCCTCGCCGCGGATCAGTTCGTCGCAGTCCTCCAGGAGCAGCAGCCGCCAGCGGCCCTTGCCGGTGCCGTCGTCCTCGCCGATCGCGATGTCCATCAGATAGCCGACGTCGGAGAAGAGCCGCTCGGGGTCCAGGACGCAGTCGACCTGGCACCACTCCCGCCAGGAGCGGGCCAGCGTGCGCAGCGCCGAGGTCTTGCCGGTGCCGGGCGGGCCGTGCAGCAGGAGCAGCCGGCCGGCGATGTCCTGCGGGGTCGTCCCCATCAGCTGGTCCAGCGCCTCGGCGACAGGCGCCGTGTAGTTGGGACGCACCTCGTCCCAGGTGCCCGCGGAGATCTGCCGGGTGGTGCGGTGCGGGCCACGCCGCGGTGAGACGTACCAGAAGCCCATGGTCACGTTCTCGGGCTGCGGCTCGGGTTCGTCCGCCGCGCCGTCGGTGGCCTGGTCGAGCACCTGGGCGGCCAGTTCGGCGGTGGTCGCGGTGACCGTGACGTCGGCCCCGCGGTTCCAGCGGGAGACCAGCAGCGTCCAGCCGTCGCCCTCGGCCAGGGTGGCGCTGCGGTCCTCGTCGCGGGCGACGCGCAGTACGCGGGCGTGTGGTGGCAGCAGGGTCGCGCCGGAGCGCACGCGGTCGATGTTCACCGCGTGCGAGTACGGCTGTTCACCCGTCGCGAAGCGGCCGAGGAACAGCGCGTCGACGACATCGGACGGGGAGTCGGAGTCGTCGACGTTGAGCCGGATCGGCAGTGCGTCGTGCGGGGGTGCGGACATGCCGCCATGATCCGGCACCGGGGCGTCCCCCGCACCCGGTTTCCGCGGTCCGCGAGGTACGCCCGGTGTGTCGGGTGTGCCGGATGGATCAGACCGCTCCCGTTCCGCGCGCGTGGCCCCGACGGGCTCGGCCGGGGCCACCCCTCAGACCGGTCGTCGGAGTCGGCGGGTCCGCCGCACCACGGCGTACCCCTTGGTGAGCGCGCGGTCCCTGGCGAACGTCCGGCCGATCGCCCGACCCTCGACGAGCCGTTCGAACTCCTCGGCGTCCGTGGTACGCCGGACCGTCACCCGCCGCAGGGCGTACGGCCCCTGGGCGCGCCGGGCGAGGGAGTTGCCCACGGCGAGCGCCTGGGCGAACCCGTGCCCGCGCACCGCCGTACGCACCCGGCGGCTGGAGTAGCCGTACGGGTAGGCGAACGACACGGGCGGGGAGCCCAGTTCGGCGGCGACGACGTCCCGGCAGCGGGTCAGCTCGGCGCGCAGCCGGGCGTCGTCGATCCGGTCGAGCTGCGGGTGGGTGTGGCTGTGGCCGCCGATCTCCACGCCGCTGTCCGCCAGTGCGCGCACCTGCCGCCAGTCCAGCATGGTGTCCAGGCCGCCCCCGGTGTCGTAGGCGCCCCGGACCCAGCCGGTGGTGACGAACAGGGTGGCCGGGAAGCCGTGCTTCGCCAGCGCCGGGAGGGCGTGCCGGTGCACGCCCTCGTAGCCGTCGTCGAAGGTGATCAGGACCGGGCGGTCCGGCAGCGGCCGGCCGGACCGCCAACGGGCTGCCAGGTCGGCGGTGGTGAGCGGGGTGAGGCCCCGGTCCGCGAGCACCGCCAGCTGCCCGGCGAACGCCTCGGGCGTGACCGAGAGGGTGCGGGTGGCGTCGTTCGGGTCGGCACTCACCGCGTGGTACATGAGGATCGGCACGCGCGTCTCTGTCATACGGCCCGCTCCACCTGGTCGACGGAGATCGGCACCACGGCGAACGTCGTCCCCGCCCGGCGCGCCCGCGCGCTGCCGACCAGGTACCCGCCGGCCGCCGTCAGCACCCCGGTGACGATCGCGGCCGCCCGCCGGGCCCCGCCGGGCCGGGCCAGCAGTTGGTCGCGCAGTCCGCGGACCACGCCGGCCGGCAACACCCGGGTGGCGTACCGGCGTTCGGACTCCAGGCCCTTGTCGACGCCGACGCTGCGCGCGACCAGGGCCTTGGACAGGCCCTCGGCGTAGGTGCGGGTGCGGAAGTACCCGAAACGCTCGCGCGCCTCGGGCACCTTGTGGTGGATCACCGCGCGGTCGTCCATCAGCAGGATGGCGTCGGGTCTCGCGCGGCTGAGCCGGATGCACAGGTCCGTCTCCTCGCCGCCCATCGGGCGTTTGCTGCCGTCGCGTCCGATACCGGTGGCGAAGCCGCCCACGAAGTCGAACGCGGTGCGCCGGAAGGAGGCGTTCCCGCCGAGAATGTTGCGCACCCTGACCCGGCCGGGCGGCAGGCCCCGGTAGGAGCAGCCCACCACCCAGTCGAACTCCTCGGGGAACCAGTCGGGCCGCCGGCCGGAGGACCAGACGGGCACCGCCCGGCCGCCCACGGCCAGGACCCGGGGATCGGAGTACGGGTCGGCGAACCGGCGCAGCCAGTCCCGTTCGGCGACGGCGTCGTCGTCGAGGAAGGCGACGACCTCGCCCCGCGAGCCGGCGATGCCGGTGTTGCGGCCGGCCGACAGACCGCGCGGGCCCGCGTTGGGCAGCACCCGCACCTCGTCGGTCTCCTTGTACTCGCTCCTCAGCCGCTCCAGGAGCGTCGGGTTGTGGTCGACGACGAGCAGGGTCTCCAGGGCCGGGTGGGTCTGCGCCCGCACCGAGGCGACCGCCGCGAGGACGTCCTCCCAGCGGTCCTCGGTGTACGCGCAGATCACGACGGAGACGTCGATGGTGCTCAAGACACCTCTCCCCGTGCCGAGTCGAGCATCGGCGAGCGGCGGGTCACCCGGCGCAGCGCGCGCCGGTTGGACCGCTCCTGGAGGATCACCCGCAGCACGCGCAGGCCGTCGCGGACGGCGCGCAGATTGCTGACGCCGTGGATGCGCAGGTACTCGTGGCTGGGGATCTCCTGCACCTTCAGGCCGGCCTTGACGACCCGGATGTTCATCAGGGTCTCGACCTCGAAGCCGGTGCAGTCCAGCTCGATCTTGTCCAGGCAGTGCCGCCAGAACGCGTTGTAGCCGTAGCACAGGTCGGTGTAGCGGGCGCCGAACTTGCGGTTGACGATGGCGCACAGGACCGCGTTGCCGAGCCGGCGGATGAAGGTCATGTCGTCGGTGCCGCCGCCGTTGGCGAAGCGGGAGCCCTTGGCGAAGTCCGCGCCGGAGACGAGGGCGCAGACGTACGACACGATCTCGTTGCCGTCGGCCGAGCCGTCCGCGTCGACCATCACGATGATGTCGCCGCTGCACGCCTCGAAGCCGGTGATCAGGGCGTCGCCCTTGCCCCGGCCCTGCTGTCCGACGACCTTGACGCCGGGCCACAGCTCACGCGCGACCCGCACCGTGTCGTCGGTGGAGTTGCCGTCGACCAGGACCACCTCGTGGATCCAGTCCGGCAGGGTCTTGAACACGTACGGAAGGTTCTCGGCCTCGTTCATCGCGGGGATGACCACGCTCACCGGTGGCGCGATGGCCAGGTGGGAGGAGATGGGCCGGTACTTGCCGACGGTCGACGGGCTTTCGAGATCCTGGCCCGATGTCGCCGGTTGCAGAACGGAACTCATGAGTCTGGTCCCTCTCGTCCGGTGGGCCGCCCGCCCCTGGGCGGCCCGGAATCCACGTCCGGTTCGAAAGGGGGGTTTCTCACCCATGGCGGAGTGATCTCCGCGCAGACACGGGTGAGCTGGCAATACTTACCGGCCACCGTCGAAGGACGGCAGCCGACCGCGCGGCACGGCCCGGTCACCAGTGCGGTCACCGAGCTCGGCACCCCCCTACCGCGCTCCCGCCCCGATACCGCCGCGGTCCCTGAGCCCTCCCCTGGAGCCGTTGCCGACGGTCCGATGCGAGTGAGATGTATGACGGTATTGATGATTACGCCCGGATGGCAACCCCTTGGCGGCTCGCTCACCTTTTTGTTCGTTTGACCGTTACAGAATGATGCGTCCCCTCGAAAGCAATTGGCACAAGAACGGTCACAGGAACGGACAGAAGTGTTCCCCGCAGGCCACGGAGCCTGCGGGGAACGGTGGTTCGGATCAGTACCGCGCCGGTCAGGGGACGATCTTGAGGAGCTTGTTCGGTGAGCCGGTGCCCGGGCCGGTGACCACGTTCGAGGTCGCGCCGTTCACCAGCGCCGTGGCCACCTGGGCCGGGGTGGCCGAGGTGTGGCCCGCCAGGTAGACCGCGGCCGCGCCCGCGACGTGCGGGGTCGCCATCGACGTGCCGGAGATGGTGTTCGTGGCGGTGTCGCTGGTGTACCAGCCGGCGGTGATGGAGGAGCCGGGGGCGAAGATGTCCAGCCGTTCCGTTCGCGGCTGAGGTAAAGCCTCGGCCGTCTACGTTCGTAGAACAAGGGAGTTGAGGAGCTGTCAACAACCTTGACACGGGCACGCAATGTCCCGCGCGCAAAGGGGTCGCGAACAATCCCGCTCGGCGCCGAAAGTCTTGGCATGGACACTTCCGGTCAACACGCGTAGTTGGTACGACAGTTAAGGCAGAGATCCTGCTAAAGGAGGTTCCATGAGACGTTCCCGACTTGTCGTATTCGTGAGCTCACTCCTCCTCGCCCTCGGCACCGCCCTCACCGGGGCGGCCTCGGCGCAGGGTGCCCAACTCGCGGCCACAGGTGGCTATGTGGCGCTGGGGGACTCCTACTCCTCCGGTGTCGGCGCGGGCAGCTACATCAGCTCCAGCGGCAACTGCAAGCGCAGCACCAAGGCGTATCCGTACCTCTGGAACGCCGCCCACGCCCCCTCGTCGTTCACTTTCGCGGCCTGCTCGGGCGCCCGAACGGATGAAGTTCTGGCGAGTCAGCTCGGCGGCCTCAACTCCTCGACCGGCCTGGTCTCCGTCACCGCCGGCGGCAACGACGCGGGCTTCGCCGACGTCATGACGACCTGCGTCACCGGCTCCGACAGCACGTGCCTGTCCCGCATCGACACGGCCAGGGCCTACGTCGACTCGACGCTCCCCGGCAAACTCGACACCGTCTACTCCGCCATCCGCGCCAAGGCGCCCAACGCCCGCGTCATCGTCATCGGCTACCCCCGCTTCTACAAGCTCGGCACGGTCTGCCTGGGCCTGTCCGAGACCAAGCGCTCCGCCATCAACGACGCGGCCGACTACCTCGACGCCGCGACCGCCCGGCGCGCCGCCGCCCACGGCTTCGTCTTCGGCGACGTCCGCACCCCGTTCGCCGGCCACGAGATCTGCTCCGGCAGCTCCTGGCTGCACAGCCTCAACTGGCTGAACATCGGTGAGTCGTACCACCCGACCGCGTCCGGCCAGTCGGGTGGCTACCTGCCGGTCCTGAACAGCGCCGCCTGATCCGTCACTCCGAGGCAGAAGGTGAGGGGGAGGCCCCGTCCGTCGGGGTCTCCGTCTCGCAGGTGACCGAGAACGGCACCGAGTTGGACGTCGTCTTCACCGGCTCCCGGATCTCGACGGAGATCGAGTTCCGGTACGTCCCGCTCTCGGCGTACGTCGACACGATCACCTTGTCCTGCTGGGACTTCCCGCCGCCGGAAGGGAAGTCGAGCGTCTTCCAGGTCTGGCCGGAGAGCTCGCCGTCCTTCGACACCCAGCGGTAGGACACCGTGGCGGGCAGCCGCCCCACCGTGATGGTCGCGGTGAAGGCGGGCGCGTCGCCGTCCGGCGGCGGACAGCTGCCCGAGTAGTCCGTGTGCGCACCGGCGACGGTGACCGAGACGGTCTGCGCCGGCGCCTCGGAGCTCGCGCTCTCGCTCGGACTCGGACTCGGGCTCGGCGAATCGCTGCCCTCCTCGCTCGTCTGCGGCTGCGTCGGCGGCGAACTCAGGATCTCCGTCGCGCTGTCGGTGACCCCGCCGCCCGTGTCGCCACCACCGTCGTCGTGGTTCAGCAGCCCGTACGTCAGCCCGGCGACCGCCAGCGCCAGCACCACCACGCCGGCGACGAGGACCGCACCGGCGCGCCGGCTCCGGTCCGGACCCCGCGAGCCGGTCGTCGTCGCCGGGGCGGCCGACCAGGACTGGGGCGGGGTCGGGGCAGGCGGCTCCTGGCGGAACGGCTCCGCCGGGGTCGAGGCCGTCGGCGGATACGGCGCGAACGGCGCCGGTGGCGTCGAACGGATCGTGTCGCGGCGGGGGGCGCCGCCCGCGGCGACGAGCCGCAGGTCCTGCTCGGCCCGGTCGGCCGGCAGCCGCTCGGCCGGGTCCTTGCGCAGCAGCCCCTCGATCACGGGCGCGAGCGGACCGGCCCGGCGCGGCGGCGGCAGCTCCTCGTCCACGATCGCGCGCAGGGTGCTCAACGGAGTGTCGTGACGGAACGGGGAGTTGCCCTCCACCGCCGCGTACAGCAGCACGCCCAGCGACCACAGGTCCGACTCGGGCCCCGGCGTGCGCCCCAGCGCCCGCTCCGGCGCGAGGAACTCGGGGGAGCCGATGACCTCGCCGGTCATCGTCAGCGCGGAGGTGCCCTCGACGGTCGCGATACCGAAGTCGGTGAGCACCACCCGGCCGTCGTTCGACATCAGCACGTTCGCCGGCTTCACGTCCCGGTGCAGCACTCCGGCCTCGTGCGCGGCCCGCAGCGCGGACAGCACCTCGGCGCCGATGTGCGCGGCCCGCGCCGGTTCGAGCGGCCCCTCGGCGTCCAGCAGTTCGGCGAGGGAGATCCCGCGCACGATCTCCATGACGATCCACGGCCGCCCGTCCTGCGTGGCCACGTCGTACACCGTGACGACGTTCCGGTTCGCGACCCGGGCCGCGGCCCACGCCTCGCGCTCCAGCCGCGCGTACATCCGCTCGACGTCCGAGGCAGCCAGTCCGTGCGGTGCACGCACCTCCTTGACGGCGACCTCGCGGTGCAGCACCTCGTCACGGGCCCGCCACACCGTGCCCATGCCGCCCTCGCCCAGCGGGGTCAGCAGTCGGTAGCGTCCCGCGATCAGACGTTCACTGCCCGGTTCTTCGGACACCGCGCCCCCATTTCGCTCTTCGTATCCGGGCGAAAACCTCCGCAACCCCACAAACGTAGCTCAGCCGAGTACGGATGCGGCCCCCTTGAACACCAGTCCTGCGCCGAGGGCGACGACGAGGAACGCGGACCACAGGGGCAGGTTGCGGCGGACCAGCGTCACGATCGGATGGGCCGTCCAGCGCGGCTGCCGGTCCAGCAGACGGGTCGCCCCCGCGCCCAGCCTGACCACGGCGAACCCGGCGGCGGTCAGGGTCAGGGCGAGCCCGACGCCGTACGCGACGACGAGCAGCAGCCCGAACCAGGCGTGTCCCAGCGCCGCGGCGCCGACCAGGACGACCACGGCGGACGGACTGGGGACCATGCCGCCGGCGAAGCCGAGGAGGAGCGTGCCGCGGAGGGTGGGGGCGACGGCGTGGGTGTGGGTGTGGCCGCCGTGGGAGTGCGTGTGGGTGTGGCCGTGGTCGTGACCGTGCTCGTGGGGGCGGTCGTGGCCGTGGTCGTGAGGGTGCCCGTGGTCGTGCCCGTGGTCATGCCCCTGGTCGTGCTCGCGGTCGTGTCCGGCGTCCTGATGGGCATGGGTGTGCGGGGTGGGGGCGCCGACGAGGGCGAGTTGACGGTCGGGGGTCTTCGCGGGCTCGTGGCTGTGGGGGGGTCCGCCGTCGGGCTGGGGATGCGGATGTGGGTGCGGGTGGGTGTGTCCGTGGGGGCTGTCGGGGCCCCGGCCGCGCCAGGCCCGTCGGGCGAGGCTCGCGCCCGCGAAGAGCACCAGCGCGCCGCTCGCCAGGCCCAGCCAGGCGATCACCGAAGGCGCCGCGGCCGAACCGGCGGTGACGAGGAGGCCGAGGGCGACGACGCCCAGGGTGTGGGTGATGGTGACGGAGGCGGCCAGGGGAAGGACGTCCTTCATCCGGGCCTTGCCGCCCCGCGCGGCAGCCGTCGCCGCCATGATGGTCTTGCCGTGGCCGGGGGCGACCGCGTGCAGCGCGCCGAGGACGATGGCGATCACCAGGGCCAGCGCGGCGAAGCCGACGGTGAGGTCCTGTCGGGCGACCAGGTCGTCCAGGGCCCGCGTCCAGCGGTCGGCGCCCCGGGGCAGCACGGACGCCGCCGGCGCGTCCCGGTCCGCCTCGACGAGTGCCGCGCCACCGGGCCGCACCCGCACGGAGGCGATCGAGGTGTCGGCGGGCGAGGAGAGCAATTCCTTGGGATAGCTGGTGAGTTCCGACGAGACCGACTTCTTCGGCACGTCGGAGTCGGTGAGCGTCATCCGGTCGCCGCGCGCGGTGATCTCACGCCAGCCGGGCCCGGAGGTGGCGCCCTCGCTGTGGAAGGCGAGGGAGACGGTGTCCTCGCCGGACACGGCGGGCAGCGGAGCCGTCAGCCCGCACTCCACCCGCAGGGTGTCGAGCCCCGCCTGACCGGGCCGTACGACCGCCTTGGCGGCACCGGCCGTGAGGGTGACGGCCCGGCCGTCCACGGTCAGCCTGCTGCCGGTCGCCGCCGTCGCGCAGCGCTGCCGGGCCCACTCCGTCATACCCAGCCGTTCGATGTCCGGCTTGGCCTGGGTCGCCGGGATCTCGGCGAGGTCCTCGACGTGGTCGACGCGGAGCTGTCCGGGGGCGGCGACGAGACCGTCGTAGCGGTTGACGGTGAAGTTGCCGAGGGGGTGCGCGCTCGCGTTGGCGGAAGGGACCAGCGCGAGCGCGCAGCCGGCCGTGAACACGGCCGCGCAGGAGGCCAGCAGACGACGGGAAATCACTTGCTCGCCTCCAGCGTCTTGAGTGCCGTACGGGCCTCGCGGGCGCCCAGCGCCGAGAAGCCGGGGTTCAGCTTCAGGGCGGCGGCGAGGTGGGTACGGGCGTCGGCGGGGTGTCCTGTGGCCTTCTCGATCACCCCGCGGTGGTAGAGGAAGGACGCGTTGCGGTAGCCGGTGGCCGTGGCCTGCCGGGCGTAGGGGAGGGCCTCGGCGTCCTTGCCGTTGACGTGCAGGGCCCAGGCGAGGGCGTCCGCCGTGTGCACGGTGTGCCGACGGGACCAGTCGTCCCGGGCCGCGCGCAGGGCCGTCGCCCGGTCACCGTGGTCGGCCGCGGCGAGCGCGGTGTCGAGGTCGGCGTTGACGCCGTTGGCGCGGGCGATGGCCGTCCACGCGTCGACCAGGAGGTACTGGTTCTCGGCCTTCGCCGCGTCGCCCTCGCCGCCCCTGGCCTCGTACAGCTCGCCGAGCTCCACCAGCGGTCCGGGGAGCGGATAGCGGGCGACGATCAGCTCCAACCCCTTGATCGCCGCCGCCTTTTGTCCGCTCGCGGCCTGGGCGCGGGCGCGGCCCTCCAGCGCGGGGAGGTAGTTCTCGTCGGCGGCGAGGGCGCGGGCGTAGTGGGTGAGCGCGGTGGTGTAGTCGCCCTGGTTCCAGGCGAGTTGACCGAGCTGGGCGGCGACGTAGGCGATGTCGCCGGGTGAGGTCGACGCGGCGAGCGCCCGCTCCAGGACCTGACGGGCCGTGGTGACGTCGCCGCGCAGTTCGTGGACGTACGCGTAGCGGGTGAACACCGGTACGCCCGGCTGCCGTTCGTCGGCCGTCTTCGCGGCCTCCTCGGCGTCGTCGTAACGGCCGAGCTCGACGAGGGCGTCGATACGGGAGCACAGGGCGCGCTCGCTGTAGGGGTTCTGCTTCAGCGCCCGGTCGGCCAAGGCCAGGGCGTTCGCGAAGTCGTGCCGGGCGGCGGCGAGGGCGGCCCGGCCGGCGAGCGCCTGGTCGTTGTCGGAGCGCAGCGAGAGGGAGCGCTTCAGGGCCTGCTCGGCCTGCGGGTAGCGCGACGGGTCACCCTTGGTGCGGGCCTGCTCGACATAGGCGAGACCGAGGGTGGCCCAGCCGCCGAAGTCCCTGGGCTGCGCCCGGAGATGGGCCTGGAGCGCGGTGATGCTCGAGTCGAGGTCGCCACTGGCGAGCAGTCCGGGGGAGACCGCCGCGGCGGTCGACACGGGCACGTTCTGTCCGTCCCGCGCCGCGCCGAGCGCGATCGCCCCGGCGGTGAGCGCCACGGCCAGCATGGCGGCGCAGGCGGTGAGTTGGGCGGCCCGCCACCGACGCCCGGCGGCACCCGCACGACGCACCGCGGCGACCCGCTCGTCGCCGTCGCCGTCGCCGTTGCCAGCGCCACCGACTTCGGCCTCGGCATCCGCGGCTGCACCTGCCTCGGCGCCGGTGTCGCTGTCGGCGTTCGCGTCGGTCTCGGTCTCGGTCTCGGGGGCGGCCGCGGGCTCCGCCGCGGCCGTGGTGTCCGTGCCGGAGGCTTCCTGGGGTTCCGGCACGGTGTCCGGCACCGGCTGCCCGGGTTCCGCGACCGGCCCACCGGACTTCGGTTCACCGGAGTCCGGTACCGGTCGGGTGGGCTCCGGCTCGCCGTCGATCGTCCGCGGGGACATGCCCTCTCCTAGGTCGCCTGGGGTCGTTCAGCCTGCTCGCGTGGGGGTGGCGCGGCCCGCGCCGTGGGGGATGAATACGCGGGCCGCGCCAGTCGGTGGGGCGGGCCGGGGAGCGCAGGATTCTCCCCGGCCCGCTCAGGAGAAGGGCCCAGTGGGCCCCGCTCAGGAGGAGGGCCTAGTAGGCCCGCCGCCGCCCGCGCCACCACATCAGCCCGCCGCCGATCAGCAGGATTCCGGCGGCGCCGGCGCCCGCGGAGGAGGCGATGAGGGTGGTGTTGCCGGTCGAGCCGGAGAGGGCGTCGCCGAGCTGGCTGCGGGTGGCCGCGTCGGTCTTGGCGGTCGCGCCGCGCGAGCCCTCGGTGGGCAGGGCCACGTACGGGAAGTACTTCTCGAAGGACTTGTCGTTCTTGTCGACCGCGTCGCCCAGGTCGTTCTTGGAACCGACCAGCTCACCCTCGACGACCTGGAGCGAGGCGTCGATCACGTCGTCGGTGAGGCGACGGCCGTTCGGGAAGCCCGCGTTGTCGCCGTCGAGGACGCCGAGCCGCTTGGGGCTGGCGGTCGGCTTGATCGAGGTGTTGAGGCGCAGCTCCTCGGACGGCGTCACGTACGGCGGCTGGTTGAGGCCCTTGACGCCCTTCAGGAACACGTCGACGAGGTCGTTGCGCGGCTCGGCCGGCGCCTTGATCTTGTAGATCGCCTCTATGAGCTTCGGCAGCTCGGGGTTGGTGACGTTCTTCAGGAACTGGCCGTCGTCCTTGGGCTCGGACGCGTTGAACTTGTCCTTGTCCTTGATCGGGTTGACGACCTCGTTGACCAGCGGCATGCCGAGCCGCGAGACCTGCGAGTAGTGGCCCTGGGCGTTCTCGCGCTGGGTCGTCGACCAGATGCCGACGATCGGCTGGTGCTCCGACTCGGCGATCATGTCGTTCGGGACCTGCAGCGCGATCGAGTTGACGTTGTAGCCCTTGAGCGTGTCGTTGCCGACCTCGGAGAGGTCACCGCCGTACAGCAGGTCGAAGACGCGCAGGTCGAGGAAGAACGGGTCGTCGGCCTGGCCCGCGAAGGTCTTGGCGCCGCTGGAGAGCTTGTAGATCGCCTGGTCGCGCAGCTTCGAGTAGTGCGGCATCGAGGCCTTGCCCACGTTCGACGGCGCCACCGGCACGTCGTCCGCGAGCTTCGTCTCGTGCTCGACCTTCCCCTTCTTCGACTTGATCAGTTCGAGGTCGTACGTCTGCGTGATGTTCAGGTCCGCGTCGTCCAGGCTCTCGACGGCGCCCGTGTTGTAGAGGAACGTCTTCTTGTTCTTCACGTGCGTCTTGAAGGTATAGCGGAAGGTCAGGTCCTCCTTCGCGTCACCGTTGTTGTCGATGTGCAGGTCGTACTGGGCGTCCTCGGCGAACGGGAAGAAGTTGGGACCGCCGGCCGGCTCCTCGAAGGGGATCCAGTTCGCGACGATCGTCGTCGTGTCCGGGTGGTCCGGGCTGACGAAGGCGTACACGTCGGTGTTGTCGTACTGCGGGGTGCCCGAGATGAGGGGGGCCTCGCGGTGGCTGGAGGCGTAGGCCGCCCCCGGCACCAGCGTGGCCACGCCGGCGGCTGCGAGCCCCCCGGCGGCCAACGCACCGCAGACGAGGGTCGCGACGCTCCTGCGTCCGTTGCCGCTCCTGGAGAAAGCTGTCATGCCGTCCGTCCTCTGTGCCAAGTTGCCTGACGGACAGTGATACGGAGCGAGGGGTGGGTTCGGATTGGTCCAAACTCAAAAACTTTTAATTTCCTGCTCACCCGCGTTTTCGGCGCTTCGATACGTACCCCCCATCCGGAGGTGTGTTCGTTGCGAATGCCTGGTGTGACGGGGCGGCCCGGGTGTGGTGGCCGCAGGGAGGGGGACCGCATGGAGGCGGACGAGCTACTGGTGCTCGTGGCTGGGGGCGACCAGCGCGCATTCGAACAGCTCTACGGACTGGTGTCGGGGCCGGTGTTCGGGCTCGTGCGCCGGGTCGTCAGGGATCCCGCGCAGTCGGAGGAGGTCTCCCAGGAGGTGCTTCTGGAGGCCTGGCGCTCGGCCGGCCGCTTCGACCCGAGCCGGGGCAGCGCCCTCTCCTGGATCCTCACCCTCGCGCACCGCCGCGCCGTCGACCGGGTGCGCAGCGCCCGCGCGGCCGTGGACCGTGAGCAGCGCGAGGCGTCGCGGTACCACGACCCCGCCTTCGACCAGGTGGCGGAGGAGGTCGAGGCGGGTCTGGAACGCCAACTGGTGCGTCGCTGCCTCGACCGGCTGACGGCGCTCCAGCGCCAGTCCGTCACCCTCGCCTACTACGACGGCTACACGTACCGTGAAGTGGCCGACCGGTTGTCGCTGCCGCTGGGCACGGTGAAGACCCGGATGCGTGACGGACTCACGCGGCTGCGCGACTGCCTGGGAGGTGCCGCATGAGTGTGCTCGGCCTGTTCCGCCGGGAGGACCTGCACTCGCTGGCCGCCCCCTATGCGCTCGACGCCCTCGAACCCGACGAACGCCGCCGCTTCGAGAAGCATCTGACGGGTTGCGACCGCTGCTCCGCCGAGGTGCGGGCGCTGGCCGAGGACGCCGTCCGGCTCGCCTGGTCCCAGGCCGCGCAGCCGCCGGCCCACCTGCGCAGCCGGGTGCTGGCGGCCGTGCAGAGAACGCCGCAGGAGTCCTCCCGCGCGCCGGTACGAGGGCGCGCGCCCCAACTGCCCGCGCACGTCTGGGGCACGCAACCGCCGCCCGGACGCTCCCGTACGCCCCGCGCGCGCCGCCCGCTGTTCGTGCCGTTCGCGACGGCCACCGCCGCCGCGGCCCTCGTCGTCGCCTCGCTCTTCGCCGTCCAGGCGGGTCGCGCGCAGGACGAACTGAAGGCCGAGCGCACCCAGGCTCGTGAGATCGCCCACGTTCTCGCAGCTCCCGACGCGCGGGCGAGCACCGGGAAGGACGCGGAGGGCCGCAGCATCGGCGTGATCGCCTCGGCCGCGGAGGGGCAGGCGATCGTCACCCTGAGCGGATACGCGGAGCTGCCCACCGGACAGGTGCATCAGCTGTGGCTCATGCGCCCCGACGCGCAACCGCGCTCCCTCGGGCTCTTCGACGGCGACACGCCCTTGGTCGCCACCGGTCTCGACAAGGTCGCGACATCACTCGCTGTGACCGTCGAGCCCGACGGGGGATCACCACAGCCCACTACGCAGCCAGTTGTCCAACTCACCCTGAAATCGGTTGGATTCGGAGAGTGATCGGGGAGGCGTCGTCAACCCCCTTACGGGGAAGGTGAATCCTGTGAGCTCGATACACGTGTGCCTCGACGGGGCGATAGGGTTACCCTGCCCGGGCCGGGCGGACTCGTACGGGTGGGGAGTGACATGGAACAGATAACGATGCACAGCAGGGCGCGGGTCCCTGCGATCACCTGCGGGAGCAGTGCGACCAGTTCGCGCCTCGACCGCCATCTCTCGGTGCTGGCGGGTCCCGCCATACCGCAGCGCGAGACGCTCGAGGCGACCTCGCTCATGCGGGAACTGACCGCGCGTGAGCCCGCGCGCGGCCACGGCCCCAAGACGGCGCGGGCACGGGTGAGCCGCGTCTCGCTCTTCGCGCCGCTGCGCCGACTGCGGCGCTCACTGTTCGGAGGCAACAAGCACTGACCGGCCGGCGCGTCCTCACGTACTGAGTCCCGCGCTCAGGCGGCCACACCGTCCCGGCGCAGCGCTGCGATCTCCTCGTCCGCCATCCCCACGGCACGCAGCAGCGCTTCGGTGTGCTCCCCGAGCGCGGGCACGTCTCCCATCCGTGCCTCCGCCCCGCCCGGCAACGTGATCGGGGGCAGCAGCGCCCGCAACGGCCCGACCGGCGTCCCCACCTCCCGCCACCGCTCGCGGGCCGCCAGCTGCGGATGCTCCGCCAGCTCGTGCAGATTCCTCAGGCGTGCGCACGCGATGCCCGCGCCCTCCAGTCGCGCGAGCGCCTCGTCGGCGTCCAGTGCGCCCAGGGCCCCGGCCACCAGCGCGTCCGTACGCTCCCGGTTCACCACCCTTGCCGCATTGGTCGCGTATGCCGGATCCGTCCCCAATTCGGGTCGGCCGACGACCTGTTCGGCCAGTCGGCGCCACTCCCGGTCGTTCTGCACGGACAGCAGCACCCGCCCGCCGTCGGCGGTGGCGTAGGCGTCGTAGGGCGCGATCACCGCGTGCGCGAGGCCGGTGCGGGCCGGGACGGCGCCGCCGTGCATCGTGTGGTGCAGCGGATGCCCCATCCACTCCGCGAGCGCCTCCAGCATCGACACCTCCACCGGCCCGCCCCGCCCGGTCGTGCCCCGCCGCACCAGCGCCGCCAGCACGCCCGAGAAGGCGTACATGGCCGCCGCGATGTCCGCCGCGGGGATGCCCGCCTTCACCGGCTGCTCCGGCGTCCCGGTCACCGACACCAGCCCCGCCTCGCACTGCACGAGCATGTCGTACGCCCGCTTGTCCGCGTACGGCCCGCTCGCCCCGTACCCGGAGATGTCGACGGCGATCAGCCGCGGATGCGCCGCGCACAGGGTGGCCGCGTCCAGACCCAGCCGGGCCGCCGCCCCCTGGGCGAGGTTCTGCACGAACACGTCCGCGTCGGCGATCAGCCGCCGTACGACGTCCAGGCCGCGCGGGTCCTTGAGGTCCAGCGCGATGGACTCCTTGCCCCGGTTGCACCAGACGAAGTGCGAGGCGAGGCCGGCCGCGGCCGTGTCGTAGCCGCGGGCGAAGTCACCGCCGTCGAGCCGCTCGACCTTGATCACCCGGGCGCCGAGGTCGGCGAGCTGGCGGGTGGCGTACGGGGCCGCGACCGCCTGTTCGACGGCGACGACGGTGAGGCCGTCCAGGGGCGGCGGCAGCGGCGGGGGGCTGTGGTCCATGAGGTGGATGCTAGAGCAGGGCGAACTGGCCCTCCGGGCCCTCCTCGTGGTGGTCGAGGACCGTCGCCGGGTGCCGGGCCGGCTCCGGGACCGGCAGGATGCCGGCCGCGCGCAGCTCGCGCGCCGTGATCGAGTCCGTCACCGTCAACTCCTCCTGCTGGGCGCGTGCTTGCGCGAACAGGGCCGACACCGTGATCAGTTCGAGGAGCTCGGACGTCCAGGTCTGCGTCCAGGCCTTCGGGCGGATCGCGGACAGGGTGCCCGGCTCGGGCTCCGCCGTCCGGGCCGCGAACCACTGCTCCAGGACGCGGATCCCGCCCGCCGTGAGGTCCCAGGCCGCGGGCGGGACCGGGGAGACCCGGCCGCCGTCGAGGTGCAGGGTCTCCTCGTCGCGGTCGTAGTGCAGCGTCAGGGGCCGGTTGGGCAGCGGGGCGCGGACGTAGGGGCGGCGGCCGCCGGGGAGCCGGGGGCGGTCGCCGTCGCGGCGGAGCAGCCACAGGGCGCGACGGCCCAGCTCCACGCCGCGGGCCCACAGCTCGGGGTCCCGGGTGAGCGGGACCGTGTGATCGGGGCGGACGGCGGTCAGGGTCCAGGCCAGGAAGTCCACCGGATCGGGGGAGTGGCCGAGATGCTCCAGGAGGCCCGGCGCCAGGTTGGGTTCCGCGCCGCCGGGGCGCCGGTACAGCGGGTGGACCCGGCCGGGACGCGCCAGCGGGATCAGCGAGGTCGCGAGCAGGGGCGGGCCCGGCGGGGACGGCGTCTCCACCACGAAGACCTGGTGCTCGTCCGCCACCCGCCACAGCTCGGGCCGGGCCGCGTCGATCAGCCGGTGGTCGGGGATGAGCCAGTGCTCGTCGAAGGGGGCGGCCAGTACCCGTACCGGCTCCGGGCAGCGGCCCGAGGCGCGGACGAGCCGCTCCGTGCCGCCGAGATGCCCGGGCAGCTGCCCGACCGCCGTGTGCAGGGTGCGTGAGCGCGTCGGCTCGAACAGGGCCTCGCGGTCCGGGCCCTCGGCCTTCACCAGGGCGTCCCAGCGCGCTTTGAGGGATGCCGGGTCGGGGTCCGTCGGCCACCCCCGGCCGAGCCGCGGCGGTGCGACGGACCACGGCATGAGGTCCGCCAGCGGCGGAGCGTCGTCGGGCGTCACGCTGGGCATCGTACGACGGGTCGCCCGCGGCCCGTCACGTCGCGTCGAGCGTGACCGTGAAGGAGAAACGGTCGCCCCGGTAGTGGATGACGGCCACGTCGAGGACCCGCCCGCCGGTGTCGTAGATGACGCCGGTGTAGTGCAGGATCGGGCTGAGCAGCGGGACCCCGAGCAGCCGGGCGGTCTCCGGGTCCGCCAGCCGGGCCTCGACCGTGTCCGTGATCCGGCTGATGTCCACGCCCACGAGGTCCCGCAGCACCTTCGTCATGGGCCGGCGCACCAGGTCGTCCGGGTCGATCCGGGCGGCGAGTTCGGGACGGACGTAGTTGCGGGCGTGGTTGGTCGGCTCGCCCGTGTTCTCGTCGCTCCTCAGCCGGTGATAGGTCGCCACCTCGGCCAGGTCCGGGAAGTGCTCGGCGACTTCGGCGGGGACGGTCGTACGGCCGTGACCGAGGAGCTCCGTCGTCATGGCGGACTGCTGGGCCACGATCGCGTCGACCGAGCCGAGGAGCCGGACCGGAGCGCCCCGCCGCGCGCTCGGCTCGATGAACGTGCCCCGCCGGCGGTGCCGGGTGATCAGCCCCTCGGCCTCCAGCTCCTTCAGCGCCTGCCGCATGGTCAGCACGCTCACCCCGTAGTGACCCGCCAGCTGCTCCTCGGTGGGCAGCCGGAGCGGGTCCTGTGGCGAGCGGCCGAGTATCGACGCGCGCAGCGACTGCGACACCTGGTACCAGAGCGGCAGCTTGCGGGTGAGGACGATCGAGTCCGGGGCGAAGGAGGTCACGGGCTATCCGTACCGGTCGGCACCGTTCAGTGCAATGTTGCGTCGGACGTTGCGTCGGACGGACGGAAGTGGCGTTCGAGGCCCTGCCAGACCTCGTCGTAGCGCGGCTGGAGGTGGTCCGCCCGCGCCGCGTGCGGGGTGAGGGTGAGCGGCCAGCGGGTCTCGAACATGAACGCCAGCCCGTCGTCGATCTTCTGCGGCCCCAGCTCGGCGGCGCTCGCCCGCTCGAACGTCTCCCGGTCCGGGCCGTGCGCCGACATCATGTTGTGCAGCGAACCGCCGCCCGGCACGAAGCCGCCCTTTCCGGCCGTCTTCGCGTCGTACGCGCCCTCGATCAGGCCCATGTACTCGCTCATCACGTTCCGGTGGAAGTACGGCGGCCGGAAGGTGTCCTCGCCGACCAGCCAGCGCGGGGCGAAGACCACGAAGTCGACGCCGGCCAGACCGGGGGTGTCGGACGGGGCGGTCAGCACCGTGAAGATCGACGGGTCGGGATGGTCGTAGGAGATGGTCCCGATGACGTTGAAACGGCGCAGGTCGTAGACGTACGGCACATGGTTGCCGTGCCAGGCGACCACGTCGAGCGGGGAGTGGTCGTACGTCGCGCTCCAGAGGTGGCCGCAGTACTTGTTGACCACCTCCACCGGGCCCTCGACGTCCTCGAACGCGGCGACGGGCGCGCGGAAGTCGCGGGGGTTGGCGAGGCCGTTGGCGCCGATGGGGCCGAGGTCGGGGAGGCGGAAGGGGGCGCCGTAGTTCTCGCAGACGTAGCCGCGGGCGGAGGCGTCCAGCAGGTCGACGCGGAAGCGGACCCCGCGCGGGATCAGCGCCACCTCGCCGGGCTCGGCGTGCAGCTGCCCGAACTCCGTGCACAGCAGCAGTCCGCCCTGCTCGGGAACGATCAGCAGCTCGCCGTCGGCATCGCTGAACACGCGTTCCATGGAGGCGTTCGCGTGGTACAGGTGCACGGCCATGCCGGTGCGCTGGGTGACGTCGCCGTTGCCGCCGAGGGTCCACAGGCCGCGGAGGAGGTCCGTGCCGGCCGACGGCTCGGGCAGGGGGTCCCAGCGCAGCCGGTTCGGGTCGGGGACCGTCTCGGTGAACGGGCCGGTGCGCAGCGCGCCGTCGTCGACGCGGGTGAACGCCGGGTGTGCGGCCGACGGGCGGATCCGGTAGAGCCACGAGCGGCGGTTGTGGGCGCGCGGCTCGGTGAACGCCGTACCGCTGAGCTGTTCCGCGTACAGGCCGAGGGGCGCGCGCTGCGGCGAGTTGCGGCCGTCGGGCAGGGCCCCCGGCACGGCCTCGGAGGCGTGCTCGTTGCCGAACCCGGAGAGATAGGCCAGGCCCTCGGCCGTCTTGCGTGCGTCCCCGCTGCTCATGTTCGCTCCCTCCGGCGCCCCGCGGGTGCGCCTGCTGATTCCTATGCATCACCGTAGGATTGCGATTTCCCCGGCGCAAGAGGTGCGCGGGTCCTCCTCCTGGAGGACGATCAAGACGGCCGGAACCAGACCTCAGGGGGATCCCGCGTGTCGGTGCGTTGTTCTACGCTCCCCCGCATGTCGTGGACGCGCGGAAGCCTCGCCGTGCCCGCGGTCTGTGTCCTGCTGTTGACCGGATCCGCTGGCTGCGGCACCAGTGATGCCCAGGAGCGGGGGGACGCGACGACCGCGGCGTCGGTCTCCCCCTCTCCGGTGGGCAAGGTCCTGAAGGACACGGACGACGAAGGGCGGCACTACCGCGAGGTGGAGAAGAAGGGGGCGCCCGAGGTCGGTGTCGAGGTGGAGCCCGAGGCCGACGGAAGCTGGGACGTCCGCCTGAAGGTGGAGAACTTCCGGTTCACGCCCACCGCGACGAAGGCGGGGGCGGCCCACGGCCGCGGCGCCGCCCGGCTCTACGTGGACGACCAGCCGGTCGCGGACCTGCGCACCCCGTCCTACCGCATCCCGGCCGGCTACCTCCCGCACGGCACCCACCAGGTCACCGCGCGGCTGTGCGCGGACGACGGCACGGTGTGGGCGGTGGACGGCAAGCCGGTGGAGAGCACGGCGTACATCACGGCGTCGGAGCCTTCCTCCTGAGGGGACTCCCGGCTCCCCTGTGACGGCTCCCAGGGGACGGCTCCCAGGTGACGGCCCGCGTTGAGTGCATCAGGCATCTTTCTCCGTATCGAGGGGTGAGGTTCACCCCGCCGCGACGGAAAGGCATCATGAGCTCCGTGCCCCAAGCGACATCGCTCCGTCGTGCGCCCGTGCAGCGGCGCAGTGCCGAACGGCTGACCAGAATCCTCGACGCCTGTGCCGACCTGCTGGACGAGGTCGGCTACGACGGCCTGAGCACCCGGGCCGTCGCCGAACGCGCCGCCGTCCCCATCGGCTCCGTCTACCGCTTCTTCGGCAACAAGCGGCAGATGGCCGACGCGCTGGCCCAGCGCAACCTCGAGCGCTACTCCGAACGCGTCACCGAGCGGCTGAAGGGGGCGCGCCGGGGCGACTGGCGGGCCGCCATGGACGCCGTGCTCGACGAGTACCTGGCCATGAAGCACACCGCGCCCGGGTTCTCCCTCGTCGACTTCGGCAACCAGATCCCGGTCGGAGCGCGGCACGCGGAACCCAACCACCGGGTCGCCGACCGCCTCACCGACCTGCTCTCCGACTATCTCGTCCGCGAGCCCGACGAGGACCTGCGCCGCACCTTCCTGATCGCGGTGGAGACCGCGGACACCCTCGTCCAGCTGGCCTTCCGGGTGGATCCGGAGGGCGACCCCAAGGTGATCGACGAGGCGCGGGAGCTGCTGCGGGCGTATCTGGCGCGGACCCTGGACTGAGCGGTCCGCCGGGACCCCTCCCCACCGTCCGTACCGGTCGGTATGCTCGGCTCCAGACCGTGCGTCATCGCTGCCGCCGCGCCCCAGGAGGACCCGTGTCCCGCACCGCCCTGCGAATCTGCCCGTTGTGCGAGGCCACCTGCGGGCTGACGCTCACCATCGAGGGGACGAAGGTCACCGGCGCCCGCGGCGACCGGGAGGACGTCTTCAGCAAGGGCTTCATCTGCCCCAAGGGCGCCTCCTTCGGCGCCGTCGACGGCGACCCCGACCGGCTGCGCACGCCCCTGGTGCGCCGGGACGGCGAGCTGCGCGAGGCCACCTGGGAGGAGGCCTTCGACGCCGTGGCCGCCGGGATCCGGCCGGTCGTCGAGCGGTACGGGGCGAACTCCGTCGGAGTCGTCCTCGGCAACCCCAACGTGCACACCATGGCCGGCGCGCTCTACCCGACCGTGCTGATCGCCGGCCTCGGCACCCGCAGCCTGTTCACCGCCTCCACGGTCGACCAGATGCCCAAGCACGTCTCCAGCGGACTGCTGTACGGCGACGCCAACGCGATCCCCGTGCCGGACCTGGACCACACCGACCATCTCCTGCTCATCGGCGCCAACCCCATGGAGTCCAACGGGAGTCTGTGCACCGCCGCCGACTTCCCCGGCAAGCTCAAGGCGCTCAAGGCCCGCGGCGGCACCCTCACCGTCATCGACCCGCGCCGCACCCGCACCGCGAAGCTCGCCGACCGGCACATCCCGATCCGGCCGGGCACCGACGCGCTGCTGCTCGCCGCCATGGCCCAGGTGCTCTTCGAGGAACTCCTCGTGGAGCCCGGCGAGTCGGCCCCCCACCTCGAAGGCCTCGAGGAACTCGCCGAGGCCGTAAGGGACTTCACCCCCGAAGCGGTGAGCGCCGCCTGTGACGTGGAGGCCTCGCTCATCCGCACCCTGGCCCGCGAACTCGCCGCCGCCCCCACCGCCGCCGTCTACGGCCGCATCGGCAGCTGCACGGTCCCCTACGGCACCCTCGCCAGCTGGCTCGTCGACATCCTGAACATCCTCACCGGCAACCTGGACCGGCCCGGCGGCGCCCTCTTCCCGCAGGCCGCCACCGACCGCACGCCCCGGCCGGCCGGTCCCGGCCACGGCTTCCAACTCGCGCGCTGGCACTCCCGGGTGAGCCGGCACCCGGAGGCCAAGGGCGAACTGCCGCTGTCGGCGCTCGCCGAGGAGATCGACACCGTGACGGCACAGGGCGAGCCGATCCGCGCACTCGTCGCCGTGGCCGCCAACCCCGTCCTGTCCGCCCCGGACGGCGACCGGCTCGACAAGGCGCTCGGCTCCCTCGACTTCATGGTCAGCATCGACCCCTACCTGAACGAGACCTCCCGCCACGCCGACGTGGTGCTGCCCCCGCCGCCGCCCTCGCAGAGCCCGCACCACGACTTCGCCTTCAACACCCTCGCCGTGCGCAACCAGGTCCGCTACAGCCGCCCGGCCGTCCCGCTCGAGCCCGGCCGGATGGCCGAGACCGAGATCCTCGCCCGGCTGACCCTGGCCGCCACCGGCATGCACGGCGCCGACCCGTCCGCCGTGGACGACCTGGTCATCGGCCAGACCCTCGGCAAGGCGGTGAAGGAACCGTACTCGCCCGTGCACGGCCGCGACCCGCGCGACCTCGCGGCACAGCTCACCGGCGAGACCGGTCCCGAGCGGCGGCTCGACATGATGCTGCGCCTCGGCCCCTACGGCGACGGCTTCGGCGCCCGCCCGGACGGACTCGGCCTCGCCCGGCTGCTCGCCCACCCGCACGGCATCGACCTCGGGCCGCTGCGCCCACGCCTGCCCCAGCCGCTGAAGACGCGCAGCGGGCGGATCGAACTGCTGCCGCGACCGATCGTCGACGATCTCCCGCGGCTGCGGGAGGGACTGAAGCGGGAGCCCGACGCACTCGTCCTGGTCGGCCGGCGCCATCTGCGGTCCAACAACAGCTGGATGCACAACGTCCCCGCGCTCACCGGCGGCACCAACCGCTGCACCCTGCACATCCACCCCGAGGACGCCGAACGGCTCGGTGTGCTCGACGGCGCGCCGGTACGGGTGAAGGGCGCCGGGGGAGAGGTGACCGCACCCGCCGAGGTCACCGACGGCGTGCGCCGGGGCGTGGTCAGCCTGCCGCACGGCTGGGGCCACGACCGCCCCGGCACCCGCCTCAGCCATGCCGCCACCGACCCCGGCGTCAACGTCAACCAGCTCCTCGACGGCAGTCTGCTGGACCCGCTGTCGGGCAACGCGGTGCTCAACGGAGTGCCCGTGGAACTCACCGCCGTGACGGCCCGCTGACCTGAGCAAAGCTGTGACCTGGACTTTTGCGCTTATTGCTCGCACGTCAACGTCTTGTTAACAGCGTTTGAACGGACCTAACGTCGACCCACCGCCGACCCCCAGGTGGGATGTTCAAGGGCGAACGTTAGGTATCCACTCATGCTGACCATCCTCGGCTTCGCCATGATCGCGACCTTCCTGGTCCTGATCATGCTGAAGAAGATGTCGCCGATCGCGGCGCTCGTGCTGATCCCGGCACTGTTCTGCGTCTTCGTCGGGAAGGGCGCCAGGCTCGGTGACTACGTCATCGACGGCGTCACCAGCCTCGCCCCCACGGCGGCGATGCTCATGTTCGCGATCGTCTACTTCGGTGTGATGATCGATGTCGGCCTCTTCGACCCGATCGTCCGGGGCATCCTGAAGTTCTGCAAGGCCGACCCGCTCCGCATCGTCGTGGGCACGGCGCTGCTCGCCGCGATCGTCTCCCTCGACGGCGACGGCTCCACCACGTTCATGATCACCGTCTCGGCGATGTACCCGCTGTACAAGCGCCTGAAGATGAGCCTGGTCGTGATGACCGGTGTCGCGGCGATGGCCAACGGCGTGATGAACACGCTGCCCTGGGGCGGCCCGACCGCCCGTGCCGCCACCGCGCTGAAGCTCGACGCCAGCGACATCTTCGTGCCGATGATCCCGGCCCTGGCCGTGGGCCTGCTCTTCGTCATCGCCCTCTCCTACGTCCTCGGCCGCCGCGAGCGCGCCCGGCTCGGCACGCTGACGCTGGACGAGGTGCTGGTCGAGGAGAAGGAGACCGAGACGGTCCTGGTGGGCGCCGGCGCCGGCGGCTCCGACGGCAAGACCCCCGTCCGCACGGGCGGTTCGGGCTCCGGCACCGACGCGCCGGACGAGATCGACCACGCCGACGAGGACGACGACGACTTCCAGGGCCTCGACCCGCAGCGGGCCACCCTGCGCCCCAGGCTGTACTGGTTCAACGCGCTGCTCACGGTCACGCTGCTCACCTCCATGATCATGGAGTGGCTGCCGATCCCGGTGCTGTTCCTGCTCGGCGCCGCGCTCGCCCTCTCCGTCAACTTCCCGCACATCCCCGACCAGAAGGCCCGGCTGGCCGCCCACGCCGACAACGTCCTCAACGTCTCCGGCATGGTCTTCGCCGCCGCCGTCTTCACCGGCGTCCTCCAGGGCACCGGCATGGTCGACCACATGGCCACCTGGATGGTGGACGTCATCCCCGCGGGCATGGGCCCGCACATGGCCCTCGTCACCGGCGTCCTGAGCCTCCCGCTCACCTACTTCATGTCGAACGACGGCTTCTACTTCGGCGTCCTGCCGGTCCTCGCCGAGGCCGGCGCCGCGCACGGCGTCTCGCCGCTGGAGATGGCCCGCGCCTCGCTCGTCGGCCAGCCCCTGCACATGTCGAGCCCGCTCGTCCCGGCCGTCTACGTCCTCGTCGGCATGGCCAAGGTCGAGTTCGGCGACCACACGAAATTCGTGGTCAAGTGGGCCGCCCTCACCAGCCTGGTGATCCTCGGCGCGGGCATCCTGTTCGGGATCATCTGAGCCATTCATGGAGGAACTTGTGAGGCCCGGCAGGAACCGCGGCTGGCTGCTCCGTCTCGTCATCGCCTTCGGCTTCGCGCAGGGGGCGGTCTCGATGGCCCGGCCCGCCGTCTCCTACCGGGCCCTCGCGCTGGGCGCGGACGAGCGGGCGATCGGCGTCATCGCGGGCGTGTACGCGCTGCTGCCGCTCTTCGCCGCCGTGCCGCTCGGCCGGCGCACCGACCACGGTCGCTGCGCGCCCCTGCTGCCCGTCGGCGTGGTCCTGATATCCGGCGGCTGTGTGCTGAGCGGTGTCGCCGGCTCCCTCTGGGCGATGGCCCTGTGGAGCGGGGTGATGGGCCTCGGCCATCTCTGCTTCGTCATCGGCTCGCAGTCGCTGGTCGCCCGTCAGTCCGCGCCGCACGAACAGGACCGCAACTTCGGCCACTTCACCATCGGCGCCTCGCTCGGCCAGCTGGTCGGCCCGATCGCGGCCGGCGCGCTGATCGGCGGCGCCGACATGGCGGCCGGCAGCGCCCTCGCCCTGCTGGTCGCGGGCGCCGGCTGCGCGGTCGCGTTCACCTCGCTGTGGCGCATCGAACACCGCGACACCGCGCCCAAGTCCCGTGCGGAGCAGGGGGAAAGGGTTCCCGTCGGCCGCATCCTGCACGCGCGGGGCGTCCCCGCCGGCATCCTCATCAGCCTGTCCGTGCTGTCCGCGACCGACATCCTCACCGCCTATCTGCCGGTGGTCGGCGAACACCGGGGCATCGCGCCGTCCGTCGTCGGCGTCCTGCTCAGTGTCCGCGCGGCGGCCTCCATAGCCTGCCGGCTCGTCCTCACCCCCCTGTTGCGACTGCTCGGCCGGACCCTGCTGCTCACCGGGACCTGTCTGCTGGCGGCCCTGCTGTGCGCCGGGATCGCACTGCCGGTGCCGGTCTGGGGACTGGGCGTGATCCTCGCGCTGCTCGGCTTCTGCCTCGGCGTCGGGCAGCCGCTGTCCATGACGACCGTCGTCCAGGCGGCGCCCGACGGGGCCCGTTCCACCGCCCTCGCGCTGCGCCTGACCGGCAACCGGCTGGGCCAGGTCGCCGCGCCGGCCGCCGCGGGGCTGGTGGCCGGGGTCGCGGGGGTGGCCGCGCCGTTCGTGATGCTGGGGGTGCTGTTGCTGGTGTCGTCGGGAGTCGCGGTGCGCTCGCGCGGGGAGGGCGGAGCGCAGGCGGCCGTGCCCCGGCGCCGGTCCGGATCGGGGTTGCGCCGGTCGAGCGATGTCTGACGGCGCGTCCGGCGGCGCTCCCACAGTCGTGGACGCCGATGTGAAAGAGAGTCAGGTGCAAGAGCGATTTGTATGAAAATCGTCCTGACTCGGAGGAATGCGCATGCCCAGCTCGACGCTCCCGTCCGCCCTCGGCTCCCGCCTCGGCGTCACGGCTCTCACGGTGCTCGCCGCGGCGGGGTTCACCTGCCTCTCGGCACCGTCCGCCGTAGCCGTGGGGGAGGCCGGTGACATCAGGATCCACCGCGAGCAGGTCCCCCCGGGCGTCTCGAAGGACGACCCGGTGGCCTGCCGCTTCTACCTCGACGCCGCCAACTTCGGCGAGCTGCCGACGGTCGCCTACACCATCAAGGCGCGGCCCCCGGCCCCCGACACCGCCACGGTCTCCGGCAACATCACCCTGACCCAGGGCGCCGGGCACACCGACACCCTGGGGCTGGCCGAGGGGTCGTACACGCTCGAGTGGACGATCGCCGGGGACGTTCCGCTCACGCCCAAGGTGAAGGTCTTCAAGATCAGCTGCCCCGAGGGCCGACGCGACGGGAACGGGAGCCCGAACCGGCCGATCACCGACGACGGCCGTGAAGCCGGCGGACCGAACGGCCAGGCAGGCGGCGGCCAGAACGGCGGCGGTCAGAACGGTGGCGGCCAGAACGGCACCGCGCAGAACGGCACCGCGCAGAACGGCACCGCGCAGAACGGCACCGCGCAGAGCGGAACCGCGCAGGGCGCCGGTGGCCGGGAAGGCGGAACCCAGGGCGGCTCCGCCTGGAGCGGCGAGAAGGGCGGCCCGGAGGGCGGCGTGCACGCGGGCGGCGGCGGCCTCGCCGACACCTCGCAGGCCTTCACCCCGCTGGCCGGGGCCGCGGCCGTCGGACTGGTGGCCGTCGGCGGAGTCGCCTACTTCCGACTGATCCGCCGCCGCACCCATGGTGCCGCGTAGGCGCGTACGCAGGCCCTGGCACCGGACCCGCGCCTACCGCCTCACCAGGACGGCCGTGCTCGCGGTCGTCCTGGTGACGGTCGGCGTCCGGTGCGGGGGGCACGACGGCCCGGCCACGGCGGCCCGGGCCGGGGAGGCGGCGTCCGGCGGGACGCAGGCCGCCCCGGCCGCCGGGGGCGACGCCGACGAGGAGGGCCGGACGGCGGGGAAGAAGGCGTCCGAGAGTCCGGGGCCCCCTCCCCGCCCGCTGCCCCGGTCCCCGGCGACCACCCTGCGAGTGCCCTCCCTGGGCATCGACGTGCCGATCGTCCCGCTCCGGCTCGGCCCGGGCCGGCACCTCGGGACACCCCCGCTCGACCGGCCCAAGCTGGTCGGCTGGTACGCGGGCGGCCCCACCCCGGGGGAGCGGGGCACCGCCGTCGCCGTGGGCCACCGCGACACCAAGACCGGCCCGGCGGTTTTCGCGGGCCTCGCACGCGTGGCCCGGGGCGCCCGGATCGAGGCCCTGCGCGCCGACGGCCGGACGGCCGTCTACACCGTGGACCGGGTGCGCGTCTTCGACAAGGCCACCTTCCCCGACAAGGAGGTGTACGGCCCGACCCGCCGCCCCGAACTGCGCGTCCTCACCTGCGGGGGCCTCTTCCGGCACGCGACGGGATACACCAGCAACGTCGTCGTCTTCGCCCATCTGACGGCGACCCGCTGACCCGCCGCCGGGCCGCGCCGACGTCCACGGCCCGGGGCCGACGCCGCTGAATCAGACAGTCCGGTTTCTCACCTGTCGGACGGGAGCGTCCGATCCGGGCGTGTCTCTTCCCCCGGGCGCACACAGTCCGTTAACTTCCGTGACTCACAAGCCCCGTTCGACCCGCACGGGGCAGGTCGGACAGCGGAGCACCGGCCGGGCCGGCCCGGCACACGAGTCCCCGGGGACACTACTCATGACACGCGCCATCTCGTTGCACGACGTCAGCAAGGTCCACACCCGAGGCGTCCGGGTCGTGGACCGGCTGTCGCTCGACATCGCGCCCGGCGAGTTCCTGGTCCTGCTCGGCCCCTCCGGCTGCGGCAAGTCCACCGTGCTCCGCATGATCGCCGGCCTGGAGCACATCACGGAGGGCGAGTTACGGCTCGACGGCGAGTACGCCAACGACCTGGCGCCCTCGGGGCGGGACATCGCGATGGTCTTCCAGAACTTCGCGCTCTACCCGAACATGACCGGCCGCGACAACATCGGCTTCCCGCTGCGCATCGAGGCCCCCGGCGCCGACCCGGGTCCCCGCGTCGACGCCACCGCCCGGATGCTCGGCATCGAGGACCTCCTCGACCGCTTCCCCGGCCAGCTCTCCGGCGGCGAACGCCAGCGCGTGGCCATGGGCCGGGCCATCGCCCGGCACCCCTCCGCCTTCCTGATGGACGAGCCGCTGTCCAACCTCGACGCCAAGCTCCGCAACCATCTGCGGGCCGAGATATCCAAGCTGACCCGGCATCTGGGCGTCACCACGGTCTACGTCACGCACGACCAGGCCGAGGCCATGTCGCTCGGCGACCGGGTCGCCGTACTGCGCGGCGGCGTCCTCCAGCAGGTGGGCACCCCGCGGTCGGTCTACGCCCTGCCGCGCAACGTCTTCGTCGCCGCCTTCATCGGCACCCCGCGCATCAACCTCCTGCGCGGCCTCGTCCGCGCCCCGCTCGACGGAGCCATGACGATCAGCCTCGGCAAGCAGGCGCTCCGGCTGCCCGAACCCCACTGCCTGGACCACAAGCTGCTACGGGTGCAGCAGGGCCGCGAGGTGATCGTCGGACTGCGCTCGGAGGCGGTCCGTATCGCCACGCCCGCCGACGCCCGGCCAGGCGAGACGCACATCACCGGTCTGGTGGAGCACGTGGAGTTCCAGGGTCACGAGGTGCTCGTCCACTTCAACACCGGATCCCGGCTCGCGGTCGTGCCGGAACTGGAGGCGCCCCGCCCCGTCCAGCGGCCGCCCCGGCGGCGCCGCCGGGGCGGCGGGGTGCTGGGCCGGCTGCGGAAGGGGGCGGGCGGCCTGCGGTCCGGTACGGTCGGCGTCCTGGACGATCCGGCGTCCCCGGAGCGGCCGCCCGCGTCCCCGGAGGCCCGCCCCCTCGGCGACCTCGTCGTGCGCACCACTCCCGACTTCGACCTCCGTCACGGGATGCAGGTGCCGCTCCTCGTCGACATCGCCCATCTCTTCGTCTTCGACCAGCACGGCGAGCGCATCAGCCCGGCTCCGGCCCGGCTGCCGGACCTCGACGAGTGAGCAGGCGTCCCGAGCCGTCCGCGGTCCGGTGACGGTCCGGTGTCCCGCGCGTTCCGCGTCCTTCACCCGCCGTCCCCTGGTGCCAGAAAACTAACAGCGCTAGTTTAGGTCGCGGACGACGAGGCCCGCCCGAAGGGAACGCGATGAAGGCACATGACGGCATCTATCTCGACGGCGCCTGGCGCCCGGCCGCGGGCCGGGATGTGATCGAGGTCGTCGACCCGGTGGACGAGCAGGTGATCGCCCGGGTCCCGGCGGCCGACGCCGTCGACGTCGACGCCGCCGTCCGGGCGGCCCGCGCCGCCCTGCCGGGCTGGGCCGCGACCCCGCCCGCCGAACGCGCGGCCCGCCTGACCGCGCTCCGGGACGTCCTGGCGGCCCGCAAGGACGAGATCGCCGAGACGGTCACCGCCGAACTCGGCTCGCCCCTGGCCTTCTCCCGGGCCGTCCACGCGGCGGTGCCGATCGCGGTGGCGGGCTCCTACGCCGAACTGGCCGCGACCCACTCCTTCGAGGAGAAGGTCGGCAACTCGACCGTGTTCCAGGAGCCGGTCGGTGTGGTCGGCGCCGTCACCCCCTGGAACTACCCGCTGCACCAGATCGTCGCCAAGGTCGCCCCGGCCCTCGCCGCGGGCTGCACGGTGGTCCTGAAGCCCGCCGAGGACACCCCGCTGACCGCCCAGCTCTTCGCCGAGGCGGTCCACGAGGCGGGCGTTCCGGCCGGCGTCTTCAACCTGGTCACCGGCCTCGGCCCGGTCGCCGGGCAGGCCCTCGTCGAGCACCCCGGCGTCGACCTGGTGTCCTTCACCGGCTCCACGGCGGTGGGCAGGCGGATCGCGGCGACGGCGGGCGCGGCCGTCAAGAAGGTGGCCCTGGAACTCGGCGGCAAGTCCGCCAACGTCATCCTGCCGAGCGCCGACCTCGCCAGGGCGGTCAACGTCGGCGTCGCCAACGTGATGTCCAACTCCGGCCAGACATGCAGCGCCTGGACCCGGATGCTCGTCCACCGCGACCGGTACGACGAGGCGGTCGAGCTCGCCGCGGCGGCGGCCGCCAAGTACGCCGACCGTATCGGCCCCGTCGTCAACGCCGCACAACGGGACCGGGTGCGGGGCTACATCGAGAAGGGCATCGCCGAGGGGGCGCGGCTGGTCGCGGGCGGCCTCGAATCCCCGCGCGAGCAGGGCTACTTCGTCAGCCCCACGGTCTTCGCCGACGTCACCCCCGACATGGCCGTCGCCCAGGAGGAGATCTTCGGCCCCGTCCTGTCGGTCCTGCGCTACGAGGACGAGGAGGACGCCCTGCGGATCGCCAACGGCACGGTCTACGGACTCGCGGGCGCCGTCTGGGCCGGCGACGAGGCGGAGGCGGTGGCCTTCGCCCGCCGGATGGAGACCGGCCAGGTCGACATCAACGGCGGCCGCTTCAACCCGCTCGCGCCCTTCGGCGGCTACAAGCAGTCGGGCGTCGGCCGCGAGCTCGGCGCCCACGGCCTCGCCGAGTACCTCCAGACCAAGTCCCTCCAGTTCTAAGGGAGTCAACCGAACATGGCTGTCCGCGCCGCCGTACTGCCCGCCATCGGCGCTCCGTTGCAGATCACGGAGATCGACCTTCCGGACCCCGGCCCCGACCGGGTCCGCGTCCGGCTCGCCGCCGCCGGCGTCTGCCACTCCGACCTGTCCCTGTCCGACGGCACCATGCGGCTGCCGCTTCCCGCCGTTCTGGGCCACGAAGGCGCGGGCACGGTCGTCGCCGTCGGCGAGGGGGTCGAACACCTGGCGCCCGGCGTCGGCGTCATCCTCAACTGGGCACCGTCCTGCGGAAGCTGCCACCCCTGCACGCTGGGCGAGGTGTGGCTGTGCGTGAACGCCCTCAACGGGGCCGCGGAGGTGTACGCCCGCACGACGGACGGCACGGACCTGCACCCAGGGCTGAACGTCGCCGCCTTCGCCGAGGAGACCGTCGTCCCGGCCTCCTGCGTGCTGCCCCTGCCGGACGGCATCCCGCTCACCGACGCGGCCCTCCTCGGCTGCGCCGTCCTCACCGGCTACGGCGCGGTCCACCACAGCGCGCAAGTCCGTCCCGGCGAGACGGTCGCCGTCTTCGGCGTCGGCGGAGTCGGCCTCGCCACCCTCCAGGCGGCCCGGATCGCCGGCGCCTCGAAGATCGTCGCCGTCGACGTCTCCCCGGAGAAGGAGGAACTGGCGCGGGCGGCGGGCGCCACGGAGTACGTGGTCGCCTCCGACCGGACCGCCCGCGAGATCCGCGCCCTCACCGGCAAACAGGGCGTCGACGTGGCCGTCGAGTGCGTCGGCCGCGCGGTCGCCATCCGTACGGCCTGGGAGTCGACCCGGCGCGGCGGCCGCACCACGGTCGTCGGCATCGGCGGCAAGGACCAGCAGGTCACCTTCAACGCCCTGGAACTCTTCCACTGGGGCCGCACCCTCGCCGGCTGCGTCTACGGCAACTGCGACCCGGCGAAGGACCTCCCGATCCTCGCCGACCACGTCCGGGCGGGCCGACTGGACCTGAGCGCCCTGGTGACGGAGCGCATCGCCCTGGAGGACATCCCGGGTGCCTTCGAGAACATGCTGGCGGGCAAGGGAGGCCGAGCACTGATCACGTTCTGACGGCGAACCCCACCGGGCTCTCGCCCCACGGGCGGTCTTAGCCCACCGGGGGGTCTCGGGCCACCGGGGGGTCTCGGCCCACCAGGGGTTTCGGGCCGCGTCCGGCGGTCTGGGCCGCTGCGGGTTTCGCCCGTTAGGCGGTTTCGGCTCATCGGGGGTCCGGGCCCACTGGGGGATTCGGTCCGTTCACCGGTCTGGGCCCACCGGGGGCCTTGGCCCGTCCAGGGGTCTGGGCCCACCGGGGTCCCGGCCGGTCCGGCGGTCTGGGCGTATTGGGGTCCCGGCCGGTCCGGCGGTCTGGGCGTACTGGGGTCCCGGCCGGTCCGGCGGTCTCGGCCTACTGGGGCCTCAGCCCGTCCGGGGGCCGACCTCGGGCCCCGGCTCCGGAACGTCCTCCCGCGCCGCACCCGCCTCCCGCGCCGCGTCCGCCCCCTGCGCCGGCGGCGTGCGCGGCGTGCGCGGTGTGTGGGGCCTCGACCGGGACACGGCCACACCCGCCAGGCACAGTGCTCCACCGGCCAGGGTGAGCAGCCCCGGCACCTCGCCCAACGCCAGCCACGACATCAGGACGACCAGCGCGGGCACCGCGTACGTGGTCGCCCCCATGCGGCTCGCGGTCGTCCGGGCCAGGGCGTACGCCCACGTGGTGAAGGCGAGGGCGGTCGGAAAGACGCCCAGGTAGACCATGTTGAGCGTCGCGGAGACCGGCGCGTCGGCCGCCTCGTGGACCAGCTGCCCCGCGAACGGCAGACACACGACCGTCCCGATGGCACACCCGAACGTCGTCACCTGGAGCGCGGTCGCCCGGCTCAGGGCGGGCTTCTGCGCGACGACCCCGCCCGCGTATCCGAAGGCGGCGAGCAGACACAGCACCACCCCGAGCACCGACGATCCGCCCTCGCCCGACATCGACAGTCCCACCGCGACCGCGCCCGCGAACGACACCGCCATCCCCGCCAGCAGCCGCGGCGGCATCACGTCACCGAGCAGCCGTGCGCCGAGCAGGGCGATGAGGATCGGCCCGATGTTCACCACCAGCGCCGCCGTCCCCGCGTCCACCTGCTGCTCGCCCCAGTTGAGGACGACCATGTAGAAGCCGAACCACAGCACGCCCGACACGGCGATCCCGCGCCAGGCGGCCCGCGGCGGCCACCCCGCGCGCCGTACGGCGCAGATGACCCCCAGCACCAGCGCTCCGGAGGCCAGCCGCCCGAGCGCCAGCGCCCCCGGCGAGTACGCATCGCCCGCGCTGCGGATCGACACGAAGGCCGAGGCCCAGAGCACGACGGTCACGGTGGCCGCACCGGCGGCGAGCAACTCTGTACGACGTTCGGTACGCCGGGGGCTGTGCATCATGCTCCTCAGGCTAGGAAGAGGGACGGGTCGAAAGCTCGCGGATTTCGGACGAGAGGCCGACGCGGCCGATGCGGCCGAGGAGGCCGGGGGCCGAGAGCCGAGTGGCCGGCGTCGGCCCCGCGGCGAGGCCTCCCGGCGGCGCCGTGCGGGCCGGCGGGTGCGGGTCAGCGCAGCGCCCCCGCCTCGATGCCCAGCAGCTCGGCCAGCGCCCGTTCGCCCGCCACCGTCACCTTCACGGCCCGCTCGGAGCCGATCCGCACGCACCATCCCGCGTCGAGGGCGTGCCGGCACAGGGCCGCGCCCGCCGCACCGGCCAGGTGGGGGCGGCGCTCGGTCCAGTCGAGACAGGCGCGGGCGAGCGGCCGGCGGGTCGCGCGGTCGAGCGCGATGCCGCTGTCCTCGAACCACCGCAGTCCGGCATCGGTCAGCAGGAACCCGGTGGCCCGTTCCCCGGACGCCGGTGCCGTCGGTCCGCTCGCGTGCGGCCCTGCTTCCGCTACCGCCCCCGTCCCGCCGCCGGTCGCCCCCTCCGCCCCCTCCGGCCCCTTCGGCTCCTCCAGCCCCTTCAGCCCGGTCGGCCCCTCCGGCTCGTTCGCCGTGCTCAGCAGTCCGTGGGCGGTGAGCGCGTCGGTGACGGCGATGCCGAGCCGGCCGGCGAGGTGGTCGTAGCAGGTCCGGCCCCGGGCCATCGCCGATCCGGCGCTCGCGGCGCGCAAGGTGCGCGGCCGGTCGGCGCGGCGCGGGGCGACCTGGCCGGCCAGGTCCTCCACGAGCTGGGCGACCCGGGTGTCGGCGAGCCGTACGTACCGGTGCCGCCCCTGCCGTTCCTCGGCCAGCAGCCCGCCGCCGACCAGCTTGCCCAGGTGCTCGCTCAGCGTCGACGGGGCCACGCCCGCGTGCCGGGCCAGCTCACCGGCGGTCCACGCCCGCCCGTCGAGCAGCGCCAGCAGACAGACGGCCCGCGTCTCGTCGGCGACGAGCCCGGCGAGGGCGGCCAGCCCCGGCGCCCGTGCGTCCCTGTCGTTCCCGGTGTCCGTGATGCTCACGTGTTCCAGCATGCGCGACGGACACTTCGGTGGCCGCCGAACCGTGCTAGGGCAGCTGCTCGAACTGCTGGGAGAGCCCGTCCAGCAGTGCCGTCAGCCCGGTCTCGAACGCCCGCTCGTCGATCTTCTCCTGCTGGTCGGCGAGGAGGTGGGCCTGCCCGAGGTGCGGGTAGTCGGCGGGGTCGTAGGCGCTCACGTCGTCGACGAAGCCGCCGGCGAACGAGCCGAGGGCGGAGCCCATGACGAAGTACCGCATCAGCGCGCCGATGGAGGTGGCCTGCGCGGGCGGCCACCCGGCGCGGACCATCGCGCCGTACACCGCGTCGGCGAGCCGCAGCCCGGCGGGCCTGCGGCCGGGGCCCTGGGCGAGCACCGGGACGATGTTCGGGTGGTCGCGCAGGGCGGCGCGGTAGGAGACGGCCCAGTCGTGCAGCGCGGTGCGCCACTCCCGGCCGTCCTCGAACATCGACAGGTCGACCTGCGCGCTCACCGAGTCGGCGACGGCCTCCAGGATCTCGTCCTTCGTGCGGAAGTGGTTGTACAGCGAGGGGCCGCTCACCCCCAGCTCGGCGGCGAGCCGCCGCGTGGAGACGGCCGGCAGGCCCTCCGCGTCCACGAGCGTCCGTGCGGTCTCGACGATCCGGTCGGTGCTGAGAAGGGGCTTGCGCGGTCGGGCCATGGCGCACATAGTAGGGCTGCACAACGTAAACTAGCAGTGCTAATTTAAATGCCAACGGTGAAGCGTTCCTGAAGGCCTTCCTCTGTGAGGTGATCTCGTGGTGAATCTGGCGCTCAGCGAGGAGCAGGAGGCCGTCCGGCGGCTCGCCAAGGACTTCGTGGACCGCGAGGTCGCCCCGCACGTCGTCGCCTGGGACCGCGCCGAGGACATCGACCGGTCCCTGGTCAAGAAGCTCGGCGAGGTCGGCTTCCTCGGCCTGACGATCGACGAGGAGTACGGCGGCTCGGGCGGCGACCACCTCGCGTACTGCCTGGTCACGGAGGAGCTGGGTCGCGGGGACTCGTCCGTGCGCGGGATCGTGTCCGTCTCCCTGGGGCTGGTCGCGAAGACCGTCGCGGCCTGGGGGGACGAGGAGCAGAAGCGGCGCTGGCTGCCGGGACTGACGTCCGGCGAGTACGTCGGCTGCTTCGGCCTGACTGAACCCGGCACCGGCTCGGACGCCGGCAACCTCGCCACCCGCGCGGTGCGCGACGGCGACTCCTACGTCATCAACGGCACCAAGATGTTCATCACGAACGGCACCTGGGCCGACGTGGTCCTGCTCTTCGCCCGTTCGACGGACGCGCCGGGCCACAAGGGCGTCTCCGCGTTCCTCGTTCCCACCGACACCCCGGGCCTGAGCCGCCGCGCGATCCACGGCAAGCTCGGCCTGCGCGGCCAGGCGACCGCCGAACTGGTCCTGGACGACGTCCGGGTCCCCGCCTCCGCGATGCTGGCGCCCGAGGGCAAGGGATTCTCCGTCGCGATGTCGGCGCTGGCCAAGGGCCGTATGTCGGTCGCGGCCGGCTGTGTCGGCATCGCGCAGGCCGCCCTGGACGCGGCGGTGCGGTACGCGGGCGAGCGCGAGCAGTTCGGCAGGACCATCGCCCACCACCAGCTGGTCCAGGAACTGATCAGCGACATCGCGGTCGACGTGGACGCGGCCCGGCTGCTGACCTGGCGGGTCGCCGACCTGATCGACCGGGGACAGCCCTTCGCCACCGAGTCCTCCCAGGCCAAGCTGTTCGCCTCGGAGGCGGCCGTCCGCGCCGCCAACAACGCCCTCCAGGTCTTCGGCGGCTACGGCTACATCGACGAGTACCCGGCGGGCAAACTCCTGCGCGACGCCCGCGTGATGACGCTCTACGAGGGCACGAGCCAGATCCAGAAGCTGCTCATCGGGCGGGCGCTGACGGGGGTTTCGGCGTTCTGAGAAGGAGCACCTGAGTACGGGTCTGAGTAGGTGCGCGGATGTGGCGCGGACCGCCGCCGCCGAAGCTTGTCCCCATGAGTGACACACCGGTCAAGCAGCAGAGCACGGCAGCGTTCTACGGACAGGCCGTGGCCTCCTTCGGCATCGCCATCGCGGCCACCGCCATCGGCATCTACAACCTCCACACCGACGCCTGGGTGCGCGGCTTCCTGGCGATCGCCGTCCTGTATCTGGTGACCTCCGCCTTCACGCTGGCGAAGGTGATCCGCGACCGTCAGGAGGCAGGACAGATCGTGAGCCGGGTGGACCAGGCCCGCCTGGAGAAGCTCCTCGCCGACCACGATCCCTTCGAGAAGATCTGAGCAGGCACTCTAAGCGGCCGCTCACCTTCGGCGGTATGGTGTAGCTCCTGTACCGAGAGGGGCGAACGAGCGATGAGTACGGCGGAGGAGACGGCCGGCGGCGAGATCGAGCCGTGGGAAGAGGTCACCCCTGACGCGGCCCGGCGACTGCTGGTCGCCGCCGTGGAGGCTTTCGCCGAGCGCGGATACCACGCGACGACGACCCGCGACATCGCGGGTCGCGCGGGAATGAGCCCGGCCGCCCTGTACATCCACTACAAGACCAAGGAAGAGCTGCTCCACCGCATCAGCCGGATCGGCCACGACCGTGCGCTGGGCATCCTGCGCGCGGCGGCCGCCGGCGAGGGCGACGCGACCCGGCGCCTCGCGGACGCCGTGAGCTCCTTCGTCCGCTGGCACGCCGGGCGGCGCACCACGGCACGGGTCGTCCAGTACGAACTGGACGCCCTCGGCCCCGACGCCCGCGCCGAGATCCTCGACCTGCGCCGACAGGTCGACGCCGAGGTGCGCGGGATCATCGAGGACGGCGTGGCGAGCGGCGAGTTCGCCGTACCGGACGTGCAGGGCACGACCCTTGCCGTGCTGTCCCTCTGCATCGACGTGGCCCGCTGGTTCAACGTGGACGGCCCCCGCACGCCCGACGAGGTCGGCGCGCTGTACGCCGACCTCGTGCTGCGGATGGTGGGCGCCGCGAAGTAGCGCCCCCAGGCCGTCGCCCGGTCGCCTACAGGCCGTCGCCTCCAGGCAATCGTCTACAGGTAGTAGCGGGCCACCGACTCCGCCACGCACACGGGCTTGTCCCCGCCCTCGCGCTCCACGGTGAAGGCGACGGCCACCTGGACGCCGCCGGTGACGTCCTCGACGCCGGTGATCGTCGCGGTGGCGCGCACCCGCGAGCCGACGGGTACGGGGGAGGGGAAACGGACCTTGTTCGTCCCGTAGTTGACGCCCATCTTCACGTTCTCGACCTTGATCAGCTGCGGGCCGAAGAGCGGCAGCAGGGAGAGCGTGAGATAGCCGTGCGCGATGGTGGTGCCGAAGGGGCCGGCGGCGGCCTTCTCGGGGTCGACATGGATCCACTGGTGGTCTCCGGTGGCCTCCGCGAAGAGGTCGATCCGCTTCTGGTCGACCTCCAGCCAGTCGGTGTACCCCAGCTGCTCGCCCACCGCCGCCTTCAGGTCGTCGGCGGACGTGAAGATCTTCGGCTCTGCCATGTCTGCGGCCCTCTCGCGTCACTAGCTGCCCATGTCACCATGCCATAGGTCTAAGCGACTGCTTAGCATGGTCGGGTCCCGGGCCGATGTCAACGGACCCGTGGACGAGCCGATGGGTAGGCTTCCAGGGGTGCCCCAGATTCCCGAGAAGATCCACGAGCTCACGGTCGGCCAGCTCGCCGCGCGCAGCGGCGCCGCCGTCTCCGCCCTGCACTTCTACGAGACGAAGGGGCTGATCAGCAGCCGTCGCACGGCGGGCAACCAGCGCCGCTACCACCGTGACACGCTGCGCCGCGTCGCCTTCGTCCGCGCGGCGCAACGCGTCGGCATCCCGCTGGCCACGATCCGCGAGGCCCTCGCCGAGCTCCCCGAGGAGCGCACCCCGACCCGTGAGGACTGGGCCCGGCTCTCGGAGGCCTGGCGCACGGAGCTGGACGAGCGCATCAAGCAGCTCAACCGGCTCCGCGACCATCTCACCGACTGCATCGGCTGCGGCTGCCTGTCCCTCGCCACCTGCGTCCTGTCCAACCCGGACGACGCGTTCGGCGAACGGGGTTCCGGCTCACGGCTGTTGGTGGCGCAGCGGGCGGGGGAGAAAGGGGCGGCCGAGCCGAGGGTGTCCGAGCCGAGGGTGGGGGAGGAGCGGGAGGAGGAGAAGGCGGCCGGCTGTTATTGAGCCGGGCCCGTTGGAGCGCCCGGCGGCCCGGCGCACCCGTGCACCCGGCGCACCCGGCGCGCCCGCATAAGTGGCGCACCCGGCGTGTCCGGGGCCCCTCGCGCCCGGCCGCGCGCCGCCGCCCCCTCCCGTCCTCGGTTCCCTCCCGTCCTCGGTTCCCTCACTCGTACTCGGTTCCGCCCTTGCGGGTCAGATACGCACCGCTCACCGCCTTGGCGATGGCCCGGCCCCCCGTCACCGGGCTGTACCGCTCGACGGCGGGCCGGATGACCACGCCCTCGCGCAGGTGCAGCCCTCGTCCGGACACCGTCTCGCGGCCGGTCGCGATCTCCAGGACCCGCTCGCTGTCGTACGGGCCCTCGAACAGGCGGGGTACGAGGGGCAGTTCGCCGTCAAGCAGCTCCGCCGCGTCCAGCCAGCGCACCACGCCGTCGATCTCCGCGGACACGTCGAACACCGCGTATCCGAGGGTGTCGCGTCGGCCGTCCGCGCCGTACGTCAGATCCTGCACGCCCGCTCCGTACACCTCCCCGAAGACGCCGATCCGGCGCGCGCCCAGTCGCTCGGCGAGACGGGCCGCCGCCGCGGGGACGCCATGGCCGTGCACGGCCCGCCAGTACAGGTTCCTCGGATCCTCCGTCAGGGCCAGGGACTTCGAGCCGAAGCCCTTCGAGGAGACGTACACCCGCTCCTCGTCCGCGACATAGGTCAAAAGGCACGCCGAGCCGTGCAGTTTCTCGGTCAGGACCACCGGCTCGCCGGGTTCGAAGATGCCGGGGTAGCGCTGGATGTTCTCGATGTCGACCCAGGGCAGCAGATCCGGCGCCGCCTCGACGTCGCCGCTCATGGTCGGCGGGATCGGCGGCACCCACTTGACGATGCCCAGCCGCTCCGCGAAGTCGGTGCCCTCCGCGGCGGCCAGCGCCAGGTCGACGTCCGCCAGCGCCTCGGGCCGGCACACGATCCCCTGCGACAGCTCGCCCCGCAGCCGCACCGCCTTCACCCGGTCCGACCCGCTGCCCGCCAGCCGCCCGGTCAGCCCCAGCTCCTCGACCAGTCCGGTGGGGAGCACCGACTGCTCGGGGATGTACAGGGCGGCCTCGCCGGTGCGGTACGCGCCCTTGGCGACGACGGCCCGGTACAGGCCGACCTGGGCCAGTTCGAGGGCGTCGGCGTTGGGGTGTTCGTGGACGGTCAGCACTTCGGCGGTGACGCGCAGCGTCGACATGAGGGCTCCTTCAAGGCCGCTGAGGGGTGGCTCAGTTGGGTTTCATCGCCCTCAACTCTCCCCGCCGGAAAGGGATGGAGCGACCCGATTAGCGGCTGGTACCGTCTCCTCCTCGCGCGGTGGGCTCACCCGCGCGCCGGGTCAGCGCCTCCGCCACCAACTGGGCGTTGGACAGCGCCCGTTCCCCGTCCGGCAGGGTCAGCATGTCCTCCAGGCCCACTCGGGTCGGCAGGCCCAGCCGCCCCGCCAGCCGCAGCACCGGCCATGCGCCTTCGTCCTCGCCGTGCAGCAGAATCGGACGGCCGAACGCGGTGCCCAGCTCGGCCAGGAGAGCACGCGCGGTCGACTCGGCCGTGTCCGGGGTGGTGTCCGTCACCTCCGCGAGCACCCGCAGCACCTTTGGGCCGAGGGGCGAGCGGGCGAACCGCGCCGCCCCGTCCGTACCGGACCAGATGCCGGCCTCCACGCCCACGCCTCTGTGGAGGAGGGCGGCGGCCAGCTCCTCCGCGCCCGGCTCGTGCCAGTTGACGGAGGCGTGGTCGGGCAGCACCGTCCAGTCGCGCACCCGGGTGAGCCGGGCCGCCGGGTCCGGGTGCGCCCAGGCGCCTGTCGTCACGCCGACCGGCACCGCCACCCGCGCCCGTATCGCGTCGAGGGTCGCCGCGACCACCCGCGGCGACATCGTGTCCTGTCCGCACGGGGTCTTGGGATGGACGTGGACGTCCGTGGCCCCCGCCGCGACGGCCTCGGCCGCGGCGTCCGCCATCGCCTCGGGCGTCAGCGGCACGATCGCCCCGTCCGCGGTGCCGCGCGCTCCGTTGAGACAGACCTGCACCATGCCTCGATGGTGACACCCGCCACTGACAACGGCGTCGGTCGTCGGCATCCGTCGCCCGCACCGGCGTGATGGGGGGTGCGGCATCCCCGGCGCACCCCCGCCGTGCTCTCAGGCCGGCCGCGGGCCGACCTTGGGCAGAACTCGGGCCGGTGTCAGGCCGACACCAGCAGACGTCCGCTCCTGGCGTAGGCCAGGGCCTCGGGCGTGAGCACGGGGCGCGGCACGAGAATCCCGCAGTCCGCACAGACCGGGCCGGCCGACGGTTCGTGATCCAGGTCGTACTTCCAGGGCAGCCGCTCGCCGCCGCACACCGGGCAGCCGGAACCCGGCGCGCGCTCCAACGCGGCGGTCAGCTTGCGCAGCACGTCGGCCAGCGGCTCACGGGGGTGGAGCCGCGGGTCGTCGCACCAGGCGACGCCGAAGCCGCCCCAGGTCAGCCGGTGCCAGTCGTCCACGCTGCCGGGCCTGCGCAGCCCGTCGTGCTTCTCCTTCTTGCGGCGTTCGGCGAACTCGGCCTCGTAGGCCAGCCACACCGCCCGCGCCTCCTCCAGCTCGTCCAGCGCGGCCACGAGCCGCGCTGGATCGGGGGAGCGGTCCTCCGGACCGAACCCGGCCCGGGAGCACAGGTGGTCCCAGGTCGCGCGGTGTCCGTAGGGGGCGAACCGCTCAAGGCACTTGCGCAGTGAATACCGCCGTAGTGCGAGATCGCACCGGGGGTCTCGCACCTGTCTCGCCAGACTCCGGAAACCGGCCATCGCCTTGCACCTCCGTCACATCTGCATCTGCACTTCGGTCACTTCGGCGTCGTCGTACGGACGTCGTCGAATAGACGTATCGACATGCGATTCGGCTCCATCCGATTTTCGAGGACCTCCACCTGTCGAAAACTTGACGCATGTTCATCTTCAATCCCGGGGATACCGGCGGTAACCTTCCGCCGACCCCCCCGTCGCTAGGAGCAGCCGATGCCACGGCGAACCCCCCGCTTCACTCTCGACAGACTGAGAACTCCCGGCAGATTCCCCGGGTTCCTGAAGACAGCCTCCGTATGCGCGCTGATCGCCGGTCTTTTGTCGCCGCTTTCCCAAATGGCGGTAGCCGCCGAGGCCACAGCGGCGAACGACTACTGCGGCGGCCAGTGTTCCGACATCCTGCCGCCCGGCGAGAACGGCAACGCCACCCTCGCGCAGGTCCTGCTCAACCAGGCATTCGGCACCCAGCCCGAGCATGCCGAGGACCAGCTCGGCCCCTACGCCAACCTGGCCAAGGGCTACTCCACCCTCACCAACGCCACGATCAACACGTTCTTCAACGACGCGTCGTTCGGTGTCGCTTCCGATCAAGTCGCCTCCACCCTGAGCCCGGCGGGCCGCGGCGACGTGACGATCGTCCGCGACAAGAAGACGGGCGTACCGCACATCACCGGTACCACCAGATACGGCACCGAGTTCGGCGCCGGATATGCGGCAGCCCAGGACCGGCTGTGGCTGATGGACGTCTTCCGGCACGTCGGCCGAGGCCAGCTCACCGCCTTCGCGGGTGGCGACCCCTCCAACCAGGGTCTTGAACAGCAGTTCTGGCGCAACGCTCCGTACACCGAGGCAGACCTCCAGGCCCAGATCGACAACGCCGTGGCCAACAACGGCACCCGCGGCCAGCAGGCCCTGGCCGACGCCAACGCCTACCTGGCCGGCATCAACGCCTATATCGACGCCTCCGACAGCGGCCGCTACTTCCCCGGTGAATACGTCCTGACCGGCCACAAGGACTCAATCACCAACGCGGGCACCATCGACCACTTCAAGATCACCGACCTGGTGGCGCTGGCCTCGGTCATCGGCGCGCTCTTCGGATCGGGCGGCGGCGGGGAGGTCAACAACGCGGTGTCGCTGCTCGCCGCGCAGGAGAAGTACGGCGTGGAGCAGGGCACCCAGGTCTGGGAGGCGTTCCGCGAGCGCAACGACCCCGAGGCCGCGCTCACCGTCCACAACGGCCAGAGCTTCCCGTACGCGGCCAAGCCCGCGAGCCCGCAGGGCGAGGCGCTGCCGGACAGCGGCTCGGTGGCCTCGGAGCCGCTGATCTACGACGCCACGGGCACCGGGGGCGACGCCACGGCGACCGTCACCTCCGCCACGGCGACCGCGACCGCCCTCAGCTCGGCCAGGCGGGGCATGTCCAACGCCCTCGTCGTCAGCGGCCAGGCCACCGCGAGCGGCCATCCGATCGCCGTCTTCGGCCCGCAGACCGGCTACTTCGCCCCGCAGTTGCTCATGCTCCAGGAGATCCAGGGCCCGGGCATCAGCGCCCGCGGCGCCTCCTTCGCGGGGCTGAGCATGTACGTCGAGCTCGGCCGCGGCCAGGACTACGCGTGGAGCGCCACGACCTCCGGCCAGGACATCATCGACACCTACGCGGTCGAACTCTGCCAGGACGACTACCACTACCTCTTCCACGGCACCTGCACGGCCATGGACGTGGTGGAGCAGAAGAACGCCTGGAAGCCCACCACCGCCGACGGGACGGCCGCCGGTTCGTACACGATGCGCGTGTACCGCACCAAGTACGGACCCGTGGAGTACCGGGCGACCGTGGGCGGCAAGAAGGTCGCCTACACGACCCTGCGCTCGTCCTTCATGCACGAGGCCGACTCGATCATCGGCTTCCAGATGCTGAACGACCCGGACTACGTCAAGAGCCCGCAGACCTTCCAGAGCGCGGTCCAGCACATCAACTACACCTTCAACTGGTTCTACGCCGACTCCACGCACACCGCGTACTACAACAGCGGCGACAACCCGGTGCGGGCGAGCGGCGTCGACGCCGAGTTCCCGGTGTGGGCGCAGTCGGCGTACGAGTGGAAGAGCTGGGTGCCGGCCACCAACACGGCCGCGTACACGCCGGCCTCGGCGCATCCCAACTCCATCGACCAGGACTACTACATCTCCTGGAACAACAAGCAGGCCAAGGACTACGCCACGGCGTCCTGGGGCGACGGGTCCGTGCACCGCGGCAACCTGCTGGAGGACCGGGTGAAGAAGCTCGTCGCGGCCGGCGGCGTCACGCGCGCGTCCCTGACGAAGGCGATGGCGGACGCGGCCCTCGCCGACCTGCGCGCCGAGGACGTCCTGCCCGACCTGCTGAAGGTGATCAACAGCTCCACGGTCACCGACTCCACGACCGCGGCCGCCGTGACCAAGCTCCAGACCTGGCTGACGGCGGGCGGCAAACGGACGGAGACGGCGGCCGGTTCCAAGACGTACGCCGACGCCGACGCGATCCGGATCCTGGACGCCTGGTGGCCGCTGCTGGTGAAGGCCGAGTTCGAACCCGGTCTCGGCACCGGCCTGTACACGGCGTTCACCGCGAACCTGCCGATCGACGAGACCCCGTCGGCCGCCCACGGCCCGACCGGGGCGCACGCCGGAAGCTCCTTCCAGTACGGCTGGTGGAGCTATGTCGACAAGGACATCCGGTCCGTGCTCGGCGAGTCGGTGCAGGGCGCGCTGCCCCAGAAGTACTGCGGCAGCGGCACCGTCAGCAGTTGCCGGGACGTCCTCATCAGCACCCTGAAGACGGCGGCCGGCAAGACCGCGGCCCAGGTCTACCCGGGCGACACCCTGTGTGCGGCGGGCAATCAGTGGTGCGCCGACTCGATCGTCCAGCGCACCCTGGGCGGCATCAAGCACGGCAACATCAGCTGGCAGAACCGGCCCACCTTCCAGCAGGTGGTGGAGTTCACGTCCCACAGATAGTCACGTTCCACGGGTAGTCGTGTCACGCCGGTAGTCCCTGCGACGGCGGGGCGGGTCCTAACGGATCCGGCCCGCCGCCAGCACCAGCCGCGCCAGCTCGGGGTGCACGATGTCACTGTGCGCCCCGGCCGGCGCCCCGCCACGCCGGACCACCGCCGCCGCGTCGACGTTGACGCACCCCGACGTCGGCAGCGGTCCGGACAGCGCGTCGGCGAGCACGCGCGCGTGCGTGCCCGGCACGGCCTGCACCCCGTCGTGCCCCATGGCGCCCCACTTGGCGCCCAGCGCCTCCCCGACGAGCCCCTGAGCGTCGCCCGCCATCCGCGAGGCGAGCGGGTACATCGTGCTCAGCGCCTGGTCGAACCGCGAGTAACAGCACACCAGGGGGCCGTCGATCCGGTTCTGCTGGCCCTGGAGCACCCCTCGCGGGGCGAACGCGTAGTGCGAGAAGGCCCCTTGGAGCAGCGTCACCGACTTCACCGTGCGCACCCCGTCCGGCAGCCCCCGCAGCGCGAACGACACCAGCCGCCCGCCGAAGCTGTGCCCCACCAGATGCACCCGGACGGCCGGCGCCACCGCCGCCAACCGCCCGACGAGCGGCCCGAGTCCACGCTCGCCGACCGTCCCGGCGCGCCGCTTCATCGCGTAGTACGTCGCCTGCCGCAGCAGCTCGTGCGCCCCGTCCCACGGGTCGGGCAGCGCGAACTCCCCGGCCCCCGGTGCGGAATCGAGGCCGGACAGGGCCCGCGCGAACTCCTCGCAGGCCACCGCCGTCGGGCAGGCGAACATCTCCGGCTCGTCCTGGGGCACACCCTCCGCCAGGGTGTCCGCTCCGAACAGAGCCTGCGGTCCCGGCGGGATCACGTCCACCAGCAGTCGCACCAGTCGGCCGAACTCCTCCAGCTCGGCCTCCTCGGGCGGCCGCTGCTCCAGCAGCCGTGCGATCCGGTCGACCAGCGTGGCCCGGCCGGGGAACGTCTCGAGGAGCGCGTGCCGGGTGTCCCCGTCCAGGGCCGGGCGTCGGGTCCGCGCGGCCGCCGCGGAGCGCGGGAGGTCGGGGATCGGCTCGTCCGAGAACCGCATCGACGGCCACACCACGCCCACGTAGCCGATGCGCGCCGCCGGGGCGAGTGCGGGGATCGGGGCGAAGAAGCGGCTGTAGAGCAGGGTCGCGCCGGTGCGGTCGCTGTTCCAGCCGTGCGAGAAGACGATCAGGTCACGGACCCCGCTCCGCTTCACCCCGGCCAGCAGCCGGTCCCGGCGTCCGGCGTCGACGTCCCCGTCGGCGTCGAAGGTCAGCTCCCAGTAGGGAGTCACGCTCATCGCCGGATCCGCCATGACAGGTCCCCTCGTCCCCCGAAGCGGTGCGCCAAGTGCGCGCATCGTCCTGCGAACGGGGGTAATTGGCCATACGTCACGGCTCATCCGTACAAGAGGCAATCCCGTCCCGTCCGCCGGAACGGGCCCGAGTCGATGCGGGGCACCCCTTCCGCCACAACATACCGACTGGTTAGTCTGACGGAGAGCCGATTCGTGCCGCAGTCGCGTCGAAGGAGACCGGGTGGAAGCCGTGCAGGATGCCGGAGTGGTCGTGACCGGAGCGGGAGGCGGTATCGGGGCCGCGCTGGCCCGCCGCTTCGCCGCCGAGGGAGCCCGGGTCGTCGTCAACGACCTCGACGCGGACCGGGCGCACGCCGTCGCCGACGAGATCGGCGGGATCGCGGTCCCCGGCGACGCTTCCCGGATCGTCGAGGAGGCCCGGGAGGCGCTCGGCGGCACCGTCGACGTGTACTGCGCCAACGCCGGAGTCGGCTCGGGCGGCTCTGAGTCGGCCGAGGAGGCCGTCTGGGCGCTGGCCTGGGACGTCAACGTCATGGCCCATGTCCGTGCGGCCCACGCGCTGCTCCCGGACTGGCTGGAGCGCGGCCGGGGCCGGTTCGTCTCGACCGTGTCCGCCGCCGGGCTGCTCACGATGATCGGCGCCGCTCCGTACAGCGTGACCAAGCACGGCGCGTACGCCTTCGCCGAGTGGCTGTCGCTGACCTACCGCCACCGGGGGATCAAGGTCCACGCGATCTGTCCCCAGGGCGTCCGCACCGACATGCTGGACGCCACCGGCAGCGCGGGCGACCTGGTGCTCAAGCCGACCGCGATCGAGCCGCAGGACGTGGCGGACGCCCTGTTCAAGGGCATCGCGGAGGACCGTTTCCTGATCCTGCCGCACCCCGAGGTCGCCGGGTACTACCAGGTGCGGGCCGGGGATCCCGACCGCTGGCTGACCAACATGAACCACCTCCAGCAGAAGTGGGAGACCGCCGAATGACCGCGCCCGCCTCCCGTTACGCGGCCAAGCCCTGGCTGGCCCTCCTCGACGAGGCCCAGCGTGCCCCGATCGACCCCGCCGACTCCCTCGTGCACGCCTTCCGCAGGTCCGTCGCCGAGGCCCCCGACCGCACCTGCCTCGCCTACTTCGACGGGCGGCTCGGCTACCGCGAGGTGGACGAGCTCAGCGACTCCGTGGCCGGTCACCTCGCCGCCCGCGGCCTGGAGCCCGGTGACCGGGTCGCCGTGCTGCTGCAGAACTCCCCGTCCTTCGTCATCGCCCTGCTCGGCGCGTGGAAGGCGGGCGCGACGGTCGTCCCCGTCAACCCGATGTACAAGTCGGGCGAGGTCGCCCACGTCCTGCGGGACGGCGAGGTGGCCGCGCTGATCTGCTCCGACCGGGCCTGGGAGTCGTATCTGCGGGAGACGGCCGCCGACTCGCCGGTGCGGATCGTGCTCACCGGCTGCGAGCTGGACTTCCAGACCCGGGGCGACGCGCGCGTGCTGACCTTCGAACGGCTCCCGCAGGCGTCGGACGCCGACGACCTCACCGCCGTCGCCCGCGCCGGCCACAAGGCCCCCGAGGGCCGCGAGGCCGCCCCCGGCGACATCGCCCTGATCAGCTACACCTCGGGCACGAGCGGCGCCCCCAAGGGCGCCACCAACACCCACCGCAACATCATGGTCAACGCCGAACGGCAGCGCACCGGCCTGCGCCTGCCCGAGGCGCCCGTCTACTACGCGCTCGCGCCGCTGTTCCACATCACCGGCATGGTCTGCCAGCTCGGCGCCTGTCTGAACAGCGCGGGGACACTCGTCCTGACGTACCGCTTCGAGGCGGGCGTCGTGCTGGAGGCGTTCGCCGAGCACAAGCCGCACTACACGGTGGGCCCGTCCACCGCCTTCATGGCGCTGGCCGCCCACCCCGACGTCACCCGGGACCACTTCGCGTCCTTCGTGCACATCTCCTCCGGCGGCGCGCCGGTGCCGCCCGCCCTGGTGGAGAAGTTCCGGGCGGGCTTCGGGCCGTACATCCGCAACGGCTACGGACTCACCGAGTGCACCGCGCCCTGCGCCTCCGTGCCGCCCCAGCACGAGGCGCCGGTCGACCCGGCCTCCGGGACCCTCGCCGTCGGCGTGCCCGGGCCCGACACGGTCGTACGCATCGTCGACGACCAGGGCGCGGAGGTGCCCTTCGGCGAGCAGGGCGAGATCGTCGTACGGGGCCCGCAGGTGGTCCCCGGGTACTGGCGCCTGCCCGAGGCCACCGCCGAGACCTTCCCCGGCGGCGAACTGCGCACCGGCGACATCGGGTTCATGGACGAACAGGGCTGGCTGTACGTCGTCGACCGCAAGAAGGACATGATCAACGCGTCCGGCTTCAAGGTGTGGCCGCGCGAGGTCGAGGACGTGCTGTACACGCACCCGGCGGTGCGCGAGGCGGCCGTCGTCGGGGTGCCGGACGGCTATCGCGGGGAGACCGTCAGGGCGTACATCAGCCTGCGTCCCGGCGCCGACGCGGATGCCGATACGCTCGCGGCCTACTGCAAGGACAGGCTGGCCGCGTACAAGTATCCGCGGCAGGTGGTGATCCTGCCCGACCTGCCCAAGACGGCGACTGGCAAGATCCTCCGTCGGGAGCTGCGTTCGCGCCCACAGGACAGTCGGTAACAATCAGCAGCAGATCCGCAGCAGGTCCGCGGCACGTCAGCGGTACGACAGCCGGTAAGGCTCGCCGATAAGGCATCGAGGAAGGCAGGTGGCGGCAGTGCCCAGGACGACGGACGGTGACGGGACACCCGTGCCGCAGCGGCTGCTGGCCGCCGCCACCCGGCTATTCGCCGAGCAGGGCTACGACCGCACGTCGGTACAGGAGATCGTCGAGGCGGCAGGCGTCACCAAGGGCGCGCTGTACCACTACTTCGGCTCCAAGGACGACCTCCTGCACGAGGTGTACGCGCGCGTGCTGCGCGTTCAGCAGGAGCGTCTGGACACCTTCGCGAACGCCGACGAGCCGATCGAGAAGCGGCTGCGGGGCGCGGCGGCGGACGTCGTCGTCACGACGATCGAGAACCTCGACGACGCGTCGATCTTCTTCCGTTCGATGCACCATCTGAGCCCAGAGAAGAACAAGCAGGTGCGGGCCGAGCGCCGGCGCTACCACGAGCGCTTCCGCGCCCTCGTCGAAGAGGGCCAGGAGGCCGGTGTCTTCTCCACGGCGACCCCGGCCGACCTGGTCGTGGACTACCACTTCGGCTCGGTCCACCACCTGTCGACCTGGTACCGCCCGGACGGTTCGATGGGCCCGCAGGAGGTCGCCGATCATCTGGCGGACCTTCTGCTGCGGGCCCTGCGGCCCTAAGTAGCCGACAGACGGGTAGACAGGTAAGGGGCGGTCGCCATGGCGACCGCCCCTTACCGCGTGTCCTAGAGGTACTTCTTCAGTTCCCGTCGGGCCAGTGACCGCTGGTGCACCTCGTCCGGCCCGTCGGCGATCATCAGCGTGCGCGCTCCGGCGTACAGCTCGGCCAGCGGGAAGTCCTGGCTGACGCCGCCCGCGCCGTGCAGCTGGATCGCCCGGTCGATGATGTCGACGACCGCGCGGGGCGTCGCGATCTTGATGGCCTGGATCTCCGAGTGGGCGCCCCGGTTGCCGACGGTGTCCATCATCCAGGCGGTCTTCAGCACCAGCAGCCGCAGCTGCTCGACCGTCACGCGCGCGTCCGCGATCCAGTTGTGGACCACGCCCTGCTGGGCCAGCGCCTTGCCGAAGGCGTCGCGGGAGACGGCCCGCCGGCACATCAGCTCGATCGCCCGCTCCGCCATGCCGATCAGCCGCATGCAGTGGTGGATGCGGCCGGGACCGAGCCGGGCCTGGGCGATGGCGAAGCCGCCGCCCTCCTCGCCGATCAGGTTCGTCACCGGCACCCGCGCCCGGTCGAAGACCACCTCGGCGTGGCCGCCGTGGGAGTGGTCCTCGTAGCCGAACACCTTCATGGCCCGCACGACCGTGACACCCGGTGTGTCGCGCGGGACGAGCACCATGGACTGCTGACGGCGGATGTCGGCGCCGTCCGGGTCCGTCTTGCCCATCACGATGAAGATCTTGCAGTCCGGGTTCATCGCCCCGGAGATGTACCACTTGCGACCGGTGATGACGTACTCGTCGCCGTCCCGCTCGATCAGCGTGGTGATGTTCGTGGCGTCGGAGGAGGCCACCTCCGGCTCCGTCATCGCGAACGCCGAGCGGATCTCCCCGGCCAGCAGCGGCTCCAGCCACTGCTTCTGCTGGCGCTCGTCGCCGAACTGGGCGAGCACCTCCATGTTCCCGGTGTCCGGGGCGGCGCAGTTCAGGGCCGTCGGCGCCAACTGCGGGGAACGGCCGGTGATCTCGGCCAGCGGCGCGTACTGGAGGTTCGTCAGACCGGCGCCGTGCTCGGCGTCGGGGAGGAACAGGTTCCACAGGCCCTGGCTGCGGGCCTGCTCCTTCAGCTCCTCGACCACGGCCGGGGTGTCCCACGGCGAGGCGAGCAGCGCGCGCTGCTCCTCGGCGACGGACTCGGCCGGGTACACGTGCTCGTCCATGAAGGCGAGCAGCTTGGCGCGGAGCTCCTCGGTGCGTGCGTCGAACGCGAAGTCCATGCCGGTCAGCCTTCCTGGAGAGTGGTCAGTCCGTGCTCGATGAAGACGGGGACGAGCTCCCCGATGCGGTCGAAGCCGCGTCCGACCGTCTGGCCCAGCGTGTACCGGTAGTGGATGCCCTCCAGGATCACGGCGAGCTTGAACCAGGCGAACGCCGTGTACCAGGAGACAGCCGACACGTCACGCCCCGAGCGGGTCGCGTACCGCTCGATCAGCTCGGCCGGCGACGGGTGCCCGGGAGCCGAGGCGGTCGTGGAGATGGGCGAGTTCGGGAGTTGCAGCGGCACGCTGTACATCGCCAGCAGCCCCAGGTCGGTCAGCGGATCGCCGAGCGTCGACATCTCCCAGTCGAGGATCGCCCGGATCGTGTCGTCGGGCCCGATCAGGACGTTGTCGAGCCGGTAGTCGCCGTGCACGACCGCCGGGGCGGGGGAGTGCGGCAGCCCGCGGCCGAGCGCCGCGTGCAGCTCGTCGATCCCGGGCAGCTCGCGGCTGCGGGAGGCGTCCAACTGCTTGCCCCAGCGGCGCAGCTGCCGGTCGAGGAAGCCCTCGGGGCGGCCGAAGTCGGCGAGGCCCACCGCGGCGGGGTCCACCGCGTGCAGCTCCACCAGCGTGTCCGCCAGCGAGAGGACCGTGTCCCGGGTGCGTCGCTCGCCGATCGGGGCGAGTTCGCCGGCCGTGCGGTACGGGGTGCCCTCGACGAACTCCATGACGTAGAAGGGCGCTCCGGGCGCCGCCTCGTTGTCGGGGTCCTCGCACAGCAGCACCGGGCGCGGAACCGGCACGCTCGTCGGGTGCAGGGCGCTGATCACCCGGTGCTCGCGCCGCATGTCGTGCGCGGTGGCCAGCACGTGTCCGAGCGGAGGGCGCCGCACGACCCACTTCGCGGTGCCGTCGGAGACCGCGTACGTGAGGTTCGACCGTCCGCCCTCGATCAGCCGGCCGGTGAGGGGGCCGTCGACCAGACCGGGACGCTCGCGCTCCAGCAGGACGCGCAGCCGGTCGAGATCGAGACCGGGCGGGTGGTCGGGGCTCATGCGCGGCTCCTGCGGACGGGACGGGAAATCAGCATGCGCACCATGATGCCGACCGGTCGGTATGCCGTCCAGTGGTCACGCCCAACGTGATCGGGGCCACGATAGGACGACGGCCCCCCGGGCCGTACCCGGGGAGCCGTCGCAGAGCGGTTCTCGGCCGCCTCGGCCGTCGTCCTCTGGACCGTTCAGTGGTCGTCCCAGTGGCCGTCGTGCTCGGCGTGCCGGTGCCCGTCGTGCAGGTAGTCCACGTGGTCGCCGTGTCGCACGCGCGCGTGCCCGCAGTCCTCGCCGTGCCGGTGCTCGTGCCCGGCGTGGGCCACGTGCCCGCCCGGCTCGCACTCGTCCCAGTGGCCGCCGTGCTCACGGTGCAGATGCCCGTCGTGGACGTAGTCGACGTGGTCGCCGTGCCGCACCTCGGTGTGCCCGCAGTCCGGGCCGTGCGTGTGGGTGTGGGCGGAGTGCTCGAGATGGAGGGTGGTCATGCTGCTCACCTTCGAAGCTGCGGGGTGATGACGTGGGTGATGTCATGGGTGGAGGCGTGGGTGATGACGTCGGACAGGCTGCCACGTGAACTCCGCATATCAGGTCATTCCGCTTGCGTGGCGTCCGGGTACCCCGGAGGGTCGGACCCATGAAGGCCATCAGCTACTCACGCTACGGCGGCGCCGAGACGCTCGTGTACGGGGACGTCCGCGAGCCCAAGATCGGCCCCGACTCGGTGCTGGTGAAGGTCCGGGCGGCAGCCGTGAACCCCGTCGACTGGAAGGCCCGCGAGGGCTACCTGGACCCGATGATCGACGCCGTCTTCCCGGTGATCCCCGGGTGGGACGTCTCCGGGGTCGTCGTGCAGCTCGGGGTGTCCGTCGCGGAGTACGCGGTCGGCGACGAGGTCATCGGCTACGTCCGCGAGGACTTCCTCTCCCGCGGCACCTTCGCCGAGTACGTCGGCGCTCCGGTGCGCACCCTCGCCCGTAAGCCGCGCAACCTCACCTGGGAGGAGGCCGCGGGCCTGCCGCTGGCCGGGCTCACCGCCTACCAGGTGCTCACCAAGGCCCTCCGGGTGAAGCGCGGCGAGACCGTCCTCGTCCACGCGGCCGCGGGCGGCGTCGGCTCCATCGCCGTGCAGCTCGCCCGCCATCTGGGCGCCCGGGTGATCGGCACGGCGGGCGAGGCCAACCACGACTTCGTACGCTCGCTGGGCGGCGAGCCCGTGACCTACGGCGAGGGGCTCGCCGAACGGGTCCGCGGGCTGGCCCCCGAGGGCGTGGACGCGGCCTTCGACACGGTCGGCGGCGACACGCTGAAGGTGTCCGCCAACCTGCTGGCCCAGGAGGGACGCCTGACGTCGATCGCCGACGGGGACGTCGTCGGCTACGGCGGCCGGTACTACTGGGTCCGGCCGGACGCCGAGGACCTCACCCGGTTGTCGGAACTGGCCGAACAGGGCGTGGTGTCCGTGCACGTCTCCGAGACGTTCCCGCTGGAGCGCGCGGCGGACGCCTACCGGCTGAACGAACGGGGCCGCACCCGGGGCAAGATCGTGGTGACGGTGGACTGGGCGGACGAGGCCCCCGAGGACGGGTCCACCGAGAACGAGGCCCCGGAGAACAAGACCCCCGAGAACGGGGAGCAGTGAGACCGGCGCGGTCCCGGACGGGGTCCTAGGCCACCACCAGCGCCGCGGCGCACACCGCCGTCGCCACCGCGCACAGGACCGCCGCCGTGGCGAGCCGCGGGGTGAGCGCCGCCGGGACGGCCGTGGCCGAGAGGGCGTGGATCCGGTGGTGGGCGAGCAGCAGGAAGGCCAGCCACAGGCCGCCGCACAGCACGCAGGCGACGATCCCGGACACCGACACCCCGCCGTGCAGCGCCGCCTTCACGGCGAGTACGGCGGCCACCGTGCTCGCCAGCGTCGTACGCCGCCAGGCGAGCCGGGTCCGCTCGGGCTGAAGACCGGGGTCACGCGTCGGCCGGGCTTCCTCGCTCACCCTTCCCACCCGACCAGCACCACGACGGTCATCGCCAGGGCCACCACCGCGACCAGCACGCCCAGCAGCGCCGGAAAGCGGGACACCGGCAGGTCCTCGCCCCGGCGCATCGCCCGTTCGCAGCGCATCCAGTGGTTGACCGCGCGCAGGGAGCACAGCACGCCCGCGGCCAGCAGGGCCAGCGCCAGCCCGACCCGCCAGCCCCAGCGCAGATCCGGCAGGAACTGGTCCACCGCGAAGCCCCCGCCGATCAGCGCGAGCGCGGTGCGCAGCCAGGCCAGGAACGTGCGCTCGTTCGCCAGCGAGAACCGGTAGTCGGGTGTGCGGCCCTCCTCCCGGACCTGCTCGGGAGCGAACCACAACCGGACGTTCTGTACGAACTCGATCACCCGCAGGACCCTACCCGCCGGCCGTCGTCCGCCCGGATCCCGGTGCCCGCCGGGGCGGTGTCCGCCCTGCTCAGCCGGTCGCCCGGTGCGCCTTGAGCCGCTCGTACGCCGCCAGGCCGTCCGGCACCCATTCCCAGACGGAGAGCCGCCGTTCGACCTCCTCCTCGGGGAGGAAGCCGTGCCAGGCCACCTCCTCCACCTGGGGGTCCACCGGCAGGTCGCAGCGGACCTCGTAGACGGCCGACCACCAGCTGCCGGCGGCCCCCGCGTCGTACAGGAACTTGAAGAGGAACTCCGGGCGGGGCAGGCCGCTCACGCCCAGTTCCTCCTCGGCCTCGCGCAGGGCGGCGTCGTCGTAGGCCTCGCCCGCGCCGACCACGCCGCCGACGAACATGTCGTACAGGGAGGGGAAGACCAGCTTGGTCGGGGTGCGGCGGTGGACGAAGACCCGGCCCTCGGCGTCCCGGGCCCGGACGAAGACGCAGCGGTGACGCAGCCCCTCGGCGTATGCCTGCCCGCGAGGGGACTGTCCGACCACCCGGTCGTTCTCGTCGACGATGTCGAGGATCTCGTCAGCAGCGCTCATGGACCCATCCAAGCAGGCCCACCACCGGGGTCGGCGGCCCACCACCGGGGTCGACGGCCCGCCACCGGGGTCGGCGCCGGGTGCCGGCGGCTACTGGGGCTGGAGGTCCGCGACCCGTTCCCGCGGCGCCGTGCCGCGTGGCATCGCCGGGTGCAGTCCGAGGAGCACGATGCCCGCGACGATCGCCGCGAGCCCCGCCGACTCCCAGGCCAGCGCCCCGGTGTCGGTGCGCAGCTGGTCACCGAGGAAGCCGACCCCGCAGATGATCCCCGCGAGGGGCTGGGCCGCGGTCAGCGCGGGCAGCGACATCCGCAGCGGCGCCGTCTCGAACGCGCTCTGAACCAGCACGAGGCCGGTCACGCCCAGGGCGAGCACCGCGTACGGCTGCCAGCCGGTCAGCAGCTCGCCGAGGCCGCCCGCCGTGAAACGCTGCCCGCTGACCCTGGTCAGCGCGTCCTGGACGCCGTACAGCAGACCGGCCGCGAGGGACAGCAGCACCGGGCCGGAGCTCAGCCGGGAGCGTTTGGCGTAGGTGGTGAGCAGCAGGGCCAGCCCGATCATCACCCCGATGATCAGCCAGTGCCGCAGCGGATCCGCGACCGCGGTGCCGCCGCGCGGCTCGCCCGCCACGATGAAGGTGGTCACCCCGCCCGCGAGCAGGACCAGGCCCGCCCAGCCCTGGCGGCCAAGGGACTGCTTCGTCTGATGCCGGGAGAGCGCGAGGGCGAACAGCAGGTTCGTCGCGAGCAGCGGCTCCACCAGGGAGATCTCGCCCTGTCCGAGCGCTATCGCACCGAGCGCCATGCCCGCCACCATGAGGCCGATGCCGCCCAGCCAGCGGGGCACCTTCATCAGGTCGAGCAGCAGCCGGGGGGAGAGGAAGTCACCGAGCGGAGCCCGCTGGGCCGCGTTCTGCTGAAGTACGAACCCGAAGCCGAGGCAGCAGGCGGCACTCACGGCGAGAACCAGAACCAGAACCGACACGCTGCCTACCTCGATCATCCGGTCGGACCACGGACGGGATACGCAGTGGCCGACTGTAGCGTCCCAGCGCCCTCGGCGCCTCGAGTACCCGGAACCGGGCGGTTGACTCGGCCGCGGCACCCGGGAACAGGGCCGGGTTGCGGGGCGGCCCTACGGCCATGGTGTGGGCTACGGGCGGGCCGCGCCATGGCGTACGCCACACCGGCCGCCCGGACACCCGGCGGCAGGGGGCCCCACCAGCGGCGCTCCGGCACCGGATTTCCGCCGCCGGTCGGCGGTCGGCATCTGTCGTGGTCTCCCGACCCTTGACGTTGAGTGTTCCCTAGGGATTGGCTGTGCGTGATCGGCCGATCGCAGGCCGATGCCAGAGCCGCCGCCGAGGGAGATGAGGAAGTCCCGCGGTGCCCTTACCCCCGCCCCCTCCCGGCCGTGATCACGAGCGCGTCCCCCGGACCCCCGACCCGGCCCTGGACGACACGGAGCTCGGCCTCGCCCGCGCCGCGCTGGCCCAGGGTCGCCGGCAGCCCGTCCGCTCCCTGCTGGCCCGGACCGGCGCCGACTGGGACCGCCGCGCGCACCGGACGACGGTGCTCGCCCTCGAGCCGGACGCGGCCGCCCGGGCCCACGAGTGGCTGCTCGACGAACCCGCCGGCGCCGACGCCGCCCTGCTGCTCGCCCTGGCCCAGGTCCGCCGGACCCTGCGCGGCAAGGAGGACGCGGCGGTCGCCCGAGCGGCGTGCCGTTCGGCCGCCGCGCTCGCCCCCGCCGACCCCACCCCCTGGCTCGGCCTGCTCCAGCTGGAACGGGACGGCGGGGCGCGGGCCGTGCGGATCTTCGAGGAGGTCCGGTCCCGGCACCGCGACCACCATCACGCGCACCACCTCATGGTCGCCCGGCTCGCCGAGCGTCGTGCGGACCGTGGCCCGGACCCCCTGCACGAGGTCCACGACTTCGCCGCCTGGGCCGCCGAACAGGCGCCCGCCGACTCCCCGCTGGCGATCCTCCCGGTCGTCGCGCACGCCGAGCGCTACCGCGTCCTGGCCGCCCACGGCTTCGCGCCCGCCGACCCCGCCGCCTGCGGGCACTGGCGGGACGGCCGGGCCAGGGGCGTGACGAAGGCCGCCTTCGACTGGTGGCTGGAGTGGGAACACGACGACCACCCCCGCCACCTGATCGACCTGAACTTCCTCGCCCACGCCAAGGTCCTGGAGGGCCGGGGCGCCGAGGCCGCCGCCCTCTTCCAGCGCATCGGCCGGCACGCCACCCCCGAGCCCTGGTCCTACCCGGACCGCGACCCCTGCCGGGCCTTCCACGCGGCCCGTGCCGCCGCGCTCGGTCTGAGAGCCGGGTGAGAAGTGATGACGTAAATCTGACGTCCGCCCGGGATCCCTGGCCCCGGCGGGCCCCAGGTGCTCGAATGGAAGGGTGAACTCCGAACCACCCGAGCCGGCCGAGGCACCCGAGGCATCCGAGCCCCCCGCCTCGGACGCGGTGCCCGCGGAACGTGGCACACCCGTCGGCCGGCGGGTCTTCCTCGGCACGCTCGCCCTCGGCGCCCTGGGAGTCGTCGCGGCGCCCCCGCTCCAGCGCGGTATGGAGGCCTTCCTCGGCAGCGCCGCCGACAAGGACCCCACCGGCCTCACGGGTCTGCTCCCCAACGGCGGCGGCTTCCGCTACTACTCGGTGACGTCCTCGGTCCCGCACAAGAGCGCCACGAACTACCGCCTCACCGTGGACGGCCTCGTCGACCGGCCCGGGAGTTACACGCTGGCCGACCTCAGGGCCCTGCCCCAGACCCGGATGGTCAAGGACGTCCAGTGCGTCACCGGCTGGCGGGTGCCGGGCACGCCCTTCGAGGGCGTCCGGCTGTCCGCCCTGCTCGACGCGGCCGGAGTGCAGGCCGAGGCCGGCGCCGTCCGCTTCACCTGCTTCGACGGCGCCTACACCGAGAGCCTCACCCTCGCCCAGGCCCGCCGTTCCGACGTCCTGGTCGCGCTGCGCATGCAGGACAAGGACCTCGGCCACGACCACGGCGGACCCGTCCGCCTCTATGTGGCGCCCATGTACTTCTACAAGTCCGCCAAGTGGCTCTCCGGCATCACCGTCACCGAGAAGGTGAAGCCCGGCTACTGGGAGGAGCGTGGCTACGACGTCGACGCCTGGGTCGGCCGCTCGAACGGACGGGACGATGAGCCTACGAGCTGAGGCGCCGCCGGCGACCACGGAGATCCCCCGCTTCACCCGCGCCGAACGGTGGGTGCACCGCACCACGGGCCTGCTGATGGGCGTGTGCGTGGTGACGGCGGCCGTGCTGTACATCCCCGAGTTCGCCCAGCTCGTCGGCCGCCGCGAGCTGGTGGTCCGCGTCCACGAGTGGGCGGGTCTGGCCCTGCCGGTGCCGGTCCTGGCGGGCCTCGCGTCCCGCGCGTTCCGCGCCGACCTGCGGCACCTCAACCGCTTCGGCCCGCACGACCGCCGCTGGCTGCGGGCCGCCCTGCGCCGGGACAAGCGCCGGCAGTCGCGTCCGGCGGCCAAGTTCAACGCCGGCCAGAAGGTCTACGCGTCCTGGATCGCCGGGGCGACCCTGGTGATGCTCGGCACCGGCCTGCTTATGTGGTTCACCCACCTCACCCCGATCATGTGGCGCACCAGCGCGACCTTCGTGCACGACTGGCTCGCCCTCACGATCGGCGTCGTCCTGGCCGGCCACATCGGCATGGCCCTGGGCGATCCGGAGGCCCGCCGCGGGATGCGCACGGGCTCGGTGAGCCGGGAATGGGCCGACCGGGAACACCGCCTGTGGCGGCCCTAGGGCCTGTCGTCTGGATCAGGTCGGCCTGACCGACGCGACAGGCGCCAGCCGAACCCCTCACCCGGTCGGTCTCCGCACCGGGCCTCCTCAACCACCGAAGTCCAGCAGCACCTTGCAGGAGCGGCCCCGGTCCGCGGCGAGCGCGAACGCCGACTCCGCGTCCCGTACCGGGACCACCGCGCTGATCAGGGCGTCGAACGCGAGCAGGCGCAGCGCCGCGTCGACGCCGTACGGTCCCCAGTCCGCGCACATGCCCTTGGTGAGCATCTTCAGCGCGCCCTTGGTGGCCGCGTAGGGCGCGATGCCCGGGCGGACCACCTCGCTCTGGAGCGAGCAGATGTTGATGATCTTCCCGTGGCCGCGTTCCGTCATCCCGCGGGCGGCCTCCCGGCCCACCAGGAACGCGCTGGTGAGGTTGGTGTCCAGCAGCCGGTGCCAGTCGGACTCGGCGAACTCCAGGAGCGGGGCGCGCAGTTGCATGCCCGCGTTGTTGACCAGGATGTCGAGCGGACCGACCCGGTCCTCGATCTCGGCCATCCCGGCCCCACCGAGGAGCCATCGGTGACGTCGAACACGCTCGTGTGCACCTCGCCGGGCAGTCCGGCGGCCGCCCGCTCGAGACGGTCCGCGTCCCGCCCGTTGAGGACCACCCTGCAGCCGGCCTCCGCGAGGCCCCGGGCCAGGGCCAGCCCGATGCCCCGGCTGGAGCCGGTGACCAGGGCGGTCCGGCCGCTGATGTCGAACAGGGGGTGACTCATCGCCGTACCCCTTCCCGCTCTCGGCGTACCGCTAGATGACCAGCGAGAGGAGCAGGACCAGACCGCCGGCGACCACGGAGATGATGGTCTCCATGACCGACCAGGTCTTGATGTTCTGGCCGACGGTGAGCCCGAAGTACTCCTTCACCAGCCAGAACCCCGCGTCGTTGACATGGCTGAAGAACAGCGAGCCGGCGCCGATGGCCAGGACCAGCAGGGCGGTGTGCGTGGTCGACATGTCGGCCGCGAGCGGCGCGACCAGGCCGGCCGCCGAGATCGTCGCCACGGTCGCCGAACCGGTCGCCAGCCGGATGGTCACCGCGATCAGCCAGGCCAGCAGCAGCGCCGGGATCGACCAGTCCTTGGAGATGTCCAGGACCATCTGACCCACGCCGCAGTCGATCAGCGTCTGCTTGAAGCCGCCGCCCGCGCCGACGATCAGCAGGATGCCCGCGATGGGCGCGAGGCCCTTCTCGACCAGCCCAGAGATCCGGTCCTTGGCGAACCCGGCGGGCCGCAGCAGGGTGAAGATGCCGACGAGCACGGCGGTGAGCAGCGCGATCAGCGGCGAGCCGACGACGTCGAAGACCCGCTGCACGGTGTGCTCGGGGTCGTCCACCACGATGTCGACCAGTGCCTTGGACAGCATGAGCACGACGGGCAGCAGGATGGTGGCGAGGGTGGCGCCGAAGCCGGGCCGCTTCTCCAGGTCCTCGGAGGGCCGCTGCGCGATCATGCGGTCGGGGGCGGGGACGTCGACCCAGCGGGCGGCGACCCGCGAGAACAGCGGTCCGGCGACGACGACCGTCGGGACGGCGATGAGCACGCCGAGCGCCAGGGTGACGCCCAGGTTGGCGCCGACCGCGTCGATCGCGACCAGCGGACCGGGGTGCGGCGGGACCAGACCGTGCATGACCGACAGACCGGCCAGCGCCGGTATGCCGATCCGCATGAGCGAGTAGTTGCCCCGCTTGGCGACCATCAGCACGACGGGGATCAGCAGCACCACGCCGACCTCGAAGAACAGCGGCAGACCGATGACGGAGGCGATCAGCACCATCGCCCACGGCATCGAGCGGCCGCCCGCCTTGGCGAGGATCGTGTCCACGATCTGGTCGGCGCCGCCGGAGTCCGCGAGCATCTTGCCGAGGATCGCGCCCAGCGCGATGAGCACGCCCACCCCGGCGACGGTGGCGCCGAGTCCGGTGGTGAACGAGGCGATGGCCTTGTCCAGCGGCGCCCCGGCGAACGCGCCGAGCGCGAGCGAGCCGATGGTCAGCGCCAGGAAGGCGTGGAGCTTGAACTGGGTGATGAGCAGGACGATCACGGCGATGCCCGCCAGAACGGCGATGCCCAGCTGCGCGTGGCCGGCCGAGGTGATCGGCTCGACGGTGTCCGCTGCCAGCATCTCGACACTGAGTCTGGTCACGGGTGATTCCCTTGCAGGTATGGGGATGGGGATGGGGAGGGGGGAACGCGGGGTGGTCAGGCGGGCTGAGCGAGCGCGTCGAGCGCGGTCACGGCCCGCCCGGTGATGGCCTCCGGGCTGCCGGAGACGTCGACGACGACGCCCGCCTCGTCCGGCTGGAGGGGCTGGAGCGTGGCGAACTGGGAGTCCAGCAGAGCGGTCGGCATGAAGTGGCCCTGCCGGTGCGCCATGCGGTCCTCGATCAGCGCGCGGTCGCCCGCGAGGTGCACGAAGACGACCCCGGGGGCCGCGGCCCGCAGCCGGTCGCGGTACGACCGCTTCAGCGCCGAGCAGCTCACGACCCCGCCGAGCCCGGCCCGCGCGTCCGCCCAGCCGCCGATGGCGTCGAGCCACGGCCACCGGTCCTCGTCGCCGAGCGGGGTGCCGGCCGACATCTTGTCGATGTTGGCCTGCGGGTGGAAGTCGTCGCCCTCGGCGTACGGCACGCCCAGCCGGGCGGCGAGCAGGGGACCGATGGTGGTCTTGCCCGTGCCGGCGACACCCATCACCACGACGACGTGCGGGGTACGCATCTCTGCCTCACTGTCTGCCTCGACGTCCGACGCCAACGGGCGCCGACGACACTGAAACCGATTAGGTACGACTAATTCAAGAGTGTGTGACAAATAAGTCTGACTTTTTGGCTCAGTGATCTACCCCGTACTCTGAGTGCATGACCACTCCGGGCCGGGGTCTGCACGGCCAAGTACTCGACGCCCTGGGCCCCGCGATCACCGCGGGTGAGTACCCTCCGGGCAGCGTTCTGCGCACCGACGAACTGGCCCAGCGCTTCGACGTCTCCCGCTCGGTGATGCGCGAGGCGGTCCGCGTCCTGGAATCCATGCACCTGGTCGAGTCCCGCCGCCGCGTGGGCGTGACGGTCCGCCCCCGGTCCGCGTGGAACGTCTACGACCCGGAGGTCATCCGCTGGCGGCTGGCCGGCGCCGACCGCCCGCACCAGCTGCGCTCGCTCACCGTCCTGCGCTCGGCGATCGAGCCGGTCGCGGCGGGCCTGGCGGCGAAACACGCCACGGCGGAGCAGTGCGCCGAGCTCACGGAGTGCGCGCTCGGCATGGTGGCCAACTCACGCGGCCACCGGCTGGAGGGATACCTCGTCCACGACATCGCCTTCCACCGGGTGATCCTCGCCGCCTCGGGCAACGAGATGTTCGCCCGCCTCGGCGACGTCGTCGCGGAGGTCCTGGCGGGCCGCACCCATCACGAGGTCATGTTCGAGGACCCCGACCCGACCGCCGTCACCCTGCACGTCCAGGTCGCGGAGGCGGTCCGCGAGGGCGACGCGGCCCGCGCGGAACGACTGACCCGGGAGATCACGGTCGGCGCCCTCCAGGAACTGGACATCCTGGCGCCCTAACGCGCCCTGGTGTGCGCCCCGGTGCGCCGTCGCGTCACTCGGGGAACTCCCCGTCCACGTACACCCACGCCCCGGCCACCCGCTCGAAGCGGCTGCGCTCGTGCAGCGCGCCGCCCCGGTAGGAGGCCCGGAACTCCACGGTCCCGGTCGTGTGGAAGGCGCTTCCGTCCGCCGTCCCGAGGATCTCCAGGCCCGTCCACCGCATCCCCGGATCGAGCTCGAGCCGCTCAGGTCGCGTCCGCGGATGCCACGTCCGCAGCAGATACCCCACGTCACCCCGGACGAAGGCGCTGTACCGCGACCGCATCAGCGCCTCCGCGGTCGGCGCGGAGTCGCCACCCGTGTGGAAGCGACCGCAGCAGGCCTCATAGCCCGCGGGCAGCCCGCAGGGGCAGCCGGCGGGCACGGCGGGGGAGGTGCGGACGGCGGCGGAGGCACGCGGTCGCGGGCGGGCGGTACGTCGAGCCATGACCCCATTGTGCCCGCCCACCGATCACGCCCCGCGAGGGGCCGCGCCCCCGAAGGGACGCGCGAGGGGCGCGGGGGACTTCGCGATCAGCCCCCACCCGCCCGCAGGCCACCCGCCCGCAGACTGACGACCGACCGTGCGACTCTCACCGCAAGGCCGGCGGAGCGCTACGCCGACTCCGCGCCCCGGCTCACCGAAGGGACCGGCAGCGGCGGCAGCGCCGTGCCGTACACCCACGCCTCGAACAGCTCGTCCAACGGCTCCGGCGCGAACCGTGCCGCGTGCGCGGCGAGCGTCGACGTCGTCACCGAACCGCCCCGGTGCAGCCCGAGCCAGGCGCGCAGCATCCGGAAGAACGCCTCGTCGCCGAGCGCGCAGCGCAGCGCGTGCACGGTGAGGCCGCCGCGCTCGTAGAGCCGGTCGTCGAACATCGACTTGCGGCCGGGATCGGCGAGGCGCAGGTCCTGCGGCAGCGACGACAGCGACCGGTGCGCGACCGCGGCGAGCTGCTGCGCGCTGCGCCCGCCCGACCGCTCCGACCACAGCCACTCCGCGTACTTCGCGAACCCCTCGTTCAGCCAGATGTGCCGCCAGTCGGCGATGGACACACTGTTGCCGAACCACTGGTGCGCCAGTTCGTGCGCCACCAGCCGCTCCGAACCCCGCGCGCCGTCCACGTGGTTGGCGCCGAACAGCGACAACCCCTGGGCCTCGACGGGGACATCGAGCTCCTCCTCCGTCACCACGACCGCGTACTCGTCGAACGGGTAGGGCCCGAAGAGCTGTTGGAAGAGGTGCATCATCCCGGGCTGCCGCGCGAAGTCCCGCGAGAACTCCGCCAGCAGCTCCGCCGGGAGGTGCCCGTGCTGGGGGACGCCCCCGAGTCCCGGGTCGCCCAGCAGGACGGTCTGGTACTTCCCTATCACCAGGCCGACCAGATAGCTCGACGTCGGCGCCGACTGCTCGTACACCCACGTGGTCGTCGAGGCCTTCGTGGTCCGCGTCAGCAGCCGGCCGCCCGCCACCACGGAGTACGCCGACGGCGTGGTGACCGATATCAGGTACGACGCCTTGTCCGCGGGCCGGTCGTTGCACGGATACCAGGAGGGCGCCCCGACGGGCTGGCTCGCCACCAGCGCCCCGTCGCCCAGCTCCTCCCAGCCGATCCCGCCCCAGGGGCTGTTCACCGGCTTGGGGTTGCCCGACCAGTGCACCTCGACGGTGAAGGCGGCCCCGGCGCGCAACGGCTTGGCGGGCCGCACCCGCAGCCGGCCGCCGCGGTGGGTGTAGTGCGTCGGCCGGCCGTCCACCCGGACCCGGCCGATCTTGAAGTCGGCCAGGTTCAACTGGAACTCCGGCAGCGCCGAGCGCCCCACGATGGCGTTGATCCGCGCCGCGCCCGACAGCCGGTTCGGGCCGGGCCGGTAGTCCAGCGTGAGCTCGTAGCGGTGCACCCGGTAACGGGAGTCACCGTTCGCCGGGAAATACGGATCCGGCCCTACCGCCTGCTGAACTGCCACTTCCCCGTCCGCTCCCTGACCTGTCATCGAACCACCCGCCGCCGGTTCACCGCCCGCCGACTCCGAGTGGCCCCTCCTCAGGGACGCCATGCCTCGATCGGGTTGCCGAGCCAGCGGGTGTCGTCCGGGACGGACTCCGCGGCCATGACGAGCGACGCGGGACCCAGGGTCGTCCGGGCCCCGATCGTGCTGCCGGGCAGCACGATCCCGCCAGGGCCCAGCGTGGCACCCTCACGGAGGACCACAGTATCCGTCCGCAAGATCCGGTCGTGGAAGAGGTGAGTCTGCAGGACGCACCCGCGGTTCACCGTCGCCCCGTCGCCGAGGGTCACCAGGTCCGACTCCGGCAGCCAGTAGCTCTCCACCCACGCGCCCTTGCCGATCCGCGCGCCGAGCCCGCGCAGCCACGCCGTCAGCACCGGCGTCCCCGGCACGGCGCCCGCCAGCCACGGCACCGCCACGACCTCGACGAACGTGTCCGCCAGCTCGTTGCGCCACACGAAGCCGCTCCACAGCGGATGCTCGCCGCTGCGATGCCGCCCGACGAGCAGCCACTTGGCGACGATCGACACGACGGCCGCCGCGCCCCCCGCCCCGAGCAGGACGAGCCCGGACAGCAGCGGCGCCCAGACGCCCAGCGCGCACAGCGCCGCCACCGTCAGCACGGCCAGCGCCGCCGAGCAGAACACCGGCACGATCCTGCACAGCTCCACCAGCGCACGCGCCCACAGCAGCCGCGCGGGCGGCTCGTAGGTGCGGCTCTGGTCACCGCCGGTCGTGTTCCGCGGCAGCTTCACCGGCGGCAGCCCCAGATACGAGCTGCCCTTCTTCGCCTTCTTCGGCGTCGCCGACAGCACGCCCACCAGGCCGCCGTCCGGCACGCTCCGCCCCGGCGCGGTCATCCCCGAGTTGCCGAGGAACGCCCGCCGACCGATCTCTGCCCGCCCGATCCGCATCCAGCCGCCGCCGAGCTCGTACGGCGCGGTCAGCGTGTCGTCGGCCAGGAACGCGCCCTCACCGACCGTGGTCAGGCTGGGCAGCGCGAGGACGGTCGACACCTCGGCGCCCTTGCCGATCCGCATCCCGAGCAACCGCAGCCACACCGGCGTGACCAGCCCCGCGTACAGCGGGAAGAGGGTCTCGCGCGAGTGGTCCATGAGCTGCGTGACGGTCCAGGCCTGCCAGCCGATCCTGCTGTGCGTGGGATGCGTGCCCTCGCGCAGGCCGAGGCTCAGGAGCCGTACGGCGATCAGCAGCAGCACGGCGTACGCCAGACCGAAGGCGAGCGTGGCCGGGACCAGGGCGAGCGCGGCGCCCCGCAGGGCCTCACCGAGCCCGCCGCCCGGGGTCACGAAGCGGCTCGCCACCAGCAGCGCCGCCCCGGCCGCCAGTACCGGCAGCGAGGTCAGCGCGACACCGGCCAGGCCGTACAGCACCCGCCAGGACGTGCCCCGGGCCGGCCGCTCCTTGGGCCAGTTGCGCTTGGCCTTGCCGAGTTTGACCGCGGGCGCGCCCGCCCACCGCTGACCGGTGGGGATCTGACCGGTGACCGCCGAGCCCGGCGCCACCTCGGCCCGCTTGCCGACCCGGGCGCCCGGGAAGAGCATGCTGCGCGTGCCGACGACGGCGTGCGCGCCCACCTTGACCGGCCCGACCTCCAGCCGGTCCCCGTCCAGCCACCAGCCGGACAGGTCCACCTCGGACTCCACGGCCGCGCCCCGGCCCAGCTTCAGCATGCCGGTCACCGGCGGCAGCGAGTGCAGGTCCACGTCCGGCCCGACCTTGGCCCCCAGGGCCCGCGCGTAGCGCTCCAGCCAGGACCCGGTCAGCGAGGTCGCCCCGCTGAACTCGGCCAGCCGCTCGGCCGTCCACAGCCGCAGATGGACGCCGCCACCGCGCTTGTGCCGCCCCGGCTGCACACCGCGCAGCAGCAGCCGCGCCCCGCCCGCGGCGATCGCGAGCCGTCCGGGCGGGCTGAACAGCAGCAGCGCGGCGGACCCGACCAGCCACCACGGGGCGGTCGGCAGCCAGGCGTACGCGGGCAGCAGATTGCCGAGCGCGGCCAGCGGCACCGTCCAGCGCAGCCCCATCAGCGTGAACAGGGGTACGAGCAGCAGCGTCTGGATCACCTTGGCGCGCGCGGGCACCGGCGCGATGACGCGGGTCGCCCCGTCGTCCTGCCCGGACTTCTCCAGGTGCCGGGCCAGCTTGCGCAGGGTGGGCTGCTGGTAGATGTCGAGGACGGCCGCGCTGGGGTAGCGGGTGCGCAGCCGCGTCGTCAGCTGGGCGGCGGCGAGACTGCTGCCGCCGATCGCGAAGAAGTCGTCGCGGGCACTGCCCACGGGGATGCCGAGGACCTCGGTCCACTGTTCCGCCAGCCAGGCCTCGGTGCCGTAGAGCTGCTCGGCCGGGCCGCCCGTCTCCACCCCTTCCAGGGGCCAGGGCAGGGCGTTGCGGTCGACCTTGCCCGAGGTGCGGGTCGGCAGGTCGTCCACCGGCGCGAGCAGCGGCACCAGGGCGGCGGGCAGCTCGGCGCGCAGCCGCCGCACGGCCGCCGCCTGGTCCCAGCCGTCCTGCGTCACGACGTACCCGACCAGGAGCTGGTTGCCGCTGCGGGCGGTCCGCACGGCGGCGGCGGCCCCCGCGACACCCGGCAGCGCCTGGAGTGCCGCGTCCACCTCGCCCAGCTCGATCCGCCGCCCGCCGAGCTTGATCTGCTCGTCGGCCCGCCCGAGGAAGACGAGCCCCTCGGCGTCGGCGCGCACCAGGTCACCGCTGCGGTACGCCCGCTCCCAGCCCAGCGACTTCAGCGGCGCGTACTTCTCCGCGTCCTTCTCGGCGTCGAGATAGCGCGCGAGCCCGACCCCGCCGATCACCAGCTGCCCGCTGCCGCCCAGCGGCACGGGCTCCCCGGCCTCGTCCACGACGGCCAGCTCCCAGCCCCTGAGCGGCAGCCCGATGCGGATCGGCTCCTCGCCGGACATCAGGGAGGCACAGGCGACAACGGTGGCCTCGGTCGGCCCGTACGTGTTCCAGACCTCCCGGCCCTCCGTCACCAGCCGCTGCACCAGCTCGGGGGGGCAGGCCTCACCGCCGAAGATCAGCAGCCGTACGTCGTTGAGCGTCTCGGGCTCCCACAGCGCTGCCAGCGTCGGCACCGTGGAGACGACCGTGATCTCCTGCTCGACCAGCCAGGGCCCCAGATCGGCGCCGCTGCGGACCTGGGAGCGGGGCACGGGCACCAGACAGGCCCCGTAGCGCCAGGCCAGCCACATCTCCTCGCAGGAGGCGTCGAAGGCCACGGAGAGCCCGGCCATGACCCTGTCGACGGGCCCGATCGGCTCCTCGGTGAGGAACAGCGCGGCCTCGGCGTCCACGAAGGCGGCGGCGCTGCGGTGACTGACGGCGACGCCCTTGGGCTTCCCGGTGGAGCCGGAGGTGAAGATGATCCAGGCGTCGTTCTCGGTGCCGGGTCGGGCGGCGGCCGCACCGGACGTGCCGTGGACGGTGATCTCGTGCCGGGCGCCGACGACGGCCCGCACGTCCGCCTCCCCGAAGACCAGCTCGGCCCGCTCGTCGGGATCCTCGGCGTCCACCGGGACATAGGCGGCGCCGGCGGCGAGGACGGCGAGGATCGCCACGTAGAGGTCGTTGGTGCCGGACGGGACACGGATGCCCACCCGGTCGCCGAGCCCGACCCCGGCGGCGGAGAGCCGGCGCCGGAGGTTCTCCACCTCGACGGCGAGGGCGCGGTAGGTGAGGGGCGTGCTGCCGTCGTCCAGGGCGAGCTCGTCGGGGAACGACCGCACGGACGCGTCGAAGACGTCCACGAGGGTGCGGGGGGAGGCGGCGGGGCCGCCGGAGAAGCGGGCGGTGTCGCCGAGTTGTGCGCGGATCTCTTCGTCGAGCAGGCCGAGAGCACTGCTCTCGTGGGTGGCTGCCATCGGTCCTCGCGTCTCGATCCCGGAAGCCTCCGGGGCGCCGGCGGGCCCGCAGGTCTGCCTGGGGTTGTCCGGTCCAGCTCCGTAACAAGCCGGAAATTTTAGTACGACGCTAGGCTCGCCGCAGGGGCCCGGCCACTCGGGGAGGCCGTCCGGGTGCCGTGGAAGATCAACGGAAACGCTCTGACCTGGAAGCTTCGCGCCGCGGCGAGACTTGCCCCACATCGAGGGGAAGGACGCCTCTGGCGACCTGATGTCCCGGTTTGAGGTGTGCGCGCCATGGGCGGCGACGGGGGCCGACACGGCGAGGGCGGCCGGCCGGTCGACCGGAACTTCCGAGACCCGAAACCCGTCCGGCCACTCCGGCGCCGCCGGAAGACGGGTGCCCGACCTGTGCCCCGCAGTCCTTCCGTGCGGCTCCGGCAGTCGTATGGTTCGTGGTGATTTATGGTGACTAAAGGAGCATGTCCCTACCGGAGGTGCCATGACGCGCGCCGCGGCAGCGATCGTCTCTCTGGCTGTCAGCGTGGCGTTCATCGTCGCGACATCGGCTTGTGACCAGGGCGGGGAGGACACGTCGAACGCCCACTACGGCGACTGCCCGGTTTCGGGACATTACGGGGAGTTCCGCCTGTCACCCGAGACGGCGGGCGCCCTCACGGTCAGAACGACCCTGCCCGCGCCCGGCTGGTGGAACGGCGACACGCCGGACTCGATCAAGAGTGGCTACGAGTACTGCATGGCCGCGAACATCGCCTATCGGTCCGGACTCGACCGGGTGAAGGTCGAGAACGCCCCCTTTCCGGACGTCGTGTCCGGCCGGACCAAGGACTTCGACCTGGCCCTGGCGCAGATCACGATCACCCCGGAACGGAGCAAGGTCGCCGAGTTCTCCCCGCCCTACCTCTCCTCGACGCTGGGAGTGCTGATCAGGGACGGCGAGAAGATCGACGAGGGCAACATCCGTGACGTCCGCATCGGAGTGGCCGAAGGCACCACGGGCGAGAAGTTCGTCGAGAAGCGCCTCAGGCCGACCAAGCCCGTCACCCCCTTCGCCAACGACCCGGCGATGGTCACGGCGCTGGAGGAGGGGCGGGTCGACGCGGTCGTCCACGACACGACGATTCTGCTGGCGTATCCCCCTAAGCGGGAGAGCAGGGTGCGCCTCGTGGGCCAGTACAGGACCGACCAGGGTTACGGCGCCTTGTACCCGAAGGGGTCACCCGACAAGGACGAGCTGGACCGGATCATCCGGCAGCTGATCGAAGACGGAACGCTCACCAAACTGTCGGCCGTCTATCTCGGGGCCGCCTTCGGCCAGGACCCGGCCAAGATCCCGTACTTCACGGTCGACGGCAGCTCCTGAACGCTCCCGGGTGTGCGCACACCCGGAGCGGCGGTCCGGATGCCGTCCCGCTTCACGGGTCCGCCATCAGTACGCGCTCAGGTCTCCGACGGCTCCGGCGGCGAGCGCCTGCTCGGCCCAGATGATTTTGCCCCGGTCGGTGTACCGGGTTCCCCAGCGGTCGGACATCTGTGCGACGAGAAGCAGACCGCGGCCGCCTTCGTCGGTGAAGGCCGCGCGGCGCAGGTGCGGGGAGGTGCTGGTGCCGTCGGCGACCTCGCAGATCAGGCTGTCGCGGTCGCGCAGCAGCCGCACGCTGATGGGGGCCGCTCCGTACCGGATCGCGTTCGTCACGAGTTCGCTGAGGATCAGCTCGGTCGTGAAGGCGGCCTCGCCGACTCCCCAGGACTCCAGCAGGCGAGTGGCCTCGGCGCGGATCCGGGAGACGGCCGCGGGGTCGTCGGGCACCTCCCACTCCTCGATCTGCTCCGGGTCGAGGAGCCGGGTGCGTGCGACGAGCAGGGCGACATCGTCACTCGATCTGGTGCGCAGCATCGCGTCGAGCACCGCCCGGCAGGTGTCGTCGGGGGTGGCGCCGTCCGTATGGGCGAGCGCCTGCCTCAGCATGCCGAGCCCGATGTCGATGTCACGGCCGCGCGCCTCGACCAGGCCGTCGGTGTACAGGACCAGCCGGCTGTCGGCGGCCAGTCGGAGTACGGCCGTCTCGACCGGCAGGCCTCCCCCCACGCCGAGTGGCGGGGCGACGGGGATGTCGGGGAAGGTCACGGAGCCGTCGGGCGAGACCAGCGCCGGACCGGGATGACCGGCCCGGGCGAGAACACACCGTCCGGAGACCGGATCGTAGACCGCGTACAGGCAGGTGGCGCCGGTGACGGCCTCGGTGTCGCCCTCGGCTGCCGCGCCCTGGTCGATCCGGGTGATCAGGTCGTCCAGGTGCGCGAGAAGCTCGTCCGGAGGCAGGTCCAGGGTGGCGAAGTTGTGCACCGCGGTCCTCAGGCGGCCCATCGTCGCGGCGGCGTGCAGACCGTGTCCGACGACATCGCCGACCACCAGGGCCACCCGGGCCCCCGGCAGCGGGATGACGTCGTACCAGTCGCCGCCCACCCCCGCCTGGGCGGGCAGGTACCGGTGCCCGACCTCCAGGGCGGACAGCTCGGGGAGCGCGCCGGGCAGCAGGCTGCGTTGCAGGGTGACGGCCGTGGTGTGCTCGCGGGTGTAGCGCCGCGCGTTGTCGATGCACACGGCCGCCCGGGCGGCGAGTTCCTCGGCGGGGGACAGGTCGTCCGGCTCGAAGGGATCCTGCTCCGAACGCCAGAACTCCACGACACCCAGCAATTGGCCTCGGGCCTGGAGCGGCACCGAGATCATGGAGTGGACACCGAATGCGATGACCTTCCGGGCCCGCTCCGGGTTCTGGACCCGCCATCCGTCGGCCATGGCGAGGTCCGCCACCAGGACCGGTCGGCCGGTGGTCATACCGATGGCCACGGGGTTGCCGGGCGCGTAGCGCATACGCCTCCCGACGGGGTAAAGGGGCACATCGTCCCGGATGCCCTGGGCTGCGATACGGCGCATTTCCCTGGTCGCCCCCGTCGGTTCACCCCCTTGCAGCACGGGCTCCAGCAACTCGACGGTGGCGAAGTCGGCGAAGCGCGGGACCGCCACCTCGGTCAGCTCCTCGGCGGTGCGCTTCATGTCGAGGGTGGTACCGATTCGCGTGCTGGCCTCGTAGAGCAGTTGCAGGCGTCCGCCCGCCACGTCCGCCCGGCCCGCGAGGGCGCGCAGCTCCGTGGTGTCCCGCAGCGTGGCCACGCTGCCTCCTTGCAGGCCCACCGGCCGCACGCTCACCGCGAGCAGGATGTCCCCGGCCAGGAAGACCTTGTCCGTGGCCGCCCGACCCGATGCCAGCAGTTCGGCCAGGGCCGGGTTCAGCCCGAGTTCGGTGACCGACCTGCCCTCGGCCTCCGGCGGCAGTGCGAGCAGCCGGCGCGCCTCGTCGTTGACCAGCAGCAGCCTTCCGTCACCGTCCAGAATGATCACGCCTTCGCGGACCGCGTGCAGCACCGCGTCGTGGTGCTCGTACATGCGGGTCATCTCCACCGGCCCCAAGCCCCGGGTCTGGCGCCGCAAACGCCCGCTGACCAGTGCCGACCCACCCGCGGCCAGCAGCAGTGCGACACCGCCGGCGGCGAAGATCACCGGCAGTTGGCGCTGCACCACACTGGTCACCTTGTCCGCCGTGACGCCCACGGTGACGAGGCCGACCGCGGTCCCCTTCTTGTCGAAGACCGCCACCGTCGAGTCGACCGCCTTCCCCAGACTGCTGTCGAACGTGGTCTGGTGGGGCTCGCCCTCGAGCGCCTGGTCGTAGGAGGTGGAGACGTGCTTCCCGATCTGGTCCGGGTCCGGGTGGGTCCACCGGAAGCCGTAGGGGCTCAGCGCCACGACGTAGTCGACGCCGGTCTTCTTGCGCACCGCCTCGGCATGGGGCTGGAGTGCCGCCGTCGGGTCATCGCTCTGCATCGCCTCCGCGGTGCCCGGGGCGTTCGCGAACGACTCGGCCGCCACCAGCGACCGGTCGCCGGCCTCCTGGATCGCGCGGTTGCGGTCCTGGATCACGAGCACCACCACGGCCGTGGCGACGAGCAGGAGGACGACCGCGAGTTGCAGCAGGAATACCTGACCGGCGACGCTGTGCGGTTTCCGCAAGAACAGCAGACGTCGGCCGGTCGTACGGTGATGGGCCTTCGGGCCGGCCTCCGGCGGCCCGCCCTTGGGTGGCACGCGGCCGGCCCGTCGGCTCGCTGGGACAGATTGCCCGAGTTTGCCCATTTTTCCAGTATCGGTGACCGGCTCGGCGGGCGCGGCCCGGGGTGGACCCGGGCCGCACGGTCGGACCGGCGCCGCAGTGGGTCCGCGGCGGGCAAGGAATGCGAAGGCTCCAGGAACGGCAAATTGCCGGTGAGTCATATGACTCACCGGCAATTTGTGAACCCGCCGAGTTCGATCTTGTGAACGTCTCGTCTGGTTCTTCTTCTGTGTCCGAGGGGGGACTTGAACCCCCACGCCCGATAAAGGGCACTAGCACCTCAAGCTAGCGCGTCTGCCATTCCGCCACCCGGACAAGGTGTCTGTCGTGCGGGGTTTCCCCCGCGGCGACGTCGTAAACATTACCAGGCTTTCCGGGGTGCCCGATCACGGGCGGTCGCCCCCGCCGGATGCCGTATCCCGCGTGAACGGCGTGTGACGGGCCGGGACCGGCCTTGGGCGGGGAGCGGGGGAGAGGGAGGATGAGGGGGACCCACCAGCAGTGACAGCGGGAGGAACCAGCGTGAGCGCGACCGACGGCACGGCCAGGAGCGTCACCGGCGAGGACGAGGTCGTGGACCTCTGCCGCGAGCTGATCCGGATCGACACCAGCAACTACGGCGACCACTCGGGCCCGGGTGAACGCAAGGCGGCCGAATGGGTCGCCGAGAAGCTCGCCGAAGTGGGGCTCGAACCGGAGATCTTCGAGTCGCACCCGGGACGCGCCTCCACCGTGGCCCGCATCGAGGGCGAGGACCCGTCCAGGCCCGCACTGCTCATCCACGGTCACCTCGACGTCGTACCGGCGAACGCGGTCGACTGGACCCACCACCCCTTCTCCGGCGAGGTCGCCGACGGATGCGTGTGGGGCCGGGGCGCGGTCGACATGAAGGACATGGACGCGATGACGCTGGCGGTCGTCCGCGACCGGCTGCGCACCGGGCGCAAGCCGCCCCGCGACATCGTGCTGGCGTTCCTCGCCGACGAGGAGGCGGGCGGCACCTACGGCGCCCGTCACCTCGTCGACAACCACCCCGAGCTGTTCGAGGGCGTCACCGAGGCGATCAGCGAGGTGGGCGGCTTCTCGTTCACCGTGAGCGAGGAGCGGCGGCTCTATCTCATCCAGACGGCCGAGAAGGGCATGCACTGGATGAAGCTGACCGTGGCCGGCACCGCCGGGCACGGCTCGATGATCCACCGGGACAACGCGATCACCGAGCTCTCCGAGGCGGTCGCACGGCTCGGCCGGCACACCTTCCCGGTACGGGTCACCAAGACGACCCGCGCCTTCCTCGACGAACTCGGCGACGCGCTCGGCACCCCGCTCGACCCCGAGGACATGCAGTCGACCCTGGCCAGGCTGGGCGGGATCGCCAAGCTGATCGGCGCGACCCTGAGCAACACCGCCAACCCGACCCAGCTGGGCGCCGGCTACAAGGTCAACGTCATCCCGGGCGAGGCCACCGCGCACGTCGACGGGCGCTTCCTGCCGGGGCACGAGGACGAGTTCCTCGCCGACCTCGACCGGATCCTCGGCCCGAAGGTGCGCCGTGAGGACGTGCACTCCGACAAGGCGCTGGAGACCTCCTTCGACGGGCCGCTGGTCGAGGCGATGCAGTCCGCGCTGCTCGCCGAGGACCCGACCGCCAAGGCCGTCCCCTACATGCTCTCCGGCGGCACGGACGCCAAGTCCTTCGACGACCTCGGTATCCGCGGCTTCGGCTTCGCCCCGCTGAAGCTGCCGCCGGAGCTGGACTTCGCCGGGATGTTCCACGGCGTGGACGAGCGGGTCCCGGTGGACGGGCTCCAGTTCGGGGTGCGCGTGCTCGACCGGTTCATCGACGCGTCCTGAATTGTCCCGGTGAAACGAGATTTCACCGGGCGGAGAACGGGCGAAGAAAATCGACCGCCTGTGCGGGCGCGACTGGGAAGAGTGAATGCGCCGATAAGCGCGTAGCCTCATTAATTCCCCCTCGTTACTGGTGATGCGATCCGCTGCTTGGGATCGCATTGCCAACAAGGAGGAATAATGATCAAGAAGGTCGTCGCTGCTGCGGCTGCCACTGGTGGGCTGGTTCTCGCGGGCGCGGGTCTGGCTGTTGCCGATGCCGGTGCCCAGGGTGCTGCCGTGCACTCCCCGGGTGTCGTCTCGGGCAACGTGATCCAGGTGCCCGTGCACGTCCCGGTGAACGTCTGCGGCAACACGATCTCGGTGATCGGGCTGCTGAACCCCGCCTTCGGCAACACCTGCATCAACAAGTGACGTCGACCCGCTGAGGGGTCGTCCGTCCTCACCGTCGGCCCCGGGGCGCGCGCCATGCGCTCCGGGGCCGACCGGTATTTCTCCGAAGGAAAAGCCGAAGAAGTCGAAGAGCCCGAAACGAATCGAACAGCTGCCATGATGCGAGCAATTCGGGACGAGTGACGAGATTGAAAGCAGGGATTCAGTAATGCGACAGGTCACCCGCAAAAGCCTCATGACCGTGGCGGCGGCGACGGGGGTGATCGCCGCCGCGAGCGGCTACGCCCACGCCGACGCCGGCGCGAACGGCGCCGCCACCGACTCGCCCGGCGTCCTGTCGGGCAACTCGGTGCAGGCGCCGGTCAACGTTCCGGTGAACGTCTGCGGCAACACCGTCGACGTGGTCGGGGCGCTCAACCCGACCTTCGGCAACTCCTGCGCCAACAAGGGCGGCGGTGCGCGGTCGGGCGGCTACGGCGACCACCGTGGCGGCGGCTACGGCGATCACCAGGGTGGCGGCTACGGCGGCCACCAGGGCGGCGGCTACGGCGACCACCAGGGCGGCGGCTACGGCGACCACCAGGGTGGCGGCTACGGCGACCACCAGGGCGGTGGCGGCCGGGGTGGAAACCACGGCGGGCAGCACGGCGGCGGCCATGGCGGCTCGGGCGCGCAGGGCGGCTCCGGGGGCGCGCACGCGGGCGGGTACACCGGCGGATCGCCCGGTGTCGGCTCCGGCAACCACGTCCAGGCGCCTATCGACGTGCCGGTCAACGTGTGCGGCAACAGCATCGACGTGGTCGGGATCCTCAACCCGTCCTTCGGCAACGACTGCGCCAACGACAGCGGTACCGGCGCCCACATGCCCCCCTCCCGCGGCCACGAGACGCCGGGCAAGCCCGCAGAGCACGGCCCCGGCAAGCCGGGCGGGCACGGACAGTCCAACCCGTCCCGACCCGGGGGTGTGCCGTCCACCTCGGATCACGTGACCCCGGCCGGCGCCTCCACCGTCCACCGGCCCGCCGCCCACGCCGCGCAACTCGCGCACACCGGCAGCGAACTGCCGATGGGCCTCGTCCTGCCGGCCGGCGCGGGCGCGCTGCTCGCGGGCGCGGTGCTCTACCGCAAGGCGCGTCCCTCCGCCTGAACCTCGGGAGAGCCCACGACGGAGCGGGCCCCGCCTCGGCGGGGCCCGCTCCGTATCCGTCGGCTCACCTCACCACGTGGCCCGCACCTGGCGGATGATCCGCCGACGCAGCCGCACCCTGCGGCTGCCGTCACGCAGCAGGCTCAGGCGGTCCAACTCCCAGTGTCCGTACTCGGCATGGTCGGTCAGCAGTCGGGTCGCGTCCTTGCGGGAGACCCCGCGCGGTACGTAGACGTCGACGAATTCGTATTCCGGCATCGCATCTATTGTGCGGTCTGGGGTCCGGTACGGATAGCGTCTGCACTATGTCTGATGCTGCGCAGCCCACCGCTGCCGAGGTACGCGCCGCCGCCGAGGCGGTCAAGACCGCGCTCGACCGCCACCTGGCGGCGGTCGAACGTAGGACGGGGGAGGACGACCCGGCTGTCTACGAGGCGTTCAACGAGCTGGCCGCGGCCGCCGAGGTCTACGACGAACTGCTCTACGACCGCTATGACGAGGTCACGCCCTTCGAGATCCCCGGCGCGGAAGACTCCCTGCCGCCGTACGCGGGTCCCGAGGAGCCGAACGCGCTGAGTGTGCTGATCCGCCGCGACTACGCCGTCGCGGAGCCACAGCGGCTGCTGGCGCAGGCCCAGCGGATCGAGGCGGCGGACGGCGAAGGAGTGGGCGGGGCGGTCTCGGACACGGTGCACGGGGCGCTGGGCATTCTGTTCGGCGAGTTCGAGACGGACGAGATCGCCTCCCGGCACAAGGAGTTCGGCCTGGAGGAGGGCGACTCCACGCTGTGGGTGCTGGCGGCCGACGAACCGGCCGAGCCGGGCGAGTGGCTGGAGACGCCGTTCGAGCAGGCCGACCCCGGCCGGGTCGTCTGCCGCTTCGACGTGAGCTCGGTGTTCGACGAGCTCGACGACGGCGACGACGACGAGGATCTCGCGGACGACCTCGAGGACGAGGAACTGGAGCCACTGGACGCGGACCGCTAGCCGCTGGCCGGCAGCCGGCAGCGGGGAAGCGGGAGCCTTCGGGTGTTCATGACGGCGGCGGTCGCGAGGGGGAGCCCCTTCGGGACCGCCGCCGTCCGCGTTACTCGGCCGCCGGGACCTGGGTGCGCAGCAGCACCGGCAGCCGCGTCGTGCGGGGCTTCGCCGGGACCTCGGCGACGGCCTTCGGCAGGGCCTGCTCGACGCCGTGCACCACGGACAGGTGGCGCTCCGCCCGGCCGAACGCCGTGTAGACCCAGGGACGTGAGAGGGCCTGCGCGGCGTCCCCGGGCAGGACCACGACGGCCGCGGGCCACCGGCTGCCCACGGCCTGGTGCGCGGTCAGCGCCCATCCGTGCCGTACGGCCTGCTCCACCCGTTCCCTCGGGACGACCACCGGGCCGTCGGCGCAGGACAGGTGCAGTCCGTCCGCGTCGGCCGTCACCACCCGGCCGGGCACCGTACGGCCCGGCGCGGGCGAGTAGGCGATCCGGTCACCGGGGTCGAAGCCGCCGAAGCGGCCGGGGCCGGGATTGAGCCGTTCCTTGAGGGCGGCGTTCAGCGCGCGCGTGCCGGCCGCGCCACCGTGTCCCGGGGTGATCGCCACCGTCTCCTCGGGGGTGATCCCGAAGGCCCGCGGCACCGAGTCGGCGACGAGCTGCACGGTCCGGTGCACGGCCTCGCCCGCCTCCCGCACCGGCACGATCACGATCTCCTTGCCGGGTGCGTCGACCTGGTTCAGCTCGCCGATGCCGACGCCGGAGACGAGTTCGCCGATCGGCCCCGGGTCGGGCGTGCGCGAGGCGACCTGCGGGCAGGCGCGCGCCGCGAGCAGATCGGCGAAGACCCGGCCCGGTCCGGCCGACCACAGCACCGCCGGATCCCCGCTCAGCACCAGCCGCGCCCCGTCCGGCAGCGACTCCGCCAGCATCGCGGCGCTCTCCACGTCCAGTTGCGGCGCGTCGAGCAGGACCAGCAGGTCGAGGGCGAAGGCCCCCTCGGCGTCCCGCCCGGGACCCTCGGCGCCGGCCAGCAGACCGGCGACGGTGACGACGGCGCCGTCCGCTGCCCGCTCGCCGAGGAGAGCCGTGAACCGCTGCCGTCCGTCCGGCGTGTGGCAGGCGGCGACCGCGCGCAGACCCAGGGTCCGCGCCGCGGTGAGCAGTGCCGCCGGTTCGGCGCGGGAGGCGTCGCCGCCGGTGTGCAGCACCAGACCGTGTCCGGCGACGGCGCGCAGCAGTTCGGCCGTGCTGCCGGACGCGCCGGCCGTCACCGACTCCCACCGTGCGGAGGATTCCTTGGCCAGGGAGTTGACCACCCGGGCCAGCGCGTCGGCGAGGCTCTCCTCCGCCAGCGCGTACCGCTCCAGCCCCACCAGGACACGGACCGGCCGGGTCTCCTCGCCGTCTTCGGCGCCCTCGTCCCCGCCGCTCTCGGCTCCGCCGTCGGCGCGGTTCTCGGCGGTCCCCCCGGGCCGGCCGGCGTCCACGGAGTCCAGGGCGTCCTGGAAGACGAGGGCGTCGCCCTCGGCCAGCGCGCTCTGTACGGCCGCCTCGGCGTCCGGCACGACCTGCCGGCCGAGGGCCGCGGTGAGCGTGGGCAACTCAAGGGCGGTGTGCCCGGCCAGGGCGGCCTGTTCCAGCAGCCAGACCGTCACCGCGCGGCCGCGCCGTTCGTCGTCGGGGGCGCACTCCGGGCCGAGCAGCGCCCGCGCGAACCCGTCGGCCTGCTCGGGACGCACGCCGGGGACGCGCAGCAGTTGCCACGGGTCCTCGCGCAGCAGATCCTCGGCGTCCTCGCCGAGCGCGGCCGCGGCCTGCGGCGCGAGTGTCTCGGGCGCGCCGCCCTCGGCGAGCACGCGCCGCACGCCCTCGACGGCTTCCGCCGCGGGCGCCGGCGCCGTGTCAGCGGTCGGGACGGCGGGCACCGGCTGGGGACGCCGTTCCGGCTCCGGGGCGGGGCGGCGCGGGGCGCGGGCCGGCTCGGCGAACACGGTGGCCGCAGGCTTCGCCCCGCCTTCCACCGCCCGCACGGCCGCCAGCAGGTCGGCGGCCTTCCCGCTCAGCTTGGTCCCGCTTTCGATGGGCTCCGCCTTCTCGGCCCGGCGCCGCTCGATCCGCTCCCGCTCGCGCTTCTGCGCGGCGAGCTCGGCCTGCGCCTCGGAGAGCTGCGCGGCCGCTTCGCCGTCGCCGGTCTTGCCGGCGTCTGCGTCTGCCCCGTCTGCCTCGGCCTCTGCCCCTGCGGCGAGCGTCTCCTCGCCTTCGCCCTCACTTTCGCCCTCGGTCACGACCTCTGCGCCGCGCGCGGGAGGGGTGTCGTCGTCGCTCGTCGGGGCGCTGTCGGCCGGCGCGGGTTCGGGCCGCGCCGTCGCGGTGTCGTCCGGGGTCCCGGGCTCCCCGGCCGCGTCCGGCGTCGCCGGTCCGGCGTTCTCCGTGCTCTCCGGGGGAACCGACTCCGTGCTCACAGCGTGCTCCAGTCGTGATCGGGATAGCGGTGCACGGGCGCCGACACGTCGTCGAGGGCCCGGCAGATCTCGTCAGGAAGACTAAGGGCCTCCACTGACAATGCCGCCGTGAGCTGCTGCGCGTTGCGCGCGCCGACGATCGGGGCGGCCACGCCGGGCCGGTCGCGGACCCAGGCGAGGGCGACCTGGAGCGGGGTCACCGCCAGCCCGTCGGCGGCGGTCGAGACGGCGTCCACGATGCGGCTCGCGGTGTCGTCGAGATACGGCTCGACGAAGAGCCCGAAGTGGTCCGAGGCGCCGCGCGAGTCGGGCGGCAGGGCGTCGCCCCGGTACTTGCCGGTGAGGACGCCGCGGCCCAGCGGAGAGGAGGGCAGCAGTCCGACGCCCAGATCCAGGGCGGCCGGCAGCACTTCGCGCTCGACGCCGCGTTGCAGCAGTGAGTACTCCATCTGCGTCGCGGCGAGGCGGGTCCGGGTGCCCGGCGCGGAGAGCTGCCAGGTGGCCGCCTTGGCGAGCTGCCAGCCGCAGAAGTTGGAGACCCCGGCGTAGCGGGCGCGGCCGCTGGCGACAGCGATGTCGAGGGCCTGGAGGGTCTCCTCCAGCGGTGTGTAGGGGTCGAAGGCGTGCACCTGCCACAGGTCGACATGGTCCGTGCCCAGCCGGGCCAGCGAGGCGTCGAGGGCGGCGAGGAGGTGCCCGCGTGAGCCGTCGTAGGGCCGCTCCGGGTCGGGGACGCTGCCCGCCTTGGTCGAGATGATCAGGTCCCGGCGCGGCACCAGGCCCTCCATCAGCCGTCCGAGCAGATATTCGGCGTCCCCGTCGCCGTACACGTCGGCCGTGTCTACGAGGGTCCCGCCCGCCTCCCAGAACGTCTTCAGGACGTCCGCGGCGTCGTGCTCGTCGGTGTCGCGGCCCCAGGTCAGGGTGCCGAGCCCGATGCGGGACACACGCAGGCCGGTGCGGCCGAGATGCCTCTGCTCCATGGTCGCCGAGATTACTGGCCAGAACTGGGCAGTGGGTTGCCTGTGGATAACCGAATCTCCGGGAGGGGGAGCCCAGTTCCGCAGGCCGCGGTCCCGGCTCCGATCGGCGCGACCCTCGCCACATCACCCTCCTCGGCCCCCGGCCCCCGCGCTAAGGTCTCCGTAACAGCGTCGTTACTGATCAGTAAGGGGAATCGGCCATGCAGCTCGGGATCAACCTCGGCTACTGGGGTGCCGGAATGGACGGCGACAATCTCGCCGTCGCCCAGGAGGCCGACCGCCTCGGATACGCCGTCTGCTGGGCCGCCGAGGCCTACGGCTCCGACGCGGCCACCGTGCTCACCTGGGTGGCCGCGCAGACCGAACGCATCGACGTCGGCTCGGCGATCTTCCAGATCCCGGCCCGCCAGCCGGCGATGACCGCGATGACCGCCGCCACCCTCGACTCGCTCTCCGGCGGGCGCTTCCGTCTCGGCCTCGGCGTATCGGGACCGCAGGTCTCCGAGGGCTGGTACGGCGTCAAGTTCGACAAGCCGCTGTCCCGCACGCGTGAGTACGTGGAGATCGTCCGCAAGGCGATGACGCGGGAGCGGCTGTCGTACGACGGCGAGCACTGGACGCTGCCGCTGCCGGGCGGTCCGGGCAAGCCGATCAAGCTGACCGTGCACCCGGAGCGCGAGCACATCCCGCTGTACATCGCCGCGATCGGCCCGAAGAACCTGGAGCAGACCGGCGAGATCGCCGACGGCGCCCTGCTCATCTTCCCGTCCGCCGAGCACCTCGAGGACACCGCGATCAAGCACCTGCGGGCCGGGCGCGAGAAGGCCGGCAAGACCCTCGAGGGCTTCGACGTCTGCCCGACGCTGCCGCTGGCCCTCGGGGAGGACAAGGACGTCGAGCGGCTCGCCGACACCTTCCGCCCCTACACGGCGCTGTACGTCGGTGGCATGGGCAGCCGCAAGCAGAACTTCTACAACCAGCTCGCGCGCCGGATGGGCTACGAGGCCGCGGCCGACGAGATCCAGGACAAGTACCTGTCGGGCGACAAGCAGGGCGCCGCGGCCGCCGTGCCGCACGAGCTGATCGACCGGACCACGCTGCTGGGTTCGGTGGAGCGGATCGCCGACCGGATGAAGGCGTACGCGGCGGCCGGCGTCACCACGCTCACCCTCGCCCCCGCGGGCTTCACCCTGGACGAGCGCCTCGCCTCGCTTCGAGCCGGCGCTCAGGCCATCGAGCTCGCCGGTGTGGGCTAGCCGGTACCGGGGCTTCGGGAATTCCAGCGGCCGTGGTGGGGGCTCGGGGGTCTTCCCCGCCACGGCCGTCACGCGGAACAACGCGCCACACGGCGCGCGGTTACGCTCCCGGGCCGACTCCTGGGGTCCCTCTTTTGGCGGAGTCGTCCGACACACCTGTTGCAGCGCCTCTCGTGCCGCATTTGACTCGTTCCTTGCGGAATGCTGCGGAATCCTGCGCGATGCGGAGAGGTGTCCCACGATGCTTTCGGCCAAGAGTCTGTTCCAGGAGATCATCGCCAACGACGAGTCCTTCGCGCTCTTCTGTTCCATCGCCGCCGGCGGGGAGTCCCAGGGCGGCTGGGAGAACGCCCGGATCGCCGCGCTCGTCCCGCGGAGCGAACGCCACCTCGCTCCCAAGATCGCCCGGCACGGCGCCGACGAGGACAAGCACGGGCGGATCTTCGACGCCCTGATGCGCAAGCGCGGGCTCGCCCCCGTGCCCGTCCCGCGCGACACCGACTACACGATGCTCCTGGAGCGCGCCGGCATCGGTCTCGCGCACGACCGGCTCCGGGCCGACCATCCGCTGACCGTGCACGACATCGTCACCTACCTCGCCCACAGCCGGGTCACCGAACAGCGGGCCTCCGAGCAGATGGAGCTGCTGCGCAGGCACTTCGCCGACCACCCCGACCTAGGCCGCGCGGTGAAGATGATCTCGAACGACGAGGACAACCACCTCGCCTACTGCCACGAGGAACTGCTGCGCCTGGCCCGCGCGGGGCACGGCCGCGCCATCCAGCGGACGCTGCGCGAGTACGCGCTCGCCGAGATCCGGGTCTACCGCGACGTGAGCCTGGCCGTCATGGCCCACATGGGAGACATCCTCGGCTGGCCGAGGGCCAGGTCGGCGTTCCTCGCGGCCGGCATCCACGCCGTGTTCGCGTGGGAGCGGTTCGCGGGGTGGCGACGGATGGTCTCCCTGGAGATGCCCGAGCGCCGTGACGCGCTCGGCGGCCCGGCGGTCACGGCTCCCGAGTTCGCCTGAGTCCCGACCGCGCGGACCGCCCCCGTAACCGCCCCTAGAGCCATCCCCGATGCTTGAACAGCCGGTACAGCAGCACCTCGAGCCCGGCCATCAGCGCGATCACCGTCGGATACGACCACACCCACCGCAGCTCCGGCATGTGCTCGAAGTTCATGCCGTAGATCCCCGCGATCATCGTGGGGATCGCGGCCATCGCCGCCCACGCCGAGATCTTCCGCATGTCGTCGTTCTGCCGGACGCTCATCTGCGCCAGGTGCGCCGAGAGGACGTCCGTGACCAGCCGGTCCAGCCCCTCCACGGACTCGTTCACCCGCGTGAGATGGTCGCTGACGTCGCGGAAGAACGGCCGCGCCCGGTCGTCCACGAAGGGCACCCCCGGGCTGGACGCGCCGGCGCCCGCCAGCCGGGTCAGCGGTGGCCCCAGCGGGCCGGTGGCCCGGCGGAACTCCAGGATCTGCCGCTTGAACCGGTAGATCCGCGACGCGGTGTGCCGGGTGCCGCCGCCGTCCGGCGAGAACACCTCCGCCTCCAGCTCCTCCAGGTCCGTCTGGAGTTCCGTCGCCACGTCCAGGTAGTGGTCCACGGTGGCGTCGGCGATCGCGTACACCACCGCCGTGGGGCCCTTGGCGAGCAGTTGCGGCTCGTGCTCCAGCCGGTGCCGTACGGCGGCCAGCGGAGCGCCCTCGCCGTGCCGGACGGTCACCACGAAGGCGTCACCGAGGAAGACCATCACCTCACCGGAGGAGACCGCGTCGCTCTCGGGCTCGTAGACGACCGGCTTGAACACCAGGAAGAGCGAGTCGTCGTAGATCTCCAGCTTGGGCCGCTGGTGGGCCTTCAGGGCGTCCTCGACGGCGAGCGGGTGCAGGCCGAACTCCCGCGTGACGTGGTCGAACTCCTTCTCCGTCGGCTCGTGCAGCCCGATCCACACGAACCCGCCCGCGGCCCGTGCCTCGGCCAGGGCGTCCGAGAAGTCCTCCGGGCCCTCGCTACGGTGCCCGTCGCGATAGACGGCGCAGTCGACGATCACTCGTCGCACTCTCCCTTCGGACGCTCACCGGCGCACGCCCGCGTGCGCCTACTCTGGGCCGCATGCCCACGTTGATCCTCGTCCGGCACGGCCGGTCCACCGCCAACACCTCCGGACTGCTCGCCGGCTGGACGCCCGGCGTCGCCCTCGACGAGCGCGGAGCCGCGCAGGCCGCCGCCCTGCCCGGGCGGCTCGCCGCGCTGCCGATCGCCGAGGTCGTCGCAAGTCCCCTCCAGCGCTGCCAGGAGACGATCCGGCCGCTCCTCGACGCCCGACCGGGGCTGCGCGCCCACACCGACGAGCGGATCGGGGAGTGCCACTACGGCGACTGGTCCGGACGCAAGCTCGCGGAACTGATGGACGAGCCCCTGATGGAGGTCGTGCAGGCGCACCCCTCCGCCGCCGCCTTCCCCGGCGGTGAGTCCATGCGGGCCATGCAGACCCGCGCCGCCGAGGCGGTACGGGAGTGGAACGCGCGCGTGGAGCGCGACCACGGCGCCGACGCCGTCTATCTGATGTGCTCGCACGGCGACGTCATCAAGTCGCTCGTGGCGGACGCCCTCGGGCTTCATCTCGACCTCTTCCAGCGGATCTCTGTGGAACCGTGTTCCGTCACCGCGATCCGTTACACCCGGCTGCGCCCCTTTCTCGTACGCCTCGGCGACACCGGCGACTTCGCGTCGCTCGCCCCGCGCGAGGAGCCGCCGGCCGGGGAGGCGACGGTCGGGGGTGGTGCGGGCGCACCGTGATCGTCGGCCGCAGTAGGGTGAAGCGGTCCGCAAACGCGCGCGTACCCGCAGGGACGTTCCCCCACGCGTTCCCCGGCCCCACGATCACCCACGATTCCCATGGAGACAGGACGTGTCCCGTCAGGTGTTCCTCTACGACCCCCCGGACCGCTTCGTGGCCGGTACGGTCGGACTGCCCGGGCGCCGTACCTTCTTCCTCCAGGCCACCGCCGGCGCCCGAGTGACCAGCGTGGCCCTGGAGAAGACCCAGGTCGCCGCGCTCGCCGAGCGCATGGACGAACTGTTGGACGAGGTCGTCCGCCGGAGCGGCGGCAGCGCCCCCGTGCCCGCGATGTCGCCCGCCGAGAACACCGACACGGGCCCCCTCGACACTCCGATCGAGGAGGAGTTCCGGGTCGGCACCATGGCCCTCGCCTGGGACGGTGAGGAACAGCGCATGATCGTCGAGGCGCAGGCCCTCGTGGAGCTCGACGCGGACTCCGAGGAGGACCTCGCCGAGGCCGAGGAGAAGCTCCTCCAGGACGAGGAGAACGGGCCCCCGATGCTGCGGGTCCGGCTGAGCGGCGCGCAGGCGAGGGCCTTCGCCAAACGCGCCCTCGATGTCGTCAACGCGGGCCGGCCGCCGTGTCCGCTGTGCAGCCTGCCGCTCGATCCGGAAGGACACGTATGTCCGCGTCAGAACGGATACCGCCGGGGGGCGTGACGACCACCGACCCGGCCGCCGCGGCGGCGTACGAACTTCTCGCGCGCGGCGAGCTCACCGTCCGCGGACGCATCCGCGGCGCCTCGAACGCGGCCCTGTACTGCACCGTCGCGCACGAGGGCCGTGAGGCCGCCTGCGTCTACAAGCCCGTCGCCGGGGAGCGGCCGCTGTGGGACTTCCCCGACGGCACCCTCGCCCAGCGCGAGGTCGCCGCCTACGAGGTCTCCGAGGCGACCGGCTGGGGCCTCGTGCCGCCCACCGTGCTGCGGGAGGGGCCGCACGGCGAGGGCATGTGCCAGCTGTGGATCGAGACGGCCCCGGAGTCGGAGCTGCTCGCCCTGGTGGACGCGGAGGAGCCCGAGCCGGGCTGGCGGGCGATCGGGTTCGCCGAGGTCGGCGAGGGCCGGACCGCGCTGCTGGTGCACGCCGACGACGAACGGCTTCGCCGGCTCGCCGTCCTCGACGCGGTGATCAACAACGCCGACCGCAAGGGCGGCCACCTGCTGCCCACCGCCGACGGCCGGCTGTACGGCATCGACCACGGGGTCACCTTCAACGCCGAGAACAAGCTGCGTACGCTCCTGTGGGGCTGGGCGGGGGAGACCCTGACCGACGAGGCCGTCGAGGTGCTCGAGGGCCTCAGAGGCGCCCTGGAGCCCGGCGGACGGCTGGCGGTCACCCTGGCCGCCCTCATCACCCCCGCCGAAGTCGACGCCGCACGCGCGCGTACGGACGCGCTGCTGGCGGCCGGGAAGCATCCGGAGCCGAGCGGCGACTGGCCGGCCATCCCCTGGCCCCCGGTCTGACGGTCTGAGGGTCTGAGGGTCTGGCCGGCGGCCGTACGCCGAGACGCCGGCCGGAACGCGTGCCGCCCGGAAAGCACGCCGGCCGGCATCACACAAGAGGGCCTTCCCGGCCATCTGGCCTGCTCCGGTTCGTATACGCAACTTCCGTCCGGTTAGGCTCATGACATGCATGCCTGGCCCGCTTCCGAGGTCCCCGCCCTGCCTGGTCAGGGCCGCGACCTGAGGATCCACGACACCGCGACCGGCGGCTTGGTCTCCCTCGACCCCGGTCCCGTCGCCCGTATCTACGTCTGCGGCATCACGCCGTACGACGCGACCCACATGGGTCACGCGGCGACCTACAACGCGTTCGACCTCGTCCAGCGCGTGTGGCTCGACACCAAGCGGCAGGTTCACTACGTCCAGAACGTCACCGACGTCGACGACCCGCTCCTGGAGCGGGCCGAACGCGACGGCGTCGACTGGGTCGCCCTCGCCGAGAAGGAGACGGCGCTCTTCCGCGAGGACATGACGGCCCTGCGGATGCTGCCGCCGCGACACTACATAGGCGCCGTCGAGGCGATACCCGGCATCGTCCCGCTCGTCGAACGGCTGCGGGACGCCGGCGCCGCCTACGAGCTCGACGGCGACGTCTACTTCTCCGTCGAGTCCGACCCGAACTTCGGCCGGGTCTCGGGCCTGGACGCGGCCGCCATGCGGCTGCTCTCCGCCGAGCGCGGCGGCGACCCCGACCGCCCCGGCAAGAAGAACCCGCTCGACCCGATGCTCTGGATGGCGGCCCGCGAGGGCGAGCCCAGCTGGGACGGCGGCTCGCTCGGCCGCGGCCGGCCGGGCTGGCACATCGAGTGCGTGGCCATCGCCCTGGACCACCTCGGGATGGGCTTCGACGTGCAGGGCGGCGGCTCCGACCTCGCCTTCCCGCACCACGAGATGGGCGCCTCCCACGCCCAGGTGCTGACCGGCGAGTTCCCCATGGCCCAGGCGTACGTCCACGCCGGCATGGTCGCCCTGGACGGCGAGAAGATGTCCAAGTCCCGGGGCAACCTCGTCTTCGTCTCGAAGCTGCGCCAGGACGGCATCGACCCCGCCGCCATCCGGCTCACCCTCCTCGCCCACCACTACCGGGCCGACTGGGAGTGGACCGACCAGGTCCTGGCGGACGCCGAGGCCCGGCTCGGGCGCTGGCGCGCCGCCGTCTCCCGGCCCGACGGGCCGCCCGCCGAGGCGCTCGTCGAGGAGATCCGCGAGGCGCTCGGCAACGACCTCGACGCCCCGGCCGCCCTCGCCGTCGTCGACCGCTGGGCGGCGCTCCAGCAGGAGCGGGGCGGTACGGACATCGGGGCCCCCGGTGTCGTCTCGCGGGCCGTGGACGCGCTGTTGGGCGTGGCGCTGTAGCCGAAGGCGTCTCTCCACCCGGTAGGCCACCGGGTACGCCACCGAGTACGACAAGGGGCGGTGCGCCGAAGCGCACCGCCCCTTGTCGGTCCTGTGTCCTGCCCGCTGTACCAGTCCTCCGAATCAGTCCTCCGAGGAATCGCTGTCGTCGGAGACGTCACCACTCGGCTTCGGCGGCTTCGGGGGCCGGGTCCGTTCCCCGGGCCCGGGCGGGCCGCCGCCGTCCCGGCGCCGCAGATAGCGCTCGAACTCGCGGGCGATCGCCTCGCCCGACGCCTCCGGCAGCTCCGCGGTGTCCCGCGCCTCCTCCAGCGTCTGCACGTACTCGGCGACCTCGGTGTCCTCGGCGGCCAGCTGGTCCACGCCCACCTGCCAGGCACGCGCGTCCTCGGGCAGCTCGCCCAGGGGGATGCGTACGTCGATCAGGTCCTCGAGGCGGTTGAGGAGGGCCAGCGTCGCCTTCGGGTTCGGCGGCTGCGAGACGTAGTGCGGCACGGCCGCCCAGAGGCTCACCGCGGGCACCCCCGCGTGCGAGCACGCCTCCTGGAGGACGCCGACGATGCCCGTGGGGCCCTCGTACTTGGTCTCCTCCAGGTCCATCCGCTGCGCCAGGTCCGCGTCGGACGTGGTCCCGCTGATCGGCACCGGACGCGTGTGCGGGGTGTCACCGAGCAGGGCGCCCAGGATGACCACCAGCTCCACGCCCAGCTCGTGCGCGAAGCCCAGCAGCTCGTTGCAGAACGAGCGCCAGCGCATGGACGGTTCGATGCCGCGGACGAGCACCAGGTCGCGTGGCTTGTCGCCGCCCACCCGGACGACCGACAACCTTGTCGTCGGCCACGTGATCTTGCGCACGCCGGCGTCCATCCACACCGTGGGGCGGTTCACCTGGAAGTCGTAGTAGTCCTCGGCGTCCAGCGCCGCGAACACCTCGCCCTTCCACTCCCGCTCCAGGTGCCCGACCGCGGTGGAGGCGGCGTCGCCGGCATCGTTCCAGCCCTCGAACGCGGCCACCATGACCGGGTCGATCAGCTCGGGAACCCCCTCGAGCTCGATCACCCAGCGCCTCCTTCCGACGTGCCCTCGCTTGACCACCCAACCTTACGGCGTTCCGCGGGGGCGCTCGCAGCCCCCTTGCACGGGGGAGTGAACGGATCACTGCCCCGTTCGCCACCCCCGAACACCCCTGGCCGGACCCGACTCACGGCATCGACTCACAGGTGGCGCACAGGGTGGGGGCACAGGGTGGGTGCACGGGGTGGGCGCACGTCTCGGAGTCACAGCGTCGAGCGCAGCCACTGCTCCACGCTCGCGATGTGCACCGTCGCCCAGGACCGCGCCGCCTCCGCGTCCCGGTCGCGCAGGGCCGCCAGGATCGCCCGGTGCTCGCGCAGCGTGCCGGCGACCGCGTCCTCCTGCGTCAGACCCCGCCAGATACGGGCCCGGGTGGTGGGCCCGGACAGCCCGTCGAGCAGCGAGCACAGCACCGAGTTGCCGGCGCTCTGCACGATGCCCCGGTGGAACTCCAGGTCGCCCGCGACCAGTTCCTCCACCGAGGGCTCGGCCCCGAGCTTGTCCAACTGGGCGTCGAGCGCGTCCAGTTGCTGCTCGCTGATGCGCAGGGCGGCCATCGCGGTGGCGGCCGGCTCCAGGATGCGGCGCACGGCCAGGAACTCCAGGACCGTGTCGTCGCGGTGGAAGTCGACGACGAAACTCAGCGCTTCCAGGAGCAGTTGCGGATCGAGACTGGTGACGTAGGTGCCGTCGCCCTGCCGCACGTCCAGGATCCGGATCAGCGACAGGGCGCGCACCGCCTCCCGCAGGGAGTTGCGGGACAGGCCCAGATCGGCGGCCAGCTCGCTCTCCTTGGGGAGCCGGTCCCCGGGGCGCAGCGCACCCGAGACGATCATGCCCTTGATCTTCTCGATCGCCTCGTCGGTGACTGCCATGACCGGCCTCCCTGTCGTTCGTCGCCCAGACATCGGAATTCAGACATCAGATCCCGACATCGGATCCGGACATCAGATCCAGACATCGGATGTCTCAGCGCCATTATGGGGGCAGATCAGAGCAGTGCCTCCAGATCCGCGATCACCGCCCGCTCGTCGACCGTGGTCAGCGCACGATCGCGCATCAGCACCCGCCCGTCGACGACGGTGTCCCGCACGTCCGACGGGTGCGCCGCGTACGCCAGCGTCGACCACGGGTCGTGGCGCGGCCGCAGATGCGGTGCGTCCAGATCGAGGACGATCAGGTCGGCGCGCTTGCCGGCCTCCAGCGAACCGAGCTGCTCGTCGAGCCCGAGCGCCCGCGCGCCCTCGATCGTCGCCATCCGTACGGCCTGCTCGGCGCCGACCGCCGTCGGGTCGCCCGCCGCCTTGTGCACCAGTGCCGCCTGCCGTACGGCCCCCAGCACGTCCAGCGAGTTGGAGCTGACGGCGCCGTCCGTGCCCAGACCCACCGTCACGCCCGCGCTCAGCAGTCGCGGCACGGGCGCGATGCCGCAGCCCAGCTTCAGGTTCGACACCGGACAGTGGGCGACGGCCGTGCCCGTGCGGGCCAGCGCCGCGATCTCGGGCCCGGTGAGGTCGACGGCGTGCGCGAGCAGCACGTCGGGGCCGAGCAGCCCGAGGGAGTCGAGCAGCTCCACCGGCCGCTTCCCGTGCAGCACCTCGACGGTGGCGACCTCGGTGGCGTTCTCGGCCGCGTGGATGTGCACCAGGGCCCCGAACTCGCGGGCCAGCGCGAAGATTTCGGTGAGCTGGCCGGGGGAGAGGGTGTACGCCGAGTGCGCGAAGACGACGGGCCGGTGGCCGGGCCGGGCGGGCCCGCGTGCCTCGAGGTCGCGCCGCGCCCACCCGAGCCGCTCCTCGTACGCGATGCCGTCCGGCGGCCCGGGCACGTCCATGAAGGTCGGTCCGGTGTGCAGCCGCCAGCCCGCCGCACGGGCCGCCCGCTCGGCCGCCTCGTGGAACCAGTACATGTCCAGCGCCGACGTCACTCCGGCCCGCAGGCTCTCCGCGACCGCCAGCCGCACCGCCGCCGCCACGTTCTCCGGCGCCAGCAGCTCCGCCTCCCACTTCAGGACCCGCTCCAGGAAACCCTGGAGGGTGACGTCGTCGGCGCGGCCGCGCAGCAGGGTCATCGCGAGGTGGGTGTGCGTGTTGATCAGCCCGGGGAGGACGAGACAGCCGGCGGCGTCGATCTCCTCGGCGGCGGTGTGGCGCTCGCGCAGCTCGTGGGCCGGTCCCACGGCGACGATCGCGCCCTCGTGGACCGCGACCGCCCCGCCCTGGACGACGGTTCCGGCGTCGTCCATCGTCAGGACGTCGCCGCCGTGCACCAACAGGTCGATGCTCACGCCTGGTCGCCTTCCGCTTCCGCCAGCAGCCGCAGCGCCTCCAGCGACACCACCGCGCCGCGCTCGACGCCGGCCGCGACGATCTCCCGGTGCGGGTCGTAGCCGCCCGTGGCCTGTTCGTCGACCAGTTCGTCGGCGTTGGCCCCGTCGATCACCAGCACCCCGCCCGCGACCAGGCCCCGCAGCGAGGCGGTGACCAGCAGCGCGGACAGTTCCATCTCGATGGCGGCGAGCCCGGCGCCGGCATAGGAGAAGAGCGGCAGCAGGCCCGGCTGGAAGGCCGCCCGGGTCCACACGACGCCCCGGTGGTGCGGGGCGCCGGCCTGGCGGGCCGCCCGCTGGAGGGCGAGGACCGCCTCGGGCGCGGACACCGCCGGGTACTCCGGGGGCAGCAGTTGGTGGGTGACGCCGTCGTCGCGGACGGCCGCCTCCGCGATGACCAGGTCGCCGTCCCCGATGCCCGGCTTCATCGCGCCCGCCGTGCCGAACCGCAGGAACGTGCCGACGCCCGCGTCCGCCAGTTCCTGGAACAGCAGGATCGCGCCCGGCGCGCCCACCCCGTGCGAGGCGACGACGACCGGCAGGCCCTTCCAGCTTCCGCTGAACACCCGGTACTCGCGGTGGTACGAGACCTCCTCGGCGCCGTCGAGGAGCGCGGCGACGGCCGCAGCGCGGGCCGGGTCGCCGACGACCACGGCGTGCGCCGGGAGACCGGTGCGCGGGATGCGGGTGACGGGCAGCAGATCCTGGGTCATTGGACGGCTCCGGTGGTACGGGGGCGGCGACGGCGGCGGGCCGTCGTGAGGAACAGCGCGCCGAGCGTGACGACATAGGGCGCGGCGTCGGTCGCCTGCTGCGGCAGGCCGAGACCCTGGAGGCGGAACCCGGCCGCTTCGGCGAGCCCGAACAGCAGCGCGGCGAGCAGGACGCCCAGGGGCGCGGCGCGGCCCAGCATGACGGCCACGACAGCGATCCAACCACGGCCCGCCGTCATGTTCTCCGTGAACAACGTGACGTTGCCGAGGGCGAGCTGGGCGCCCGCGAGTCCGCACAGCACTCCCGACAGCAGGATCGCGCCGTACTGGTACTTCGCCGGGCTCACCCCGAGGGTGGCCGCCGCGTCGGGCGCCTCGCCGACCCCGCGCAGCCGGAGTCCCCAGACATGCCGCGACAGCAGCAGGGCTGCGACCGCGACCGCAGCCCAAGAGAGGTACGCGAGCGGGGTGAAGCCGCCGATGAGCGGCAGCCCGGCCAGGGACGGATCGTCGAAGGTGCCCTGCACGCCGAAGACCGTGCGCAGCAGGAAGCTCGTCAGGCCGACGGCCAGCAGGTTCATGGCGATGCCGAGGACCACCGCGTCCCCGCGCAGGGTGACCGCCCCCACGGCCAGGATCAGCGAGTACGTGGCCGCCGCGAGGGCCGCGGCCAGGACGCCGAGCCAGGGGCTGCCGGTGAACCAGCTGGTCGCCACGGAGGTGAAGCAGCCCATCAGCATCATGCCCTCGAGGCCGATGTTGAAGACCCCGGCGCGCTCGCACAGGGCGCCGCCGAGGGCCGCCAGCAGGATCGGGGTGAGCGCGCGCAGCGCCGACATGAGGAGATCGGAGTCGAGGAACATCACACCGCCTCGCTTTCCCGCGCGCGGCGGCCGAACGGACGGCTGGGGAACAGGTGGCCGGGGAAGCGCAGTCGGGCCGCGAGGAACACGATCACGATCGCCTGGAGCACCTGGGTCAGTTCGCGCGGCACCTCGGTGGTGCGCTCCATCGCCAGTCCGCCGACCTGGAGGACGGCGAAGAAGAACGCGGCGACCACCGTGCCCAGCGGAGCCGCGGTGGCGAGCAGGGCCGCGGTCAGGCCGGTCCAGGTGTAGCCGGGGGCGGTGAGCGAGCCGTCCACGAAGCGGTAGGGGAAGCTCAGCACGCCGATGGCGCCCACGAGCCCGGCGAGGCCCCCGGAGAGCGCCATCAACTTCAGGGTCAGACCCCGGCGTTCGACGCCCGCGTACGCGGAGAAGCGGGGGTTGAGGCCCGTCATGCGGATCTCGTAGCCGACGGCGGTGCGCCGGTCGGTGAACCAGTACGCGGCGGCGGCGATCACGACGAGGACGAGCCCGAGGGTGACCGTGGAGTCGCCGAACGCGGGCAGCGCCACCCCGTCCGGCAGCGCCCGGGTCTGGGGCAGGCTGGAGCCCGGCTCCTTGAGCGGGTAGCGCGCCAGGTAGGAGGCCAGCGACACCGCCGGGTAGCTGAGCAGCAGGCTGCTGACCAGCAGCGGGACCCCGAGGCGGTTCTCGCACAGGGCGGCCAGGACGGCGTACCCGGCGCCCGCGGCCATGCCGGCCAGCAGGGCCAGGGCCACGGTGAGGGGCGCGGGGAGCGGCGAGTAGAGGCCGGTCACGGCGGCGGTGATCCCGCCGAGCACCATCTGCCCGTCGCCGCCGAGGTTGATCAGCCCGGCCCGCAGCGGGATCGCCAGCGCGAGCGCCAGACCGAGCACGCTGGTGCCGGTGGTCAGGGTCGAGCCGATGCCGTCGGCGCCGAGCGCGCCGGTCACGACCGCTTCGTAGGCCGAGACCGGGTCCGCGCCGGTGCCGAGCAGGAACAGCGCGCCGATGACGAGGCCCGCGAGGACGGAGAAGGTGAGGGGGGAGCGCAGGGCTCCGGATATGCGTGTCATGTCAGTGGGTTCATCTCGGTGGCCTCCACGGGGGCGCCCGCCATCGCGAGGCCCAGCGTCCGCTCGTCCGCCTCGTCCTTGGTGTACGAGGCCGCGACCCGGCCCTCGTACAGGACGAGCACACGGTCCGCGAGGCCGCGGATCTCGCTCAGCTCGGCCGAGACGAGGAGGACGGCGTGACCGGCGTCGCGGTAGGCGATCAACTGGTCGTGGATGTTCTGGATGGCGCCGATGTCGACGCCCCGGGTCGGCTGCTCGACCAGCAACAGCGGTGCCTCATGGGCGAGTTCGCGGCCGATGAGCAGCTTCTGGAGGTTGCCGCCGGACAGCGCGGAGGCGGGGACCTCGGTGGTCGCCGCTTTGACGCCGAAGCGTTCGACGAGCCGCCGGGCGTGCGCGCGGACGGCCGCGGGCGGCAGCAGGCCACGGGTGGAGAGGGTGGTGCGGTGGTGGCCCATCGCCAGGTTGTCCGCGACCGAGGCGGCGGGGGCCGTACCGACCGCGTGCCGGTCCTCGGGGACGTAGGCGAGCCCCTTCGCGCGCCGCTCGGTGGCCGAGGCGTGCGTGATGTCGTCGCCCTGGAGCGTGACCTGTCCGGCGGCGACCGGGCGCAGCCCTGCCAGCGCCTCGACCAGCTCGCTCTGGCCGTTCCCGGCGACCCCCGCGATACCGACGATCTCACCGGCGTGCACGGTGAGGTCCACATCGTGGACGGAATCCGTGCGGAAACCGGTGACCCGCAGCACCGGCTCACCCGGCGTTCCCGGTGCGTGGACGCGGTCCAGCTCCACCGCGCGGCCCGTCATCGCGGCGGCTATCTCGTCGGCCGTCGTGTCGGAGGTGACCAGCCGGGCGGCGACCCGGCCGTCCCGCAGGACGGTCACCCGGTCGCTGCCCTCCAGCACCTCGCGCAGCTTGTGGGTGACGAGCACGACCGTACGGCCCTGCGCGGTCAGCGACTTGAGCACGCCGAACAGGGTGTCCGCCTCGGCCGGGGTGAGCACGGCCGTCGGCTCGTCGAGGATGAGCGTACGGGCGCCCCGGTGCAGCAGCTTGAGGATCTCCACGCGCTGCCGCAGCCCGACCGGCAGGTCGCCGACCCGGGCGTCGGGATCGACGGCCAGCCCGTGCTCCGCGGCGAGTTCGCGCACCCGGCGGCGGGCCGCTGCCCGGTCCACCAGGCCGAAGCGGCGCGGTTCGGCTGCGTAGACGACGTTCTCGGCGACCGTCAGCGAGTCGAACAGCTTGAAGCTCTGGTGGACCATGCCGAGCCCCGCGGCCATGGCGTCGGAGGGGCTCGTGAACCGCACCTCCCGCCCGTCGATCCGGATCGACCCGGCGTCGGCGCGCTCCATGCCGTACAGGACCGACATCAGCGTGGACTTGCCCGCGCCGTTCTCGCCCATCAGGGCGTGGATCTCACCGCGGCGGACGGTCAGGTCGACGGCGTCGTTGGCGAGCGTGCCGGGGAACCGCTTGGTGATTCCCCGGAGCTCGACGGCGAGGTCCTCAAGAGGCGGCGGGGTCATCGACCTTCAGCTCTCCGGAGACGATCTGGTCGCGCAGCGCCTCGACCTTCGTCAGGACGTCCTTGTGGTCGGCGATCACGCACTTCGACGTGTCCACGCCGTCCTCCAGGCCGGTCAGGCTGATGCCGCCCTCCTTCAGGCCGTACGAGACGGTCGTGCCGGTCGTGCCGCCGAGGACCGTCTCGACGCCCTTCTCGACGGCGATGTCCGTGCGCTTGATCACGTTGTCGACGACCGTGCCGGGCGCCGAGGCGCACTGGTTGACGTCGACGCCGTACGCGAACGCGCCCTTGGCCTTCGCGGCCTCGAAGACGCCGTAGTTGCCGGCCGCCGCGGCCGCCATGATCTGGTCGTAGCCCTTGGCGAGCAGGGTGTTCGCCTGCTCCTTGGCGCGGGCCGAGTCGTCGAAGGGGGACTGGCCGCCGACGAAGCGGGTCGACGTCTCCGTCGTGGCGGCGACCTTCTTGGCGCCGGCCGCGAACGGGTCGCTGTAGCGGCGGAACTGGGGGGTGTCGAGCACGTCGACCGCGCCGACCTTGCCGGACTTGCTCAGCAGGCCCGCCTCGGCGCCGGCGAGATAGACGCCCTCGTGCTCACGGAAGACCGCGCAACTGACGTTCTTGAAGGTCTTGGTGGTGCACGCGTCAATGATCAGGAACTGCTGGCTCGGGTTCTTCGCGGCCTGCTGGGCGACGATGTCGGCGAACTCGAAGCCGACGAGGACGATGACGTCCGGCTTGGCGTCCACCGCGGCCTGCACGTTCTGCTGCTGCGAGGCGGTGTCGGTGGACTCGTAGACCTTCTGGGTCCCGTCGTGCTGCTTCGCCGCGCTCTCGACGCCGGTCACCGCGAGCTTGAGGAACTCGTTCTGGCCGACGGCGTCGGGGGTGACGAGGGTGAAGGACTTGCCGCTGCCGCCGCTCGCGCTCGTGGCGGAATCGTCCTTCTTCGCGGCGGCGTTGCAGGCGGTGGCGAGGAGCACGGTGCCGGTCGCGAGGGCGGCGAGCTGCACGGAGCGGCGGTGTCTGCGGGGCATCGGGGAACCTTCCGGGTATGCCGAGCGGCGCATCACGATGCTGAGGTGCGCGCGTACGGCGGGGTGAGGTGAGCGACGGTGCTCGGTGCGGCAGAGACCGCGGGGGAGGGCCGAGGGGACGGACTCAGCCGCGACAGCCGTCGCCGGCGCAGCGGCCGAAGTCGAGGAAGCGGCGCCTGGTGAGCAGCGGCATGCGTTCCCCCTTCGTCTCGATCTGCGGGATGCTGGTATCGCCCTGCGGATGCAGGTGCTGGACTCTAACACTCGTTTCCGGACATCGGCCCGGGTGTCCCGAACTCTGGTTCGCTCACCGTTCCTCGGGTGTTCTTCGAGGTCATGTACGGTGTCGAACACCATTGGAACATCAGGAGCGTCCCGTTATGTCCCAGGAACTGCGCGCCGTCGAGTGGACCGGAACCGGCCTCGCGCTGATCGACCAGACCGCTCTTCCGCATCGCACCGTGACCGTCGATGTCCACGATGTGGACACCCTGGTCGACGCGATCCAGCGGCTGGTCGTGCGCGGCGCCCCCGCGATCGGCGCCGCGGGCGGGTACGGCGTCGCGATCGCACTGCTCCAGGGTGAGCGCGAGGGCTGGACGGAGAACGAGACGCGCGAGGCCGTCGCCCGCGTCCGCGAGGCGCGCCCGACCGCCGTCAACCTCATGGTGTGCGTGGACCGGGTCATGACCCGCTTCGACGAGGGGCTCGACGCGGTCCTGGCGGAGGCGGCCGCGGTCCAGCGCGAGGACGTCGAGGCCAACCGTGCGATGGGCGCGTTCGGCGCGGACTGGCTGCTGAAGCGGGTCGGCGACGACCGCCCGCTGCGGATCCTGACGCACTGCAACACCGGCGCGCTGGCCACCGCGGGATGGGGCACCGCCCTCGGTGTCATACGCGAACTGCACGCGCGCGGACGCCTCGAGGTCGTCTACGCCGACGAGACCCGCCCGCTGCTCCAGGGCTCGCGCCTGACCGCCTGGGAGCTGGTCCAGGAGGGCATCCCGCACTTCGTCCAGGCCGACGGGGCCGCCGCCGGCACCATCCTGCGCGGCCAGGTCGACGCGGCGATCGTGGGCGCCGACCGCATCGCGGCCAACGGCGACACCGCCAACAAGGTCGGCACCGTGGGGGTCGCCCTCGCCTGCGCCGACGCGGGCATACCGTTCCTGGTGGCGGCGCCCACCACCACGGTCGATCTCTCGACGCCGGACGGCGCAGCCATCCACATCGAACTCCGCGGCGAGGACGAGGTGCTGGAGTGGGGCGGGGTGCGGACGGCGCCCGCCGAGTCGCGCGGCCACAACCCGGCGTTCGACGTCACCCCGGGCCGACTGGTGACGGGCCTGGTGACCGAGCGGGGCGTCCTGGAGGTGTCCACGGGGGAGTTGCCCGGGGACCGGCTGCGCTGAGCACACCACTTCGCACACCACTGCGCGCACCGGCCGTGCCGGACACACCGAAGGCCACGGTCGGGGGACCGTGGCCTTTCGCGTGACCCGCGTGACCCGCGTGACCCGCGTGTCCGTCGTGGTCAGCGCCGCGTCAGCTCCAGCTCCAGGAGCCATTCGACGACCTCGGTGTGGTGGCGGGCCTGGCGCGGGGTGTCGCCCCACACGTACAGGCCGTGCCCGGCCACGACGACCGCCGGCATCCGGGTTTCGCGGGCCGCCTCCAGCCGGTCGCCGAGGACCTTCATGTCCTGGCTGTTGGCGATGACCGGCAGCGTCACCTCGACGTCGTGCGCCGGCTGGCCGAGGCCCTTGAGCATCTCCAGGTCCTTGAAGACGATCCCGCCCGGGTGCCGGTGGCCGAGCGCCACCGAGGCCACCGTGTGCACGTGCACGACCGCACCGGCACCGGTCAGCGCGGCCACGCGCGCGTGCAGCTCGGCCTCGGCGGACGGCTTGCCCCCCTGCACGGCGGCACCGTCCCCGTCGACCAGCACCACGTCCGCGGGCGTCAGTTCACCCTTGTCGTGGCCGCTCGCGGTGACCGCGAGCCGCAGCGGATCGCGGGTGAGCACGACCGACAGGTTGCCGGAGGTGCCCCGCATCCAGCCGAAGGAGGCGAACCGGGCGGACTCGGCGGCGAGGACCGCCCCCGCCTCCTCCAGGTCGAGTGCGGTGAGGTCGGCGGTCATGAGGTGCTCCTGGAGTTGCTGACGGCGATCTCGTCGAACGTCCCCGCTTGTGCGTGGTCGCCGACGCCCTGCTGGAAATACGGTTCTCCCGGCCGCCGGATCCCGACCGCGTGCCAGCCGGCCTCGCGGGCCGCGTCCAGCTCCCCCGGCCGGTCGGAGAGGAAGAGCAGCCGGTCGGCCGGCACGCCGGTCGAGACGGCGATACGGCGGTACGACTCCGGCTCCTGCTTGGGGCCGGCGTTCTCGGTGTCGTACAGACCGGAGACGAGCGAGGTCAGGTCGCCCGCCGGGCTGTTGGTGAACCAGGCCCGCTGGGCGGACACCGAACCCGACGAGTAGACGTACAGCCGCAGCCCCGCCGCGTGCCAGGCGCGCAGCCGCGGCACGACGTCGTCGTAGAAGTGCGAGACGAGGTCGCCGCGTGCGAAGCCCTCGGACCAGATGACGCCCTGGAGGCTCTTCAGCGGGGTCGCCTTGCGGTCCTCGTCGAGCCAGGCGTTCAGCGTCTTCTCGATCGTGGCCGCGTCGGCGTCCGGCCGGTCCGTCAGCTCCCGCACCTGCTCGATCGCCCGTGCCACCGCGGGCTCCCCGGCCCGCTCGGTGAGCAGTTCGGCGAAGCGGGCGCGCGAGTACGGGTACAGCACGTCCACCACGAAGCCCGTGGCGCTCGTGGTGCCCTCGATGTCGAGCACCACGGCGTCCACGTCGTACGTCAGGCCGCGCACGCTCACGCGGCGGCCCGGTCGGCCTCGTAGCCGGCCGCGATCGTGTCGTAGTCCGGGAAGCGGCCGGCGATGGTGGAGCCGGTGAAGCTGCCGATCCAGCCGTCCTCCTCGTGGAAGAAGCGGATCGCCGTGAACGACGGCCGGGTGCCCATGTCGAACCAGTGGGTGGTGCCGCGCGGCACGCCCAGCAGATCGCCCTTCTCGCAGAGGACGGCGTGCACCTCGGCGTTCACGTGCAGGTAGAAGATGCCGGAGCCGGAGACGAAGAAGCGGACCTCGTCGTCGTCGTCGTGGGTGTGCTCCTGGAGGAACTTCTCGCGGGCCGCCTTCGCCTTCGCCGGGAACTCCGGGTCGTCGCTCGGGTGCAGGCCGAGGACGTCGACGGTGGTGAAGCCCTCCTCCTCGTTCAGCTTCTCGATCTCCGGGCCGTACGCCGCGAACACCGTCTCGCTGTCGGCGTCGAACGGCACGTCCGAGCGGACCGGCCACTGTTCGTAGCGCACGCCCAGCGGCTCGAGGGCCGCGGCGATCTCGACGGGGTCGGAGGTGCGGCGGACCAGGGTCTCCGGGCCGGACTCGGGCCAGGTCGTCAGCAGCGTCATGGAAGCAACTCCAGGATTCTGAAAGGGATGTCCGGATACCGAGACGGATCGGACGGGGAGGGGAAGGGCGAGGCGGGCGGCGAGGACGGTCACTCAGCCGCGACACAGCGCGCCGGGACAGCGCCGCATGCGGGGCATGCGCAGCGCGTTCGCGCGATATGTGGTCATCGGGGCCTCACTGTGCCGGGTCGGATGCCGGTTCCGTGATGGTAACTCCCGGCGGCACGTCCACCGCCTGTGACGTAATCGTTGTCTCGGGTATTGAGATGCGGCGTCCATTCCTTTGACGGGTGGCTGGAATCGTTCTCATGATCTGCATATGAAGACGCTGCTGCTCGTGCGGCGGCTGTACGTGGACTTGCTCCGGTCGACCACAGCCAGCTGTCGCTGACCCCTCCCGGAGCTCCGACGCGCCCCCGTTCCCGGGGCGCCGCCCGCCACGCGCGGTGGCTTGTTCCCGTCCTTCGCTCCGGGCTCACGCATCCCTGCTTCGCCTCCCCTCCGCCCCACCCCTCTGCGTCACCCCGCACCTGGAGCCCCTCATGTCCCGTGTCCGTCTGCCTCTCGCCGCGCTCTCGCTGGCCTCCGTCTCCGCTCTCGTCCTCTCCGGCTGCGCGCAGTCCACGGACGCCTCGAAGGACACCGGCAACGCCGCTGCCTCGGCCTCCGCCGCCACCGGCAAGAAGCCCGCCCCCTTCAGCGCGGGGGCGGTCAAGGTGGCCCTGGTCCGGCAGAGCGGCGCCGGCGACTACTTCGAGCAGTGGGGCAACGGCGCGAAGGCCCAGGCCAAGGCGCTCGGCATCGGCCTGACCGTGTACGACGCCCAGGCCGACAACGCCAAGCAGGCCACCGACCTGTCCTCGGCGATCAACTCCGGGGCGAAGGCGATCATCATCGACCACGGCTTCCCGGCGACCATCCAGCCGGAGATCGACAAGGCCGTGAAGAAGGGCATCAAGGTCGTCGTCTACGACGTCGAGACCGCCACCGAGGGTGTCGTCTCCACCAAGCAGGACGACGCGAGCATGGCCCAGGCCGTCCTCGACGTGATGGCCAAGGAGGTCGGCAAGAACGCCAAGGTCGGCTACGTCAACGTCGCCGGCTACGCGGCCCTCGACAAGCGCGACAGCGTCTGGAAGTCGACGGTGACCTCGCAGGCCTGGAAGCAGCAGTTCAAGGTCGGCAAGGTCACCGACTCCACGGCCACCGACAACGTTCCCCTCGTCTCCGCCGCGCTCACCCAGCACTCCGACGTGGCCGGCGTCTTCGCGCCCTACGACGAGCTGGCCAAGGGCACCGTGCTCGCCGTGCAGAACAAGAAGCTCCAGGACAAGGTGAAGGTCTTCGGCGCCGACGTCTCCAACGCCGACATCCAGCAGATGACCGCCGCCGACAGCCCCTGGGTCGCCACGGCGGGCACCGACCCGTCCGCGGTCGGCGCGGCCGTCGTGCGCACCACCGCGCTGGAGCTGGCCGGTCAGTTGAACAAGACCTCCGTCGAGTTCCCGGCCGTCGCCATCACGCAGGACTTCCTGCGCGAGAAGAAGATCGCGAACATGGACCAGCTGCGGGAGGCGCTGCCCGCGCTGAACCTGTCGCAGGTCTCCACCGCGGACTGGATCTCGAATGTCGCCCACTGAGGCCGGCCCTTCGCAGGCCGTCCCGGCGATCGGTCTCACCGACGTCAGCATGGCCTTCGGCGGCAAGACGGTGCTCGCCTCCGTCACCCTCGACATCGCACCGGGCAGCGTCGTCGCGCTGCTCGGCGCGAACGGCGCCGGCAAGTCCACGCTGATCAAGATCCTCTCCGGCGTCCACACGGACCACGGCGGCGAGGTGCGCGTCGACGGCACACCGGTCGCCCTCGCCTCTCCGCTGGCCGCCCGTCAGCTGGGCATCCAGACGGTGCACCAGCGGATCGGCGAGGGCATCGTGCCCGGCCTCACGGTCGCCGAGAACCTGGTCTTCGAGGAGCTCGCGCAGAAACGCGGCAACCCGTTCCTGAGCGGCCGGAGCACGCTCGCCCGCGCCCGCGAGATCCAGGCCGGCCTCGGCCTGGACTGGCGCGACCCGGTGCTCAAACAGGACGTCGGCGAACTCGGCATCTCCGACCGGCAGTTGCTGATCCTGGCCCGCGCGCTGGCCACCCGCCCCCGGCTGCTCATCCTCGACGAGCCGACCTCAGCCCTCTCCGCCGCCGAGGCGCAGCGGCTGTTCGCGCTCGTCGGCAGGATGCGCGAGGACGGCATCGCCGTGCTCTACGTCTCCCACCGGCTCGGCGAGATCGACGCGCTCGCCGACCGGCTGGTCGTACTGCGCGACGGTCTCCTGACCGAGGACCAGACCAAGCCCTTCGACTGGGACGCGGCCCTGCGCGCGATGCTGCGACACGGGCCGGCCCGGCAGGCCCACGAGGCGACGAGCACGCGGCCCGCCAGGGAAGGAGCCGAAGGGGCGGTCGCCCTCTCGCTGCGCGGTGTGCGGCTCTTCGAAGGCCGAGACCCCCTCGACCTCGACCTGCGCTCCGGCGAGGTCACCGGCGTCGTGGGCCTGCTGGGCGCGGGCAAGACCGAGCTGGCCCGCGGCCTGTTCGGCGCGGAGCCCTTCACCACCGGCGCCGTGCAACTGGACGGTACGGCCTACGCGCCCCGCCGCCCCTCCGACGCCATCCGCGCCGGCGTCCACCTCGTTCCCGAGGACCGGCACGCCGACGCCCTGGTGCCCGGCTGGTCGGTCGCGCGCAACATCTCGCTGCCGTTCCTGAAGTCCTTCTCCCGGGCAGGCCTCATGAACGGGGCGAAGGAGGACGCCCTGGGCCGCGAGACGATCGACGCCCTCGGTGTCGTCACCCGCGACGAGCACAGCACCGTCGAGGAACTGTCCGGCGGCAACCAGCAGAAGGTCGTCGTCGGCCGCTGGCTGGCCCACACGCCGCGTGTCCTCATCCTGGACGAGCCGTTCCGAGGCGTGGACATCGGCGCCCGGCGCGACATCGGCCGCCGGGCCCGCGCCCTCGCCGCCGAGGGCGCGGCCGTCCTCGTCCTGTCCGCCGACGTCGACGAGGTCCTGGAGGTGGCCGACCGGGTCGTCGTCCTCGCGGCCGGTGAGGTCCATCTCGACGCGTACGGCGAAGACGCGGAACGCGACCGCGTGATCCAGACCATCTCGGCGTCCGTCTGATGCCGGCCCGCCCCCACGAAGGCCCAGGAAGCACCCCATGACCACCACCCAGAGCACCGAGGTCCCCACCAAGGCGGCGATCCGGCCGGCGACCAGCACGGCGGTGCGCGTCCAGAACGCCGTGATCAAGTACGGCTTCATCTTCGTGACGGTCGTGCTGTTCCTGTACTTCGCGCTGAGCGAGGGCTCCTTCCGCGAGTCGGCCACCCTGCTCGACACCCTGCGGTACGTCTCCGTCGCCGCGATCCTCGGGCTCGGCGTCACCCTCACCATGGCCGTCGGCGGGATGGACATGTCCGTCGGCGCCGTCGCCGGACTGGGCGTCTCCGTCGCCGCGCAGACGATGGTCGTCTTCAACCAGGTCGGCACGGTCGCGATCCTCGCGGTCCTGGTGGCGGGCGCGCTCGCCGGCCTGCTCAACGCCCTGCTGATCGTCGTACTGAAGATCCCCGACATGCTCGCCACGCTCGGCACGATGTTCGTCATCCAGGGCAGCAAGCTGATCCTCGTCGACGGCCAGTCGATCACTCCCGGCATGACGATGTCCGACGGGTCCACCGCGCCCGGCAGGTTCACCGACGGCTTCCTGAAGATCGACCGCGGCACGGTCCTCGGCATCCCGATCTCCGTGCTGATCTTCGGCGGTCTGACGATCGCCGCCTGGGTCTTCCTCGCCCGCACCCGCTGGGGCCGCGTCCTGTACGCCATCGGCGCCAACCCCGAGGCCGCCCGGCTGGCCGGCATCCGCGTCGGCGCCTACCGCTCCCTGGCCTACGTCATCTCCGGCGTGCTCGCCTCGGTGGGCGGCCTCATCCTGGCGTCCAGGATCGGCCAGGGCGATGTGTCGGCCGGCACCTCCCAGCTGCTGGAGGCGGTGGCGGTGGCACTCGTCGGCACCTCCGTCCTGGGCCGCGGCCGGCCGAACGTCTGGGGCACCGCCCTCGGCGCGGTGCTCATCGGCATCATCACCACCGGCCTGACCATCAAGGGTCTGCCGTACTACACGCAGGACGTCGTCGAGGGCGCGGTGCTGATCCTCGCCCTGGTCTTCAGCTTCACCCTGTCCAAGCGCCGCACCGCATAAGGGAGTTCACGACCATGGGCTACCGCATCCTGGAGACCGACGACATCCCCGCCTACCTGGGCGAGCGGGGCCACTGGGAGGACCTCGCGGACATCCGGGTCCGGGAGGTGTCGGACGGCAACATGAACCGGGTGTTCCTGGCCTCCTCCGCCGACGGCACCCGCAGCCTGGCCGTCAAGCAGGCTCTGCCCTGGGTCCGCGTCGCCGGCCCCTCCTGGCCGATGAACCCCGACCGCGCCGACGCCGAGGCCCGCGCCTACGAGCAGGTCGCCAAGGTCGCCCCCGACAAGATCCCGGTGGTGCACGGCTACGACCCCGAGAACTACGCCCTCGTCATGGAGGACATGTCCGACCTCGAGGTGCTGCGCACGCTGCTCAACGAGGGCGCGGCCTACGGCCCGCACATCTCGGCGAGGATCGGCGAGTTCGTCGCCCAGTTCGCCTTCGCCACCAGCGACTTCGGCATGCCGTCCGCCGAACGCAAGGCGCTGATCGCGGCCTCCGTCAGCCCGGAGCTGTGCAAGATCACCGAGGACGTCGTGCTGTCCGAGCCGTACGTCGAGCACGAACACAACCACTGGCACCCCGGCCTCGACGACCTGGCGGCCGCCTTCCGTGCCGACAGCCGGCTGCGCACCGAGGTCGCCGACCTCCGCCACACCTTCATGACCAGCGCCCAGGCCCTCCTGCACGGTGACCTGCACACCGGCAGCGTCATGGTCGGCACCCGCGAAGGCGCGCCCGTCGTCCGGGTCTTCGACCCCGAGTTCTCCTTCGTCGGGCCCATCGGCTACGACCTCGGCCTGTACTGGGCCAACGTGCTGGTCTCCGAGGAACGGGCCCGCGCCCTCGGCGTCCTGGCCGACCACACCGACCAACTCCGCCTGACCTGGGAGGCGTTCGAGGCCGAGTTCCGCCGTCTGTGGCCGACCCGCGTCGACGCCTTCTTCGACGACGCCTATCTCGACCGCTTCCTGCGCCGCGTCTGGACCGACTCCGTCGGCTACGCCGGCACGGAGATCGTCCGCCGCATCATCGGCTTCGCCCACCTGACCGACCTGACGACCCTGCCGGACCCGGTACCCGCGTCCCGGCGGTCCCTGCTCCTGGGCCGCGAACTGATCGTGCGACGCGAGGAACTGACGGACGTCGACGCGGTACGGGCGCTCGTGGAGTCGCTGGGCTGACCGGCCCGGGGACGGCCGCTCACTCGACGTCGAACCACTCCTTGCCCGCCGCCCAGTGCGCCACCCAGCCCGCGAAGCCGGGCGCGCAGGTCGTGCGCCCGGACTCCGCGTCGAACGGCAGGGCACCCACGTCGGTCACCAGCCATATCCGCCCCCGGTGGGGGCCGGTGACGACGAGGTGCCAGTTCATCGCGCAGCCGTCCGTCCCCAGCACGACGGAACCGTGGTTGAGCACCTGCTCCACGACCGCCTCGGGGTCGTCGTCCTCATGGGGGGCGTCCTCCTCCCACAGCCACTGCCGCGTGAGCGGGAACGGCTTGGCCAGGTCCCGGCGCGCCTCGTCGTCGCCCCAGTCCGAGGGCAACTCGGCCAGCCCCACGAGGCCGTACTCCGGCGGCCCCTGGAACGACCCGTCGGCCACCTCCGCCACGAACGTGCGGTACGGCTCCGGCAGCACCACCCCGTGCTCCGTCTCGAAGGCGCGCACGGCCTCCCAGCCGAGCGCCGACTCCCCGCCGTCGTCCACGGCGAAGGCCTTCCGCAGGGCCGCCAGTTCGGCGGGATCCGCCTGATCGATGTCCATGTCCCCAGGAAAGCACCCGGCACTGACAACCCGACCGCCGCGAGGGCGAACGGGCATGCGGAAGGGGCGGCTCCATAGGGGTGGAGCCGCCCCTTCCTGTTCCGGCCCCGGTACGGAGGGGCCGTCCCCGACGCCGGCCCGGGTCAGGGGAGCGGGCCGGCGGAGGATCTTCCGGAGGGTCTCTTCTCCGGGTGAGCCGGACCTACTTCTTGTCGAGCAGGTCCTGGACCTTGCCGCGGACGTCGTCCGTGGCGAGGCCGCGGATCGTCAGCGTCGTACGGCGGCGCAGCACGTCGTCCGCCGTCTGAGCCCACTCGTTGTCGCGGGCGTAGACGACCTGCGCCCAGATCTCGGGGGCCTCCGGGTGGACGCGCTCGCCCAGCTCGGGGTTGTCGTTGGCCAGCCGGGCGATGTCGAAGGCCAGCGAGCCGTAGTGGGTCGCCAGGTGCCGGGCGGTGTCGGCCGCCATGCGCGGGCCGGGCGCCGGATTGTCGACCAGCAGACGGTGGGCGACCGCGCGCGGGTTGGCGACGCCGGGCAGCGGCAGCTTCTTCGGCAGCGAGGAGATCGGCTCGAAGTCGTCGCCCAGCGGGTGGCCGGGCAGCGCCTCCAGCTTCTGCATGACCGTACGGCCGATGTGCCGGAAGGTCGTCCACTTGCCGCCGGCGACGGACAGCATGCCGCCCCTCCCCTCGGTCACCACGGTCTCGCGCTTGGCCTTCGCCGTGCTGCCGGGACCGCCCGGCAGCACCCGCAGGCCCGCGAAGGCGTACGTGATCAGGTCCCGGTCCAGCTGCTGGTCGCGGATGGAGAACGCGGCCTCGTCGAGTATCTGGGCGGTGTCCTTCTCGGTGACCGAGACGTCCGCCGGGTCGCCCTCGAACTCCTCGTCGGTGGTGCCGAGCAGCAGCATGTCCTCCCAGGGGAGGGCGAAGGTGATGCGGTACTTGTCGATGGGGGTCGCGAGCGCGGCCTTCCAGGGGGCGGTGCGCTTGAGGACCAGGTGGGCGCCCTTGGAGAGGCGGATGGACGGAGCCGCGTTCGGGTCCTCCATCTTGCGCAGGTGGTCGACCCACGGGCCGGTCGCGTTCAGCACCAGCCGGGCGCTCACGCCGAACTCGTCACCGGAGAGCCGGTCGCGCAGTTCGGCGCCCGTGACCCGGCCCTTGGTGAAGCGCAGCCCGGAGACCTCGGCGTGGTTGAGGACGACGGCGCCCGCCTCGACGGCCGCGCGGACCGTCATCAGCGCCATGCGCGCGTCGTTCATCTGGTCGTCGCCGTACACGGCCACGGCCTTGAGGTTGTCGGTGCGCAGTTCGGGCACGTCCTGCGCGGCCTTGGCCGGGGACAGGAGGTGACCGACGCCGTCGCCGAACGCCGACAGTGCGGAGTAGGCGAAGACGCCCGCCCCGAGCTTCGCCGCGCCGTGCGGCCCGCCCTTGTACACGGGGAGGTAGAACGTGAGCGGGTTCGCCAGGTGGGGGGCCACCTGGCGGGAGACCGCACGGCGCTCGAAGTGGTTCTCCGCCACCAGCTTCACCGCGCCGGTCTGCAGGTAGCGCAGACCGCCGTGGAGAAGCTTGGAGGAGGCGGAGGAGGTGGCGCCGGCGAAGTCGCCGGCGTCGACCAGAGCCACCCTGAGCCCGGACTGTGCGGCGTGCCAGGCGGTGGAGATGCCCAGGATGCCGCCGCCGATGACGAGAAGGTCGAACGACGCCTTGGAGAGCTGTTCCCGGGTCTCGGCACGGCTCGGGTTGGAGCCGGACGCCGGGTGCGTCCCCAGGGCAGGCACGGACTTCAGGGTGGTCTGACTGGTCATGTGGGGTTCTTACTCCTCGTCCTCGAGCCAGCCCATGGTCCGCTCGACGGCCTTGAGCCAGCTCTTGTACTCACGGTCGCGGGTCTCCGCGTCCATGCGGGGGGTCCACTCGGCGGCCCGGCGCCAGTTGGCGCGCAGATCGTCGGTGCTCGTCCAGAAGCCGACGGCGAGACCGGCGGCGTAGGCGGCGCCGAGGCAGGTCGTCTCGGCGACCATCGGGCGCACCACGGGGGCGTCCACGAAGTCCGAGAGCGTCTGCATCAGCAGGTTGTTGGAGGTCATGCCGCCGTCGACCTTGATCGCCGCGAGCTCGACGCCGGAGTCCTTCGTCATGGCGTCGGTGATCTCACGGGTCTGCCAGGCCGTGGCCTCCAGAACGGCGCGCGCGAGGTGCGCCTTGGTGACGTACCGGGTGAGGCCGGCGATCACACCGCGGGCGTCGGAGCGCCAGTACGGGGCGAACAGACCGGAGAAGGCCGGCACGAAGTAGGCGCCGCCGTTGTCCTCGACCGAGAGCGCGAGGGTCTCGATCTCGGCGGCGGTGGAGATCAGGCCCATCTGGTCGCGCATCCACTGCACCAGCGAACCGGTGACGGCGATCGACCCTTCGAGGGCGTAGACCGCCTTCTGCTCGCCGATGCGGTAACCGACCGTGGTGAGCAGGCCGTTGTAGGAGTTGACCGGCTTCTCGCCGGTGTTCATCAGCAGGAACGTGCCGGTGCCGTACGTGGACTTGGCCTCGCCCTCGGCGAAACAGGTCTGGCCGAACAGGGCCGCCTGCTGGTCACCGAGCGCCGAGGCGACCGGGATGCCGCCGAGCAGGTCGCCGAGCTTGCCGCCGGTGATCTCGCCGTACACCTCGGCGGAGGAGCGGATCTCGGGGAGCATCGCCAGCGGGACGCCGATGGACTCGGCGATCTTGTCGTCCCACTCCATGGTGTGCAGGTTCATCAGCATGGTGCGGGAGGCGTTGGTGACGTCGGTGACGTGCCGGCCGCCGTTCACACCGCCCGTCAGGTTCCAGATGACCCAGCTGTCCATGGTGCCGAAGAGGATGTCGCCCGCCTCGGCACGCTCGCGCAGACCCTCGACGTTGTCGAGCAGCCAGCGCGCCTTCGGACCGGCGAAGTACGAGGCCAGGGGGAGGCCCGTCTCGCGGCGGAAGCGGTCCTGGCCGACGTTGCGGCCGAGCTCCTTGCAGAGCGCGTCGGTGCGGGTGTCCTGCCAGACGATGGCGTTGTGGACGGGCTGACCGGTGTTCTTGTCCCACAGCAGCGTCGTCTCGCGCTGGTTGGTGATGCCGATGGCCTTGATGTCGTCGCGGGTGATGCCGGCCTTCGCGATGGCGGAGGCGACGACCTCCTCGACGTTGGTCCAGATCTCGTTGGCGTCGTGCTCGACCCAGCCCGGCTTCGGGAAGATCTGCTCGTGCTCCTTCTGGTCGACGGAGACGATACGGCCGTCCCGGTCGAAGACGATGCAGCGCGAGGAGGTGGTGCCCTGGTCGATGGCGGCGATGAAGGGGCCGGCGGTGTGCGCGTCGGTCACGGTGTGCTCCTGGGGTTCCGTGGTGAGGGGGCTGTCTGTACGGCGCTGATGACTACGCGGTGTGGCTGGTGCTCTTAAGCAAAAGCGACGTTGTAGATACCCGCAGCGATCGCGCCGCCGATCAGCGGACCGACCACCGGGATCCAGGCGTAGCTCCAGTCGGAGCCGCCCTTGTTGGGCAGGGGCAGGAGGGCGTGCACGATGCGCGGACCGAGGTCACGGGCCGGGTTGATCGCGTAGCCGGTCGGGCCGCCGAGGGACAGACCGATCGAGACGACCACCAGCGCGGTGATCAGCGCGCCCAGGTTGCCCAGGCCGTTGCCCTTGTCGTTCAGGCCCTGCGTGAGCACGGCGAGGACGAGCACGATGGTGCCGATGATCTCCGTGGCGAGGTTCTGCCAGACGACCCGGATCTCCGGGCCGGTGGAGAAGACGCCCAGGACCGGGCCGGCGCCCTGTTCGCGCGCCTCGACGGACTTGGCCTTCGCGGCCTCCGCGTCCGGCTCGCCGACGATCTCCTTGTCGGTGAGGTGCGCGTGGAACTGGCCGTAGTAGGCGACCCAGACCAGGGTGGCGCCGATGGCGGCACCGAGCAGCTGCCCGGCCCAGTAGACCGGAACGTTGCTCCAGTCGTCGTCCTTGATCGCGAGTGCGAGCGTGACCGCCGGGTTGAGATGGGCGCCCGAGAGGGGCGCCGAGGTGTAGACAGCCGTCAGAACGGCGAAACCCCACCCGAAGGTGATGGCGAGCCAGCCGGCGTTACGGGCCTTGGAGGCCTTCAGCGTGACGGCGGCGCAGACGCCACCGCCCAGCAGGATGAGTATGGCGGTACCGATGGTCTCGCCGATGAAGATGTCGGAGCTGGACACCCGCGACTCCTTTGTCCTTCGTCCAGGAAGCCGAACCCCGGGTCCCGCCGGGGGTTCGAGCGCCCTCGGGGGTGAGAGCGATGCCGGCCTTTGGCGTTGTCACACTCTAGCGCGTATTGCCGTTAGGTGTTCGACAATGTCGACCGGTGGACGGGAGTCTTGCCCCGGTGTTACGTGTGCGTCAAGAGTGTTGTTCTCGAAAGCGCGATCGTTATTGATCGCCACGAGTTATCGATCTTCGCGTCGGTGCGCATGCTCTCGCCCTGTTTGCCCAGTTCGGGCGGCTATTGCGGCGTATGGCAAAGGCCGGAACGTCAAGGGCCGGAACGTCGAAGGACGTCCCGGCCTGCTCTTACGTGCTTCTCAGGAGCGAGGGGTCGGCGGCGGGTCGAGCCGTGCGCCGACGGTGCGTCGAGCGGGGCCGCTCAGAAACGCCCGGCGCCCAGGTCGCGCGAGACCGCGCGGGCGCAGTCCCGCACCGCGGCGATCAGCTCGGGGCGCACCTCGCCGTCCCGGCCCAGCCGCTCCACCGCGCCGGTGATGCCGACCGCGCCCACGGGCATGCGCCGCCGGTCGTGGATGGGCGCGGCGATGGAGGCGACGCCCTCCCAGGTCTCCTCGACGTCGGCCGCGTACCCCCGCGCGCGGGTCAGGTCGAGGACCCGCTCGAAGGCCTCCGGTTCGCACACCGTGCGGTCCGTGAACGGCTTGCGCTCGGCCTCCAGGACCTCACTGTGCGCGACCGGGTCGTAGGCGGAGAGGACCTTGCCCAGGGCGGTGGAGTGCAGCGGCTGCATGGCCCCGATCTCCAGCACCTGTCGGCTGTCGTCGGGCCGGAACACGTGGTGCACGATCAGTACGCCCTGCTGGTGCAGCACCCCCAGGTGGACGCTCTCGCCGCTGGACCGGGCCAGGTCGTCCGTCCACACGAGGGCACGCGCGCGTAGCTCGTGCACGTCCAGATAGGTGGTGCCCAGGCGCAGCAGCTCCGCGCCCAGCTGGTAGCGCCCGGAGGCGTCGTCCTGCTCGACGAAGCCCTCGTGCTGGAGGGTGCGCAGGATGCCGTGGGCGGTGGCCTTGGCCAGGCCTGTGGACGAGGCGATGTCCGACAGGCCCAGTCGCCGCTCGCCGCCGGCGAGCAGCCGCAGCATCGCGGCCGCACGTTCGACCGACTGGATGTTCCGTGCCATCGCCGTCCTGCCTCCGTCCCCTCGACCGTCAACGCGCGGCATCAAGTGCCGTCGTTCGGCAATGTCGAACACTACCGGTCCATGTCGACCTCTCGCTAATGTTCGGTCGATACGTGTTACGCCATTCGCCTCCACGCAGTGACGCGGCCGTCGCACGCTCGTGTTCCGGTGGCGCTCCGCTCGTGTTCCGGTGGCGCTCCGCTCGTGCCCGGCTCCAGCCCGGCTCGTGGCCGCCCCGGGAAAGGCCGCCACACCCGTCCGTCCCGTGGACGCCCCTGACCATAAGGCCTCCGTCCCGGCTACCCTGACGGCGTGCGCTCGTCTCGGGAAGCCTTCCTGCCCGCATTCCGAGGTGACGCAAAGCCGACAGCCGTCGCATCTGAGGGAGCCCTTTCATGGCCTCTGTGCCGCCGACCCCTTCCGCCGACAGCCGGACCCGTGTGTCCGCGCTCCGAGAGGCCCTGGCCACCCGTGTGGTGGTGGCCGACGGAGCGATGGGCACCATGCTCCAGGCCCAGGAGCCCACCCTCGACGACTTCGAGAACCTCGAGGGCTGCAACGAGATCCTCAACATCACCCGGCCGGACATCGTCCGCTCCGTGCACGAGGAGTACTTCGACGCGGGTGTGGACTGCGTCGAGACCAACACGTTCGGCGCAAACCACTCGGCCATGGCCGAGTACGACATCTCCGAGCGGGTGTTCGAGCTGTCCGAGGCGGGCGCCCGTATCGCCCGTGAGACGGCCGACGCATTCGCCGGACGCGACGGACGCACGCGCTGGGTGCTGGGCTCGATCGGCCCCGGCACCAAACTGCCCACGCTCGGCCACATCGGCTACGGCACCCTGCGCGACGGCTTCCAGGCCAACGCGGAGGGCCTGCTCGCCGGTGGCGCGGACGCCCTGATCGTCGAGACGACGCAGGACCTCCTCCAGACGAAGTCGTCGATCCTGGGCGCCAAGCGCGCGATGGAGGCGACCGGCTTCGACGTGCCGCTGCTGGTCTCGATGGCGTTCGAGACGACCGGCACGATGCTGCTCGGCTCGGAGATCGGCGCGGCCCTGACCGCCCTCGAGCCCCTCGGCATCGACATGATCGGCCTGAACTGCTCGACGGGCCCGGCCGAGATGAGCGAGCACCTGCGCTATCTGGCCCGCCACTCCCGCACCCCGCTGCTGTGCATGCCCAACGCCGGTCTGCCGATCCTCACCAAGGACGGCGCCCACTTCCCGCTCGACGCCGAAGGCCTGGCCGACGCCCAGGACACCTTCGTACGCGACTACGGGCTGAACCTGGTCGGCGGCTGCTGCGGCACGACGCCCGAGCATCTGCGGCAACTCGTGGAGCGGGTCCGGGGCGCCTCGCCCGCCGAACGGCAGCCGCGGCCCGAGCCCGGCGCCGCCTCGCTCTACCAGACCGTGCCGTTCCGCCAGGACACCGCGTACATGGCGATCGGCGAGCGCACCAACGCCAACGGCTCGAAGAAGTTCCGCGAGGCCATGCTGGAAGGCCGCTGGGACGACTGTGTGGAGATGGCCCGGGACCAGATCCGCGAGGGCGCGCACATGCTCGACCTGTGCGTCGACTACGTGGGCCGCGACGGCGTCGCCGACATGGACGAGCTGGCCGGCCGGTTCGCCACCGCCTCCACGCTGCCGATCGTCCTGGACTCCACCGAGGTCCCGGTCATCCGGGCGGGCCTGGAGCGGCTCGGCGGCCGCGCGGTCATCAACTCCGTGAACTACGAGGACGGCGACGGCCCCGAGTCCCGCTTCGCCAAGGTCACCGAGCTGGCCCGGGAACACGGCGCCGCGCTGATCGCGCTGACCATCGACGAGGAGGGCCAGGCCCGGACCGTCGAGACGAAGGTCGCCATCGCCGAACGGCTCATCGAGGACCTGACGACGAACTGGGGCATCCAGGAGTCGGACATCCTCATCGACACCCTGACCTTCACCATCTGCACCGGCCAGGAGGAGTCCCGGGGAGACGGCGTCGCCACCATCGGGGCGATCCGCGAGCTCAAGCGCCGCCACCCCGACGTGCAGACCACGCTGGGCCTGTCGAACATCTCGTTCGGCCTCAACCCGGCCGCGCGCATCCTGCTCAACTCGGTCTTCCTCGACGAGTGCGTGAAGGCGGGCCTGGACTCGGCGATCGTCCACGCGTCGAAGATCCTGCCCATCGCCCGCTTCACCGAGGAGGAGGTGACCACCGCCCTCGACCTGGTCTACGACCGCCGCCGCGAGGGCTACGACCCCCTCCAGAAGCTGATGGCGCTGTTCGAGGGCGCCACCACCAAGTCCCTCAAGGCCGGCAAGGCCGAGGAACTGGCCGCGCTGCCCCTGGACGAGCGGCTCAAGCGCCGGATCATCGACGGCGAGAAGAACGGCCTGGACGCCGACCTCGCCGAGGCCCTCCAGACCCGCCCCGCCCTCGACATCGTCAACGCGACGCTCCTGGACGGCATGAAGGTGGTCGGCGAACTGTTCGGTTCCGGCCAGATGCAACTGCCGTTCGTGCTCCAGTCCGCCGAGGTCATGAAGACCGCGGTCGCCTACCTCGAACCGCACATGGAGAAGTCGGACGCCGAGGGCAAGGGCACCATCGTGCTGGCCACCGTGCGCGGCGACGTCCACGACATCGGCAAGAACCTCGTCGACATCATCCTGTCCAACAACGGCTACAACGTCGTCAACCTCGGCATCAAGCAGCCGGTCTCCGCGATCCTGGAAGCCGCCCAGGAGCACCGGGCCGACGTGATCGGCATGTCGGGTCTGCTGGTGAAGTCCACGGTGATCATGAAGGAGAACCTGGAGGAGCTCAACCAGCGCAAGATGGCGGCCGACTACCCCGTCATCCTCGGTGGCGCCGCCCTGACCAGGGCCTACGTCGAACAGGACCTGCACGAGATCTACCAGGGCGAGGTCCGCTACGCCCGGGACGCCTTCGAGGGCCTGCGCCTGATGGACGCCCTGATCGGCGTCAAGCGCGGGGTGCCCGGGGCCGCGCTGCCGGAGCTGAAGCAGCGCCGGGTCCGCCCGAGCGCCGCCGCGGCCGTCGAGACCGAGGAACGCCCGGAGGAGGGCCACGTCCGTTCCGACGTCGCCACCGACAACCCCGTCCCGAAGCCGCCGTTCGACGGCACCCGTGTCATCAAGGGCATCCAGCTCAAGGAGTACGCCTCCTGGCTCGACGAAGGCGCCCTGTTCAAGGGCCAGTGGGGTCTGAAGCAGGCCCGCGCCGGCGACGGACCGACCTACGAGGAGCTCGTCGAGACCGAGGGCCGGCCGCGGCTGCGCGGCCTGCTGGACAAGCTCCAGACCGACAACCTCCTCGAAGCGGCCGTCGTCTACGGCTACTTCCCCTGTGTGTCCAAGGACGACGACCTGATCATCCTGGACGAGCAGGGCAACGAGCGGACCCGCTTCACCTTCCCCCGCCAGCGCCGCGGCCGCCGCCTGTGCCTGGCCGACTTCTTCCGCCCGGAGGAGTCGGGGGAGACGGACGTCGTCGGCTTCCAGATCGTCACGGTCGGCTCGCGCATCGGCGAGGAGACCGCGAGGCTCTTCGGCTCGAACGCCTACCGCGACTACCTCGAGCTGCACGGCCTGTCCGTGCAGCTCGCCGAGGCCCTCGCCGAGTACTGGCACGCGCGCGTGCGTGCCGAACTCGGCTTCGCGGGCGAGGACCCGGCCGACGTCGAGGACATGTTCGCCCTGAAGTACCGCGGCGCCCGCTTCTCCCTCGGCTACGGCGCCTGCCCCGACCTGGAGGACCGCGCCAAGATCGCCGAGCTGCTCCGGCCCGAGCGGATCGGCGTCCACCTGTCGGAGGAGTTCCAGCTCCACCCCGAACAGTCCACGGACGCCATCGTGATCCACCATCCCGAGGCGAAGTACTTCAACGCACGGTGACTCGGGCGTGCCACTGAGCACACTGATCGGATAAGTCGTACACTTGTCGGTCCACTGAAGGCCGGTTCCCCACAACGGGAACCGGCCTGCTCGTCCCTCAAGGAGGTATGTGGATGACCAGTACGGTTCCCGCGCCAGTAACCCGTACGGCCGAGGGCTCCGCCCTGCAGGCCGTGCTGCTCGACATGGACGGCACCCTGGTGGACACCGAGGGTTTCTGGTGGGACGTCGAGGTCGAGATCTTCGCCGGCCTGGGCCACACCCTCGACGACTCATGGCGCCATGTCGTGGTCGGCGGCCCGATGAGCCGCAGCGCCGGGTTCCTGATCGAGGCGACCGGGGCCGACATCGACCTCGCCGCACTCACCGTCCTGCTCAACGAGGGGTTCGAGGACCGCATCATCCGCGCGCTGCCCCTGATGCCGGGCGCCGCGCGGCTGCTCGCCGAGCTGGCCGAGCACGAGGTGCCCACGGCCCTCGTCTCCGCCTCCCACCGGCGCATCATCGACCGGGTCCTGACCTCGCTCGGCGCCGAGAACTTCCGCCTGAGCGTGGCCGGCGACGAGGTCCCGCGGACCAAGCCGTACCCCGACCCCTACCTGTTCGCGGCCGCCGGACTGGGCGTGGACCCCGCCAGGTGCGCCGTCATCGAGGACACCGCGACCGGGGTCGCCTCGGCCGAGGCGGCGGGCTGTCACGTGGTCGCGGTGCCCTCCGTGGCGCCGATCGCGCCGTCCCGCAGGCGCACCGTCGTCTCCTCGCTGGAACAGGTCGACCTGGCATTCCTGCGCGACCTGATGCCGCTCCGATGATCGGCACCGCGATCATTGGTGATCGGCCGATGACGGAAATGCGATAGGAGTTCACCCAGCGTGCACCGCCGATAACAAGGAATTCGGCGGGTGTGCGCGCGGTGGAATTCCGATCTACGGCAGGTCCCGGTGACGGCTGAATTCCACCCCACCCGAACCCCGTACTGCGTGTGACGTTCCCCACCCGTGCGGGGGTCGACAGTTGACTGTCCGTATGCATGACGCCCTGATGAACTGGGCTTCGGCGCGTCTTTGTGTCCCGATTGATGGGCGGCTGTACGAATCCTTCCGCTGAGGGTTGTTCAGTGCGTCCGCGGCCGGTTTCGCAGCGTGATGGGGTTTCAACTCCGCTGGCTGCGAACCCTCGTGCTGGTGCGGACTAATCTCATCGCGAGAACCTCGCCCTAACCCGTGATCCGCCGCGACACCCCTGCATGCCGGGTACACGGACTCGACAGCTCTGGAGAAACTCGAGCATGAACCGCAAGACTTTGGTGCTGCCGGCCGTGGTCAGTCTGCTCGCGCCCGTACTCGCCGCCTGCGGCGGGTCCGACGGCGGTAGCGGCAGTGGGGACGCCATCGTCATGGGCACCACCGACCGGTTCTCCGTCACCAAGGACGCCCCGGCGCCGCTCGACCCGGCGTACTCCTACGACGTGGGCACCTGGAACATTCTGCGCCAGACCGTGCAGACCCTGATGATCCAGCCCAAGGGCGAGGGCGAACCCGTCCCGGAGGCGGCCCAGAGCTGCGGCTTCACCGACACCGGCAACGAGCGCTACGCCTGCAAGCTGCGCAGCGGCCTCAAGTTCGCCAACGGCGACGCGGTCACCGCCGAGGACGTCAAGTTCTCCATCGAGCGCGCCCGCGCCATCAAGGCCGACTCCGGCGTGTTCGCCCTGCTCTCGACGATCGACACCATCGAGACGCAGGGTGACAACGAAGTCATCTTCCATCTCAAGACCGCCGACGCCACTTTCCCCTTCAAGTTGTCGACTCCGGTCGCCGGCATCGTCAATCCCGACGACTACGAGAAGGACAAGCTGCGCGACGGCTTCTCGATCGACGGCTCGGGCCCCTACACCCTCAAGGCCGAGACCGACGGCGACGAGATGACCAAGGCCGTGTTCACCAAGAACCCCAACTACAAGGGGACGCTGAAGGTGAACAACGACCAGGTCGACATGGTCTCCTACGAGGACGCCGACGCCATGGGCACCGCCCTCGAAAAGGGCGACATCGACCTCATGACCCGCACCATGTCGCCGGAGCAGATCCAGAAGCTCTCGGAGTCCTCCGCGGCCGGGGACATCGGCCTCGTCGAGCTGAACGGCCTCGAGATCCGCTACCTGGCCTTCGACACCACCGACCCGTCGGTCAAGTCCAAGGCCGTGCGCCAGGCGATGGCCCAGGTCATCAACCGCAGCGAGCTCGTCTCCGAGGTGTACGGCTCCCAGGCCGAGCCCCTCTACTCGTTGGTCCCGGCCACCCTCACGGGTCACTCCAACTCGTTCTTCAACACCTACGGCGACCCGAACGTCAGCAAGGCCAAGAGCCTGCTGGAGGACGCGGACATCAGCGCCCCGGTGAAGCTGACGCTGAACTACACGACCGACCACTACGGTCCGGCCACCAAGCAGGAGTTCGAGGTGCTGCAGAAGCAGCTCAACGACAGCGGCCTGTTCGACGTCACCATCAAGGGAACGGCCTGGGACGCGTTCGTCCCGGCCGAGCGCAAGGGCGAGTACGCGGTGTACGGCATGGGTTGGTTCCCCGACTTCCCCGATGCCGACAACTTCGTCGCCCCGTTCCTCGACAAGGACAACTTCCTCAAGTCCCCGTACTCCAACACGGACATCATCGACACCCTGATCCCGGCGTCCCGCCGCGAGGCCGACCGCCTCAGCGCCGCGAAGAACCTGACGAAGATCCAGGACATCGTCGCCCGGGACGTCCCGATCCTGCCGCTGTGGCAGGGCAAGCAGTACGTCGCCGCCAACAACGACGTCACCGGCACGGCCTACGTGCTGAACTCCTCCGCGACCCTTCAGCTGTGGGAGCTCGGCAACGGCGCGAGCAACTGACGCACCCCCCCTCCGGGGCCGGCCACCACGGCCCCGGTGTGCAGAGAAACAACGACAAGGCATTTTGTGAACATGCGTAACCAGTGGCCAGTCCTGCCGATCGTGGCGGGACTGGCCTCCGGCCTGTTGACCGGCTGCGGCACCCAGAGCGGGGGCTCCGGGGGTGACGCCTCCTCCGTGGTCCTGGGGATGTCCGACGACGTACTGGCCACGGACCCCGCCTCCGGCTACGACCCGGGCTCCTGGCTGTTGTTCAACAACGTCTTCCAGTCACTGCTGAGCTTCCCCAAGGGCGGTACGGAACCCGAGCCGGACGCGGCCCGGGAGTGCTCCTTCACCGACACGCGGACCCAGGTCTACACGTGCACGCTGAAGGACGGCCTGCGGTTCAGCAACGGCGACGCGCTCACCTCCGAGGACGTCAAGTTCTCCTTCGACCGCATGCTGAAGATCGACGACGAAGCCGGCCCGGCGATCATGTTCCCCCTGCTCGACAAGGTCGAGACACCCGACGCCAAGACGGTCGTCTTCCGGCTCAAGGCGCCCGACGCCACCTTCCCCAGCAAGATCGCCTCGGGCGCCGGCTCCATCGTCGACCACGAGGAGTACGACGCCGACGGCCTGCGCGAGGACGGCGCCGCCGTCGGCTCCGGCCCCTACAAGCTGGACTCCTTCGGCGACGACCAGGCCGTCTTCTCCGTCAACGACAACTACCGGGGCAGCGCAGGCGATCCCGACAACACCGGCGTCACCCTGAAGTTCTTCGGCGGCGACCAGAAGGCCCTCAAGCAGGCCCTGCTCGCGAACGAGATCGACATCGCCTACCGGGGCCTCACCGCCGCCGACGTCTCCGACATCCAGCAGAGCACCGCCGACGGGGGCGCCGAGGTCGTCGAGGGCAGCAGCGCCGAGGTCCAGCACCTCGTCTTCAACATGGACGACCCGGTCGCCGGAAAGCTCGGCGTCCGCCAGGCCATCGCCCACCTGATCGACCGCGAAGCCCTGATCAAGGACGTCTACGAGGGCACCGCCGACCCCCTCTACTCGATCGTCCCGGCCGGAATCGCGGGCCACAACACCGCCTTCTTCGACCGCTACGGCGCCCGCCCGTCCCGGGCCGCGGCCGCCGCCGCGCTCGCCGACGAGGGCATCACCGACAAGGTGAAGCTCACCCTCTGGTCCACCCCGACCCGCTACGGCCCGGCCACCGACCAGGAACTGAAGGCGATCGCGGCCCAGCTCAACGCCAGCGGCCTGTTCGACGCCGACGTCCGGTCCGTCGCCTACGGCCAGTACGAGAAGGACGTCGTCGACGGCAAGTACGGCGTCTACGTCAAGGGCTGGGTGCCCGACTACCCGGACGCCGACAACTTCACGTCGCCCTTCTTCGGCAAGGGCAACGTGCTGAGCAACAACTTCGCCGACGCCGCCATCACCGGCACGCTCCTCCCGCGCACCGCCGCGCAGAGCGACCGCACCGCCACCGACGCGGACTACGCCGAGCTGCAGAACATCGTCGCCGAGCAAGTGCCGGTCCTGCCCCTCTGGCAGGCCAAGCAGTACGCGGTCGTCGGCGAGAACGTCTACGGCCTGGAGAACTGCCTGGACGCCTCCACGGTGTTCCGCTTCTGGGAACTCAGCAAGAGCTGACGACCCGACAGTCACCCGCCACACGCAGGAAGGCGCCCCCTGACCAGGGGGCGCCTTCCTGTTTCCTCCGGTATCTCCAGTGCTACTGCGCGCCGGGACGCACCAGACCGCTCTCGTACGCGTACACCGCGGCCTGCACCCGGTCGCGCAGGCCCAGTTTGTTCAGCACATGACCCACGTGCGTCTTCACGGTGGTCTCGCTGACGAAGAGGTCGGCGGCGATCTCGGCGTTCGACAGCCCGCGCGCCACCAGCTTCAACACCTCCACCTCACGGTCGGTCAGCGTGTGCAGCGTGTCCGGCACCGGCTCGTCGCCCGACGGCAGATGCGTGGCGTACTTGTCGAGCAGCCGACGCGTGATGCTCGGCGCCAGCATGGCCTCGCCCGAGGCCACCACCCGGATCGCCTGGACCAGTTCGTTGGCGGGCGCGTCCTTCAGCAGGAACCCGCTCGCCCCGGCCCGCAGCGCCTCCACCACGTACTCGTCGAGGTCGAAGGTGGTCAGCACCAGCACCTTCGCCGGCCCGTCCCGCCCCGGCCCGGTGATCTGCCGGGTCGCCTCCACCCCGTCCATCCGCGGCATGCGGATGTCCATCAGCACCACATCGGGCTGCAACGCCCGCACCTGGTCGAGAGCCTGGAGGCCGTCTCCGGCCTCGCCGACGACCGCGAGATCCTGCTCGGCCTCCAGGATCATCCGGAAGCCGGTACGCAGCAGCGGCTGGTCGTCGACGAGTAGGACGCGGATGGCCACGTATGTCTCCTTCTTTAGCCCGGCCCCATTCTGCCCTGAGCCCCGCCCTCGGACTCCGCCGCCCTCACCGGCAGCGTCACGGGAAGCGGATACGGCGGGGGAGTGCCGCCGAACTCCGGGCAGTGCGCCTGGTGGTCGCACCAGCCGCACAGCTTGGTCGGCCGGGGACGCCACTCACCCGTCTCCGTCGCCAGCCGGATGGCTTCCCACAGCGCGAGCAACTTGCGCTCGACGCGCTCCAGATCGGCCAGGACCGGGTCGTACGTCAGCACGTCGCCGCTGCCCAGGTACACGAGTTGAAGCCGCCGGGGGACGACGTTCTTCAGCCGCCACACGACCAGGGCGTAGAACTTCATCTGGAACAGCGCGCCCTCGGCGTACTCCGGCCGGGGCGCCTTGCCCGTCTTGTAGTCGACGATCCGCACCTCGCCGGTGGGCGCGACATCGACCCGGTCGATGATCCCGCGCAGCCGCAGCCCCGACTCCAGCTCCGCCTCGACGAACAGCTCCCGCTCGGCGGGCTCCAGCCGCGTCGGATCCTCCAGCGTGAACCAGCGCTCGACCAGCCGCTCGGCCTCCACCAGCCAGCCGGCCAGCCGCTCGCCCTCCGGATCGTCGGCGAACAGCTCCACGACCTCCGGCCGCGACTCCCGCAGCCGGTCCCACTGGCCCGGGATCAGCGACTTGGCCCGCGGCGCGGTCCGCTCGGCCGCCGGCGCGTCGAACAGCCGCTCGAGGACCGCGTGCACCAGCGTGCCCTTCGTGGCCGCCGGGCTGGGCTTCTCCGGCAGCCGGTCGATCACCCGGAAGCGGTACAGCAACGGGCACTGCATGAAGTCACCGGCCCGCGAGGGCGAGAGCGAGGCGGGCGCTTTGGCGGCGACGGCCGTCGCCACCGCGTCCGGGACCACCGCGTCCGGGACCGCCGCGCCCGGGACCACCGCGCCCGGGACCGCCGGGCCCGGGATGATCGCCTCCGGGGCGGCCGACTCCGGGGCGGCCGTCGCCGGGGTGCTCGTCTCCGTATGCGCCGGATCCTCCACGACACCGCCGTCGTCCACCCGGGCGACGCCCTCGCTGCTGCTCTCCATGACCCCAGACCTTACGGCCCACCACTGACAGTCACCCAGCGCGCGCACCCCGGCTCGTCCCGAACACCGGCGACGACCGGGGAAACACGGGGGGTGCCGGGGCGGAACACGTCACGACCGCCGCATACCATCGGTCCGAGACCCTCCCGCCCTGTACGAGCGGGGGACGCTTCGACGAGGGGACACCGTGGTGGAAAGCGGCGGGACCGGGCGGCCGCGGCCGGACAACGAACAGTCGGCCGAGCACCCCGCGACACCTGCGTCTCCGGCCACCGACCTCGCGCAGACCCCGGACCCCGGCACCCCCGGCCCGGCCACGCCCGACGCGGAACCCGCGCCGGCCACGTCCGAGGCACCGGCGCCGAGCGAAGCCGCGTCCGCCGAAGCCGCGTCCGCCGACGGTGGGGACGCTCCGCAGGAGCCCTCGACCCCCGGCGACGACCACGGCACGACCGGTGCGAACGGGGTCGGCGAGGGCGAAACCGAGGCCGGGGCCGAACCCGAGGTCGGGGCCGAACCCGAGGTCGGGGCCGAACCCGAGGCCGGGCAACGGGTACCTCCCACCCCCACCCCTGCCCCCGCCTCCGTGCCGGCCCTCCCGAAGGGCCCCCCGCCCCAGCGTCCCCCGGAGCAGCCGCGCGGCGGCCTCCTCATGGGGCGCCCCTTCGGTGTGCCCGTCTACGTGGCGCCCAGCTGGTTCCTCGTCGCCGCCCTCATCACCTGGGTCTTCGGCAACCAGCTCGACCGAGTGCTCCCCGAACTCGGCGCCCTGCGCTACCTCGTCTCCCTCTTCTTCGCGGTCGCCTTCTACGCCTCCGTGCTCATCCACGAACTCGCCCACACCATCGCCGCCCTGCGCTTCAAGCTCCCGGTCCGCCGCATCCAGCTCCAGTTCTTCGGCGGCGTCTCCGAGATCGAGAAGGAGGCCGAGACCCCCGGCCGCGAGTTCTGGCTCGCCTTCGTCGGCCCGCTGCTCTCCCTCGTCCTCGCCGGCGTCTTCTACCTCGCGATGCAGCCCGTGGAGCCCGGCACCGTCCCGGGCGTCCTGCTGGCCGGCCTGATGATCTCCAACCTCATCGTGGCGATCTTCAACCTGCTGCCCGGCCTTCCTCTCGACGGCGGCCGCATGCTCCGCGCCGTCGTCTGGAAGCTCACCGGCAAGCCCATGAACGGCACCATCGCCGCCGCCTGGGTCGGCCGGGCCCTCGCCGTCTCCGTCCTCATCGGCCTGCCCCTGCTCACGCAGTCAGGCGCCCTCGGCTCCAGCGCCGAGGACAGCGTCGGCATGGACACCGTCACCGACGCCCTCCTCGCGGCCATCCTCGCCGCGATCATCTGGACCGGCGCCGGCAACAGCCTGCGCATGGCCCGCCTGCGCGAACACCTCCCCGAACTGCGCGCCCGCACCCTCACCCGGCGTGCCGTCCCCGTCGAGACCCACACCCCCCTCTCCGAGGCCCTGCGCCGCGCCAACGACGCCGGCGCCCGGGCCCTGGTCGTCGTCGACGCCCACGGCGAACCCCTCTCCCTCGTCCGCGAGGCCGCCATCGTCGGGGTGCCCGAACACCGCCGCCCCTGGGTCGCCGTCAGCGGCCTCGCCCAGGACCTCACCGACGGCATGCGCGTCTCCGCCGAGCTGGCCGGCGAGGACCTCCTCGACGTCCTGCGCGCCACCCCGGCCACCGAGTACCTCGTGGTCGAGGAGACCGGCGAGATCTTCGGTGTCCTGTCCGCCGCCGACGTCGAGCGCGCCTTCGTCAAGGCCATGGCCAGGCCGTCCTAGCGTGGTCGTCCCCGTGGTCGGCGGCCCCGGCAAACCCCGGTAGGCTGTTCACATGTCCGAACCGACCGGTGCCGCCCGCAGGCGCGGGCCCTTCAAGGTCGGGGACCAGGTTCAGCTGACCGACCCCAAGGGCCGCCACTACACGTTCACGCTCGAGGCCGGGAAGAACTTCCACACCCACAAGGGTTCCTTCCCGCACGACGAACTGATCGGTGCTCCCGAGGGCAGCGTTGTCCGCACCACCGGGAACGTCGCCTACCTCGCGCTGCGCCCCCTGCTCCCCGACTACGTCCTGTCCATGCCCCGCGGGGCAGCCGTCGTCTACCCGAAGGACGCGGGGCAGATCCTCGCCTTCGCCGACATCTTCCCCGGCGCGCGCGTCGTCGAGGCCGGGGTCGGCTCCGGCTCGCTCAGCAGCTTCCTGCTGCGCGCCATCGGCGACCAGGGCATGCTGCACAGCTACGAGCGCCGCGAGGACTTCGCCGAGATCGCCCAGCAGAACGTGGAGCGCTACTTCGGCGGCCCGCACCCCGCCTGGCAGCTCACCGTCGGCGACCTCCAGGACAACCTGTCCGACACCGACGTCGACCGCGTCATCCTCGACATGCTCGCCCCCTGGGAGTGCCTGGAGGCCGTCTCCAAGGCGCTCGTGCCCGGCGGCATCCTGTGCTGCTACGTGGCCACCACCACCCAGCTCGCCCGCACCGTCGAGTCCATCCGCGAGATCGGCTCCTTCAACGAGCCGACCTCCTGGGAGTCGATGATCCGCAACTGGCACGTGGAGGGCCTGGCGGTCCGCCCGGACCACCGGATGATCGGCCACACCGGCTTCCTGCTCACCGCCCGTCGCCTCGCCGACGGCGTCGAGCCGCCGATGCGCCGCCGCCGCCCCGCCAAGGGCGCCTACGGCGAGGACTACACCGGTCCCAACGCCGACGGAGGCAGCGGCCGCTGACGCCGCCCCAGCACAGCGTCCAACGACAAGGCGCCGACCGGAGACCGATCCGGCCTCCGCCGACACGGCTCGACAGCGAAGGCCGACGCGTCCCGGATCCGCGTCCGATATCCCGTACCCCGCCGTTCCCCCACCCTGTGACGTGTGGCACGATGCTGGCCAATCCCCCACCCCCACCGGCACAGCCACCACAGGAGACACTGCCAGTGCAGCAATCCGCCGTCCCGGAACTGGCACACACCCACACCCGGCCGATCCACTGGGTCGCGACCGCCGCCGCGCTCGCCGGCGTCGTCGCCTTCTCCTCGCTCCTGCAACCCAAACCCGCGACAGCCGCCCAGGCCGCGGGCCCGGACGCCAAGCCCGCTCCGGTCACCACCGCGGCCCCCGCCACCACCGGCGTCGACTTCCCGCTCGAATGCGGCCCCGTACAGGCGCTCGTGGTCAAGAAGGCCAGCGGCGACCTCGACGGCGACGGCACCCCGGAGACCGTCGCCGCGGTCCATTGCGACGCCCCCATGGGAACCCCGCCCGACGGCGTCTACGTCCTCACCCAGGGCGCGGACAGCACGCACGCGCGCGTGGTCGCGACCCTCGTCGACCCGAAGGCCCGCAACACCGTCACGAGCCTCTCCGTCACCGACGGAGCCGTCCTCGCCACGCTGCTCGGCTACTCCACGGCCGACGTACCCAGTTGCTGTCCCGACGTGAAGGACAGCGCCAAGTGGCAGTGGAAGGACGACAGGTTCATGCGCTCGACGCCCGCGGGCGCCCACAGCGTCTGATCCGGGCCATCGGCCCTGTGAGAAATCAGACAGGTGTGACAGTGCGCGTCCGTGAGCTCACTCCGCGTCCGGACCGTAGACCTCGACGCTGTCCGAAACGCGGCGCACATGAATACAGTCGCCCGGGCATTCCCGCGCCGAGTCCACCACGTCCGTCAACAACGGCAACGGCACCGGGGTCGTGGCCCCCTTGGCCTGGAGCAGCTCGTCGTCGCCGCCCTTGACGTAGGCCAGGCCGTCGATGTCCAGCTCGAACACCTCGGGCGCGTACTGGGCGCAGATCCCGTCGCCGGTACAGAGATCCTGGTCGATCCAGACCTCCAGCTCTTCGCTGCCGACACCGGTCTCCTGCTGCACGCCCATATCTCCTGCCGTTTACCGCCGAGCCGCAAGGGAACGATGCAGGCTCTGACGGGTGTTGAACACTTCGACCCTACCCTCGGCGGCTTCCGGACCGTGTTCGGTGGGTATTCCCCTGGCGTGAGGGAGAGCGCAAGGGTGAAGATCGGACACACCCCGACAGTCTTTGTGATCTAGGGGTTTCAATCGACACCCACCCAGGTAGGGTCTGGAAGCGTCCAGCTCCCCTTGGAGGAGGTGAGGACCGTGGCAGCCCACGACGACGACATGAACCGCGGCATCCGCCCGGGACGAGGGTCCGACGACCCGTCCGGGCAGATTGCCTACCTTGAGCAGGAGATCGCCGTCCTGCGACGCAAGCTCGCCGACTCTCCGCGACACACGAGGATTCTCGAAGAGCGGATCGTCGAGCTACAGACAAACCTGGCCGGCGTGTCCGCCCAGAACGAGCGACTCGCGAACACACTCCGTGAGGCACGCGACCAGATCGTGGCTCTCAAGGAAGAAGTCGACCGGCTCGCCCAGCCGCCGGCCGGCTTCGGTGTCTTCCTCACGGCGAACGAGGACGGCACGGCCGACATCTTCACCGGGGGCCGCAAGCTCCGGGTGAACGTCAGCCCCGGCGTCGAGCTCGAAGAGCTCCGGCGCGGCCAGGAAGTGATGCTCAACGAAGCGCTCAACGTGGTCGAGGCCATGGAGTACGAGAGCGTCGGCGACATCGTCACCCTCAAGGAGATCCTCGAGGACGGCGTGCGCGCCCTCGTGCAGGGGCACACCGACGAGGAACGGGTGGTCCGGCTCGCCGAGCCGCTCCTCGACGTCGTCATCCGCCCCGGCGACGCCCTCCTGCTCGAACCCCGCTCCGGCTACGTCTACGAGGTCGTGCCCAAGAGCGAGGTCGAGGAACTCGTCCTCGAAGAGGTCCCGGACATCGGCTACGAGCAGATCGGTGGTCTGGGCAACCAGATCGAGATGATCCGCGACGCCGTCGAGCTCCCGTACCTCTACCCGGACCTCTTCAAGGAGCACGAGCTGCGCCCGCCCAAGGGCGTCCTGCTCTACGGGCCTCCCGGATGCGGCAAGACGCTCATCGCCAAGGCCGTCGCCAACTCGCTGGCCAAGAAGGTCGCCGAGGTCACCGGTCAGGCCACCGGCAAGAGCTTCTTCCTCAACATCAAGGGACCCGAACTCCTCAACAAGTACGTCGGTGAGACCGAGCGGCAGATCCGTCTCGTCTTCCAGCGTGCGAGGGAGAAGGCATCCGAGGGCACCCCCGTCATCGTCTTCTTCGACGAGATGGAGTCCCTGTTCCGCACCCGTGGCTCCGGCGTCAGCTCGGACGTGGAGAACACCATCGTCCCGCAGCTCCTCGCCGAGATCGACGGTGTCGAAGGCCTGCAGAACGTGGTCGTGATCGGCGCCTCCAACCGTGAGGACATGATCGACCCCGCCATCCTGCGCCCCGGCCGGCTCGACGTGAAGATCAAGATCGAGCGTCCGGACGCGGAAGCGGCCAAGGACATCTTCCAGAAGTACCTCACCGAACGCCTGCCCCTGCACTCCGAGGACGTGGGCGAACACGGCGGCGACAGGACCACCACCGTCCAGAGCATGATCCAGACGGCCGTGGAACACATGTACGCCGAATCCGAGGAAAACCGCTTCCTGGAAGTCACCTACGCCAACGGCGACAAGGAAGTCCTCTTCTTCAAGGACTTCAACTCCGGCGCGATGATCGAGAACATCGTCGGCCGTGCCAAGAAGATGGCCATCAAGGACTTCCTCGACCACAACCAGAAGGGCCTTCGCGTCTCCCACCTCATCCAGGCCTGCGTGGACGAGTTCAAGGAGAACGAGGACCTGCCGAACACCACCAACCCCGACGACTGGGCCCGGATCTCCGGAAAGAAGGGCGAACGGATCGTGTACATCCGTACCCTCATCACCGGAAAGCAGGGCGCGGACACCGGACGCTCCATCGACACGGTGGCGAACACCGGACAGTACCTGTAAGAGCGGGGCGGCTGCGGGTGCCCACCACGGGTACCCGCAGCCGACTGCTTTCCGGGCCACGGCTGGAGCAAGGCAATGACGCAAATGATCTCCCCACCAGCGCGGAGGCGTTCTAGGCTCTTCCGTACCGCCGGGTCGCGCAGTGCGGGGACGGGCACCGCACACGCACCGGAGCACCACCGGTATCTGAGCGGCGCCCACGACCGAGGGTGCCGCCGGGCAAGGAGGGCCGCATGACCGTACGGCGAGTAATGGGCATCGAGACGGAGTACGGCATCTCCGTCCCCGGCCACCCCAACGCCAATGCCATGCTCACCTCGTCCCAGATCGTCAACGCCTACGCGGCGGCGATGCACAGGGCCCGCCGGGCCCGCTGGGACTTCGAGGAGGAGAACCCGCTGCGGGACGCGCGCGGCTTCGACCTCGCCCGCGAGGTCGCCGACTCCAGCCAGCTCACCGACGAGGACATCGGCCTCGCCAACGTCATCCTCACCAACGGCGCACGCCTCTACGTCGACCACGCCCACCCCGAGTACAGCGCGCCCGAGGTGACCAATCCCCGCGACGCCGTCCTCTGGGACAAGGCCGGCGAGCGGATCATGGCCGAGGCCGCCGAGCGTGCCGCCGCACTGCCCGGCGCGCAGCCCATCCACCTCTACAAGAACAACACCGACAACAAGGGCGCCTCCTACGGCACGCACGAGAACTACCTGATGAAGCGGGAGACCGCCTTCTCGGACATCGTGCGCCACCTGACGCCCTTCTTCGTCTCGCGCCAGGTGGTCACCGGCGCCGGCCGCGTGGGAATCGGCCAGGACGGCCATGAGCACGGATTCCAGCTCAGTCAGCGCGCCGACTACTTCGAGGTCGAGGTCGGCCTGGAGACGACGCTGAAGCGCCCGATCATCAACACGCGCGACGAGCCGCACGCCGACGCGGAGAAGTACCGACGCCTCCATGTGATCATCGGCGACGCCAACCTCTCCGAGATCTCGACGTATCTGAAGCTGGGCACGACGGCGCTGGTCCTGTCGATGATCGAGGACGGCTTCATCGCGGTGGACCTGGCGGTCGACCAGCCGGTCCGCACCCTCCACCAGGTCTCCCACGACCCGACCCTGAAGCGACTGGTCACCCTGCGCAGCGGCCGTACGCTCACCGCGGTCCAGTTGCAGATGGAGTACTTCGAGCTGTCGCGCAAGTACGTGGAGGAGCGGTTCGGCTCCGACGCCGACGATCAGACGAAGGACGTCCTCGCGCGCTGGGAGGACACCCTGAACCGTCTGGAGAACGACCACATGAGCCTCGCCGGCGAACTGGACTGGGTCGCCAAACGGGAGCTCATGGAGGGCTACCGGCGCCGTGACGGCCTCGACTGGGACGCCGCCCGTCTCCACCTCGTGGACCTCCAGTACGCCGACGTACGGGCCGACAAGGGCCTCTACAACCGTCTCGCGGCCCGCGGCCGCATGAAGCGTCTGCTGGACGAGGGCGAGGTCGAGCGGGCGGTCACGAAGCCCCCGGAGGACACCCGCGCGTACTTCCGCGGCCGCTGCCTGGAGCAGTACGCCGACGATGTCGCCGCCGCCTCGTGGGACTCGGTGATCTTCGATCTGCCGGGTCGGGATTCGCTCCAGCGCGTCCCAACCCTCGAACCTCTTCGCGGAACGCGAAATCACGTCAAGGAGCTCCTGGACCGCTGCCGCACGGCAGAAGACCTGGTCAAGGTCCTCTCGGGCGGCTGAACGACGACCCGGACGCAATCTCCGGGACGGGGTGGAAACCCTCCCGTCCGGGAATCATCGAGGTGGCTCCCGTACGTTGTGGCAACTGCGGGGCCGATGTCGGACCCGGCTTGTAGGGTCTGATCATCACCGATCGGCAGGAATGCCGACCTGTCGACCATGTCGGGCGAAAGAGCGGGGTGAGGGTTATGGCGACCAAGGACACCGGCGGCGGCCAGCAGAAGGCGACGCGCTCCACGGAGGAGGTCGAGGAGCAGGCGCCCGAGGCGCAGGCTTCGGAGGACCTCAAGGAGCGCCAGGAGAAGCTGAGCGACGACGTCGACTCGGTTCTTGACGAGATCGACGATGTCCTCGAGGAGAACGCCGAGGACTTCGTTCGAAGTTTCGTCCAGAAGGGCGGCGAGTAGCCTTCGAATTGAAGGCTATGGGCGGCTCTGGAATTGGCGATCGAAGATGTTGTGAAGAGCTGCTCGCGGTGCGGGGAGTCGAAGCCACGGGCAGCCTTCGCCAGTAACAGAGCGGCGAAGGACGGGTTGCAGGCCTACTGCCGGGAGTGTTGGGCGGCATATCACCAGGCTCGCCAACTCGCGAAGGGCCGGAACGTGCGGCCGCGGGTGGAGACGCCCGAAGGGCACAAGTTCTGCCGCAGCTGTGAGGAGATCAAGCCGCACAGCGAGTGGCACCGCAACGCGACAGCGTCCGACGGCCTTGCGACCTGCTGCAAGGCATGCAAAGCAGTCAAGGGGCGCCGCGGACACCTGAAGCGCCATTACGGCATGACCGAAGCCGAGCGTGACGCGATGGTGGCCTCTCAGATGGGTCTCTGCGTGATCTGCCTGAAAGCTTCGGCCGTCCATGTGGATCACTGCCACGAGACGGGTAGGGTCCGAGGCGTACTGTGCTTCAACTGCAATTCGGCCATCGGCAAGTTGGGAGATGATCCCGACGCTGTTCGTCGGGCAGCCGCTTACCTGGAAGGAACTCCATGGAAGCCAACACTCGTAGCACCGGGCGTCTACCGGCTGCCTTCCTGACGCCCGGGTCCTCGTCCTTCATGGACTTTCTCTCCGACCACCAGCCGGAGCTGCTGCCCGGCAAGCGGCAGCTGCCCCCGACGCAGGGTGTGATCGAGGCGCCGCACGGCACGACGATCGTCGCCGTGACGTTCCCCGGTGGCGTCGTCCTCGCCGGTGACCGTCGCGCCACGATGGGCAACGTCATCGCGCAGCGCGACATCGAGAAGGTCTTCCCGGCTGACGAGTACTCGGCCGTCGGAATCGCCGGTACCGCCGGCCTGGCCGTCGAGATGGTGAAGCTGTTCCAGCTGGAGCTGGAGCACTTCGAGAAGGTCGAGGGAGCCCAGCTCTCGCTCGAGGGCAAGGCGAACCGGCTGTCGACCATGATCCGTTCCAACCTGGGCATGGCCATGCAGGGTCTGGCGGTCGTGCCCCTCTTCGCCGGGTTCGACGTGGACCGGGACCGGGGCCGGATCTTCTCCTACGACGTCACGGGCGGCCGCTCCGAGGAGCTCAACTACGCCGCCACCGGCTCCGGCTCGATCTTCGCGCGCGGGGCGATGAAGAAGCTCTTCCACAACAGCCTGACCGAGGCGGAGGCCACGACCCTCGTGGTCCAGGCCCTCTACGACGCGGCGGACGACGACTCGGCGACCGGTGGTCCCGATGTCGCGCGCCGGATCTACCCCATCGTCACCGTGATCACCGAGGACGGCTTCCGCCGGCTCACCGATGAGGAGTCGTCGGAGATCGCCCGCGCGATCCTGGCGCGTCGCCTGGAGCAGCCGGACGGCCCGCGCGCCGCCCTGCTGTAGCCGGCGGCCCCGTTCTCATCCCAGGTGATCCAGTGACTTCGACAGAAAGGGACGGATAACCGGTGTCGACGCCGTTCTATGTCTCACCCCAGCAAGCGATGGCCGACCGCGCCGAGTACGCCCGCAAGGGCATCGCGCGCGGGCGCAGCCTCGTCGTGATCCAGTACGCCGACGGCATCGTGTTCGTCGGTGAGAATCCGTCCCGCGCGCTGCACAAGTTCAGCGAGATCTACGACCGGATCGGCTTCGCGGCCGCCGGCAAGTACAACGAGTACGAGAACCTGCGGATCGGTGGCGTCCGGTACGCCGATCTGCGTGGTTACACCTATGACCGTGACGACGTGACCGCCCGAGGCCTCGCCAACGTGTACGCCCAGACCCTGGGCACGATCTTCTCCTCGGCGGGCGAGAAGCCCTACGAGGTGGAACTGGTGGTGGCCGAGGTCGGCGCCACGCCGGACGGGGACCAGATCTACCGGTTGCCGCACGACGGTTCGATCGTGGACGAGCACGGTTCGGTGGCGGTCGGCGGCAATGCCGAGCAGATCAACACTTACCTGGATCAGCGTCACCAGGACGGCATGAGCCTTGCCGAGGCGCTGAAGCTGGCCGTGCAGGCCCTGTCGCGCGACACCAACGGCACGGAGCGGGAGATCCCCGCCGAGCGCCTGGAAGTGGCCGTGCTGGACCGTACCCGGCCGCAGTCGCGAAAGTTCAAGCGGATCGTGGGCCGTCAGCTGGGCCGGTTGCTGGAGACGGACGGCGCCGCGACGGAGGCGGAGAGCTCCGACGAGGAGTGACACCGTCCGCGTTTCACGCCCTGTGCGCCCCGGTCGATTGATTCGGCCGGGGCGCAGGGCGTCTCAGGAGGCGTTCGGCGGCGCCGTGGAGGCCCGTACGACCAGTTCGACGGGGATGTCCCCGCCGTCCGGCGTGCGGCCCTCCAGGACGGCCAGGAGGGCCCGCATGCCCCGTTCGCCGAACAGCTCGGCGTCCAGTCGTACCGTCGTCAGCTCGGGGTCGAGGGCGGTGGCCAGGGCGAGGTCGTCCAGGCCGGTGACGGACACGTCGTCGGGGACGCGCAGGCCGAGGCGCCGCAGGGCCTTGTAGACGCCCGCCGCGAGCTTGTCGTCGTCGCACACGACGGCGGTGGGCCGCGGTCCCGGAGCGCTCAGCGCCGCCTCCGCGGCGGCCAGGGCGCCGTCGATGGAGATCGGGGCGGGGGCGGTGCGCAGAGTGGTCCCCGCCGCCGCGCCGACCCGGGCGGCGAGTTCACGCGCGCGTACCTCGAAGGTCCAGGACGGGATGTCGGCGGCGAGGTGCAGGAAACGGCGGTGGCCGAGGCCCAGCAGATGGTCGGCGACCTGGCGGACGCCGTCGGCGATGTCCAGGTTGACCGTGGCGGCGCCGAGGCTTCCGGCGGGGTCGCTGTCCAGCATCACCAGGGGGAGCTGGTCGCCGCGGATGGCGGTCAGCGCGTCGGCGGCCATCGACGAGGCGAGGACGCCGTCGAGGGCGGCCTGGGCGGAGGCGAAGGGGTCGCGGGCGGGGCCGACGCCCTCGGGGGAGGGGTAGAGGACCACTCCGAAGCCGTGTTCGGCCGCCACGCGCGCCGCCCCGGTGTAGACGCCGGCGAAGAACTCCGTGGTGAGCGCGGGGACGACGAGCAGGACCGTGCGGGTGCGGCCGAGGCGGAGGTTGCGGGCGGCGAGGTTGGGCCGGTAGCCGAGGTCGCGGGCCGCCTCCCGTACGCGCTGCGCGGTGGTCTCGGAGACACGGCCGCGCCACTTGTCGCCGAGCACGAGGGAGACGGCTGCCTGGGAGACCCCGGCGGCCTGGGCGACGTCACGGCTCGTCGGGCGCGTGCTACCTCGTGCCACCGTGGGCCTGCTCCTTCGTCTGGACTGGCGAACAGCGCACATGGTACGTATGACAAGAGACGTTATACGTAAAACCTCGAGGTGGGTTCACCGCCTCGGGCGAGCCGACGGAGGCAGGACATTGGCCGCGGGGTACCTGGAGATCCTCAGGGCGAAGCATGCCGCCCGGCTGCTGACCGGCACCCTCGTCGGCCGGCTGCCCAACGCCACGGCCGCCATCGCGATCGTGCTGTTCGTGCGCGCGCAGGGCGGCACGTACAGCCTCGCGGGCGCGCTGGCGGCCGTGTACGGCGTCGCCAACGCCGTCGGGCAGCCGCTGCTGGGGCGGCTGGTCGACGTGCACGGGCAGCCGCGGATCCAGTTGCCCGCGGCGCTCGTCTCGGCCCTCGCCATGGCGGCCTTCGCCTTCGTGGGCACGGACCCGCTGCCGCTCGCCTACACGACGGTGGCGGCCGCCGGACTCTTCACGCCGCCCCTGGAGGGTGGCCTGCGGGCGCTGTGGCCGGCGGTGCTGCGCCGTGAGGACCAGGTGCACACGGCGTACGCGATGGACGCGGTGGCGCAGGAGGTGATGTTCACCGTCGGGCCGCTGCTGGTGACCCTGTGCGTGTCGGTGTGGTCGGCGCAGGGGGCCCTGCTGCTGCTGAACGCGGTCGGGGTGGCCGGCGCGCTGTCGGTGGTCGTGTCGCCGCCCTCGCGCGCGTGGCGCTCGGCCCCACGCGCGGCGCACTGGCTGGGCGCGCTGCGGTCGCCCGGTCTGCTGGCGCTCCTCGGCGCGTTCCTGTTCATCGGCGTCGCGCTCGGTTCCATCACGGTGGCGTCCGTGCCGTACGCGGACGACCATGGTGGCGACGTGGTGTACGGCTGGCTGATGGCGGCGCTGGGGCTCGGCGCGCTGGTCGGCGGTGTGGTGTACGGGGCGCGGCAGTGGACGGGGCCGCCGGAGCGGCGACTGCGGGGGCTGGTGGCGCTTCTGGCGGTGTGTTACCTGCCCTTGACGCTGATGCCGGGTGCGGTGGCCATGGTGGCGCTGACGGCGCTCGCGGGGGTGTTCCTGGCGCCCGCCATCGCGTGCGCGTTCGTCATCGTGGACCGGCACGCGCCGCGCGGGACGGTCACGGAGGCGTTCTCCTGGCTGGTGACGACGTTCACGGTCGGCGCGTCGGTGGGAACGGGCCTGGCGGGTCCGGTCGTAGAGGCCGGCGGCGCGCCGTGGGGGTTCACGGTGCCGGCCGTCGCGGGCGCCGTGTCGCTGGTGGTTTTGCTGGCCACAGGGCGGGTAATGGCAGTTCCCGTCGGAAGTGGGGTCGTTGCGGCTTCATCGGAAAATGATCCAAACCGTGCTGCCGAACCCCGTTTCAGTTCAGGGGATCGGGCGTAATGTTCACTCATGGACCGCCGCATTTTCGGGCTGGAGAACGAGTACGGCGTCACATGTACGTTCAGGGGACAGCGTCGGCTGTCTCCCGACGAGGTGGCGCGGTACCTCTTCCGCCGTGTCGTGTCATGGGGCCGAAGCAGCAATGTCTTTCTGCGAAACGGCGCCCGCCTCTATCTCGACGTGGGATCGCATCCGGAATACGCGACACCGGAATGTGACAACGTGACCGAGTTGGTCACCCACGACAAGGCCGGCGAGCGCATTCTCGAAGGACTCCTGGTGGACGCGGAGCGACGCCTGCACGAGGAAGGAATCGCGGGCGACGTCTACCTCTTCAAGAACAACACGGACTCGGCGGGCAACTCTTATGGTTGCCACGAGAACTACCTGGTGGCCCGGCACGGGGAGTTCTCCCGGCTCGCGGACATCCTGATCCCGTTCCTGGTGACCCGCCAGCTGCTGTGCGGCGCGGGCAAGGTGCTCCAGACGCCCCGTGGGGCGGTCTACTGCGTCAGTCAGCGGGCCGAGCACATTTGGGAGGGCGTCTCCTCCGCGACGACCCGCTCGCGGCCCATCATCAACACACGCGACGAGCCGCACGCGGACGCCGAGCGTTACCGCCGTCTGCATGTCATCGTCGGCGACTCCAACATGTCCGAGACGACCATGCTGCTGAAGGTCGGCGCGACCGACCTGGTGCTGCGCATGATCGAGGCGGGCACCGTGATGCGGGATCTGACGCTGGAGAACCCGATCCGGGCGATCCGTGAGGTCAGTCACGACATCACGGGCCGGCGCAAGGTGCGGCTGGCCAGCGGCCGGGAGGCCTCCGCGCTGGAGGTGCAGCGGGAGTACTACGAGAAGGCCGTGGACTTCGTCGAGCGCCGGGGTGTGCGCACCGGCACCGTGGACCAGGTCCTGGAGCTGTGGGGCCGCACGCTGGACGCGATCGAGGCGGAGGACCTCGACCGGATCGGCACCGAGATCGACTGGGTGATGAAGTACAAGCTCATCGAGCGGTACCGGGCCAAGCACAACATGACCATGTCGCATCCGCGAGTGGCGCAGATAGACCTCGCTTATCACGACATTCACCGTCGTCGTGGTCTGTACTACCTGTTGGAGCGAAAAGGCCAAGCCGCGCGGATCTGCAACGACTTGAAGATCTTCGAGGGCAAGTCGGTGCCGCCGCAGACCACCAGGGCGCGGTTGCGCGGCGACTTCATCCGCCGTGCGCAGGAACAGCGCCGGGACTTCACGGTGGACTGGGTGCACCTGAAGCTCAACGACCAGGCACAGCGCACCGTGTTGTGCAAGGACCCGTTCCGGTCGGTGGACGACCGGGTGGAGAAGCTGATCGCCGGAATGTGAGTGACGTGTTCCGCACGCGCCGCGGAACGCGACACGGGCGCCGTACGTTCCCGTACGGCGCCCTTCGCACGTCGAGAAACGTCGCTAAGGTAGCGCGCACGCCATCAGAAGATCGACCGATTACGAGGCTTCATCGTGCGCCGACGCTCACTCATCCTTGCCGCCGTACCCGCTGGACTCGCCACTCTCGCCGCGTGCGGCGACGACAAGTCCGACTCGAGCAAGGCGAGCGACAGCGCGTCGTCCTCCGCCGGGGCCACGCCGCCACCGAAGATCGTCGACGGCCCGCTGCCGGCCATCACGGCCGGAGTGAAGTTCGACGAGAAGCCGACGGTCGCCAAGGGCACCGGTGAGCCCTCGGACCAACTGGCGGTGAAGACGGTGATCGCGGGCAGCGGCAAGACCGTCGCGGAGAACGACTACATCCAGGCCAACTGTCTCGGCCAGATCTGGGACAGCGCGAAGGTCCTCCTCAACACCTACGACACCAAGAAGCCGCTGTTCACCCAGCTCGCGCAGGGCGGCACCATCGACGGCTGGCGCTATGCGCTGACGGGCAAGAAGACCGGCAGTCGGGTGCTCTTCTCGGTGCCGCCGACCTGGGCCTTCGGCAAGGACGGCGACGCGGACACGGGCATCAAGGGCACCGACACGCTGGTGTTCGTCTTCGACATCCAGGACACGTTCAACGCGAAGAGCTCGGCCAAGGGCAAGGACGTGCCGCAGGACGACGCCGCCGTGCCGAAGGTGGGCACGAACACCGACGGCAAGGCGCCCTCGATCGAGATCCCCAAGTCGGCCCCGCCCACCAAGCTGGTGTCGAACTACGTGATCGAGGGGGACGGCCCGAAGCTCGCGGCCGACGACACCGTCCTGGTGCAGTACAAGGGCGTCGTCTGGGACACGGGCAAGGAGTTCGACTCCTCGTACAGCCGCAGTTCGCTGACCTCGTTCTCGCTCCAGGAGGTGGTCAAGGGCTGGGCGCAGGGTCTGACCGGCAAGAAGGTGGGCAGCCGGGTCGTCATCGTCGTCCCGCCGTCGCTGGGTTACGGCGACAGCCCGCCGAGCGGCAGCGGTATCGAGAAGGACTCCACGATGGTCTTCTCGGTGGACATCATCGCCAAGGTGTGAGGCCGGCCAAGGTGTAAGACTGTCCGTGTTGCCTTTCCGTGAGACATGCAGGAGCCAGTGACGTGAGTATCGAAAAGCCCGAGATCGACTTCCCCGGCGGCCAGCCCCCGGCGGACCTCGAGATCAAGGACATCTGGGAGGGCGACGGCGAGGTCGCGCAAGCCGGCCACAACGTCAGCGTCCACTACGTCGGTGTCGCCTTCAGCACCGGTGAGGAGTTCGACGCCAGCTGGAACCGTGGGACGCCGTTCCGCTTCCCGCTCGGCGGCGGACGGGTCATCAAGGGCTGGGACCAGGGCGTGCAGGGCATGAAGGTCGGCGGCCGTCGCCAGCTGACCATCCCGGCCCACCTCGCCTACGGCAACCAGAGCCCCACCCCGGCGATCAAGCCCGGCGAGACGCTGATCTTCGTCGTGGACCTGCTCGGGGTCTGACCGTCGTACGACCAGTGTTGATCACCTGGGGTCCATGCCCGCCCGGGCGTGGACCCTCGGCTTTTGTCCGGGAGCCGCGGGGCGGTACGGTCGTCGATCGTAAGCACCATAGGGGAGGCGAAGGGCGTCGATGGCCATTGCCAAGGCCGAGCGGCTGATGAACCTGGCGCTGTGTCTGCTCGGGACGCGCCGGCCGCTCAGCAAGCGCGAGCTGCGCGACTCCATCGAGGCGTATGTCGAGACCTTCCGGCCCGGCAACGGCGCGGCGGGGTCGGACGATTCCTTCAACCGGATGTTCGAGCGGGACAAGGACGATCTTCGCGAGCTCGGCCTGGTCATCGAGACCGTGGAGAGCCTGGACGGCGAGATCGGCTACCTCGCCCGCCGCGACAGCAACCGGCTGCCGCCCATCACCCTCGACGCCGAGGAGGCCGCGGCGCTGGGCCTGGCCGCCAAGGTGTGGCAGCAGGCCCGGCTGGCGGGTGCCGCGAGCGGCGCCCTCCAGAAGCTGCGCGCGGCCGGGCTCCCCGAGGACGTCGACCCGTACGAGCCGCACGGCGCCCTGGAACCCCGGATTCCCGTGCACGAGGCCGCGTTCGAGCCGCTGATGCTGGCCTGCCGCGACCGCCGGCCCGTCATGTTCGACTACCGCAAGGCCACCGCCGCGCACCCGGAGCCTCGGCACGTGGAGCCGTGGGCGCTGGAGTGCTGGCGCGGCCACTGGTACCTGGCCGGCTTCGACCGCGACCGGGGTGCCGAGCGCGTCTTCCGGCTGTCGCGGATCACCGGAAAGGTGCGCTCGCGCGGGACGAGCTTCACCGCGCCGGTCCCCGATGTCGTCACCGTCCGTGAGACGGTCGCGAGCTGGGCGGGGGAGAACGCCGACCGCAGCGCGCTGATCCGACTGCGGACGGACGCCGGGTACCCCTTGCGGGCGAAGGCCACCGCGGTGCGGGAACTCGGGGACGGCTGGGACGAGTTGGAGATTCCGTACGGGCACGGGCTGGACGCCTGGCTGGTGGAGTTCGGGCCGGACGTGGTGGTCCTCGATCCCGCCGAGCTGCGCGCGGACGTCGTGGACCGGCTACGGGCCGTGGCGAAGGGCTGAGGGGGAGCGAGCAACACAGTGGCAGGCAAACCGGTCAGGCCGACGAACGCCATCGACCAGACGCGGCGGATGCTCTCCCTGGTGACGTATCTCAGGGAGCGCCCCGGCGCGCGGATCGAGGACGTGGCGCGCGCGTTCGGGATCACCGAGGACGAGCTGGTCTCGGACCTCGACGTGCTGCCCATGTGCGGCACCAGCTTCCGCGGCGGCGATCTCCTCGACATCGACACCGACGGTGAGCGGATCTGGTGGCACAACCCGGCCGCGCTCGGCGCGGAGGCCGCCGAGCCGCTGCGGCTGGCCGCCGACGAGGCGACCGCGCTGCTGGTGGCGGCCCGGGCGGTGTCCACACTGCCGGGACTGCGCGAGGGCGACCGGCAGGCGCTGCTGCGGGCTACGGCCAAGGTGGAGGCCGCGGCCGGTGAGGCGGCGGGCGCGAGCGCGCGGCTGTCGGTGACGTTCGAGTCGGAGGGCGGGGTCTTCGCGGACGTCGACCGGGCGATCTCCGAGCGGCGCCGGCTGTGGATCCGTTACTACTCGCCCGCTCGCGATCAGGTCACCGAGCGCGAGATCGACCCCATCCGGCTGGTCAGCGTCGGGCACACGTACGTGGAGGCCTGGTGCCGCCGCTCGGAGGCGCGCCGCACCTTCCGGCTGGACCGGGTCGCCGAGATCAAGATCCTCGACGAGCCGTCCGCACCGCCCGAGATCGAGCTCCGGGACCTGTCGGAGGGGCTCGTACAGCCGGCCGCCGAGGACCCGGAGGTCGTCGTCGAGGTCGGCCCGGGCGGCCGCTGGGTCGCCGAGTACTACCCGCACGACAGCGCCGATGAGCTTCCCGACGGCGGACTGCGTATCACTCTGCGCACGCCCGAACCCGCCTCGCTCAGGCGGCTGGCGCTGCGGCTCGGCCGTGACGGCCGGATCGTCTCGCCGCCGGAGCTCGCCGACAGTGCCCGCAGGGCCGCCCGTGAGGCGTTGGCGGCGTACGACGGGATCGAGGCGCGCGGCGCGGCCGACGGGCCGCACGCGGTGCCCGGCGAGCAGCCGGGACCGCTGGGCGAGAGTCGGTTCGACGGGCGGGAGCAGGGACAGTGAGCGAGTCGACGGTGTCCGGTGTGCGGGGCGTCTCGGTGGCCTCCGCGTTCGCCGGCATGAGGAGCGCGGGGCCGGTGCGCTTCCGGGCCGGGTGCCCCGACTGCCGGGGCGCCTTCGAGCTGGCCGCGAGTGCCCTGCTGCTGGCGATCGGCGCGTCCAGCCGGACCACCTTCTACTCCTTCACCTGCCCCGACTGCGGTACCGCCGTGCGCAAGCCGGCCGGCGAGCGGATCGTCGAACTGCTCACCGGCGGCGGGGTCAGGACCCTGCGGCTGCACACCCCCTAGGACGGTCTAGGCTCGGCCCCATGTTCTGGCCGATGTTCGCGGTTGCCGTGGGTTTCGCAGGTCTCGCCGTCCTCGCGGTGTTCGCCGTACGGGTCTTCTCGGAGGCCCGGCGTCTGGGACGGCAGGTCGCGGAGTCCGCGCGCCGGATCGACCGGGCGGCCCAGGACCTGGAACGGGCCGCCGCGAGCGCGGCCCGTTCCGTGGACACCTTGTGACGTCCGCTGTGGCGACTCCCGGGTAGCGCTGTGGGCGTCCTGTGAGTCCTGCGGCCCCTGCGTTTTGGGCCACTTCGCCCTCCCGCCCCGGTGGGGAGGGCAGGTACGCTGCTGGTCGCGGCTCGGAGAACGAGGCCCGGACCGCGGACCGGGAGTACGCACGGGGATTGCCTCACGTTTACCCCTGAGCGTTACGATCGCTGTCAACACGATCGTTCGGACAGGCGTCCGACCGGTCGGACGGCAACCCACCCCCGCAGCCTCGGTGAGAAGGTAAAGACTTATGTTCGGAAGGCTCGGCGCCCCCGAGATCATTCTCATCCTCGTCGTCGTCATCCTGCTGTTCGGCGCCAAGAAGCTTCCCGACATGGCGCGCTCGCTCGGCAAGTCCGCTCGCATCCTCAAGAGCGAGGCGAAGGCGATGAAGGAAGAGGGCGGCAGCACGGCCACCCCGGCCGGCCCGCCCAACAACGACGAGCAGCCCCCGGCTCAGCGCACCATCCAGGCTTCCCCCGGCGACGTGACCAGCTCCCGTCCGGTCACCGAGCCGACGGACACGACCAAGCGCTGACGCAGGGCCGGTGACCTCCGGCCCGCCGCACGAGATGGGAACGTGGGTTGCTGAAGCCTGCCCGCAAAGAGGAGAAGGACCCCGAGGGGCGGATGCCCCTCGCGGATCACCTTCGTGAGCTCCGCAACCGGCTCGCGAAGGCGATGCTGGCCATCGTCCTGGTGACGGTCGTAGCCGCCTTCTTCTACAACGACATCATCAACTTCCTCACCAAGCCGATCCTCGACTCGGTCGGCTGTGGGAAGACTTTCGAAGAGATCGCGGGCCAGCTCAATTCGGGCGACGCCACCAACAAGTGCGCGAGCATCACGATCAACGGTCTGCTCGCGCCCTTCACGCTCGCCCTCCAGGTCTCCCTGATGGCCGGCGTCGTCTTCGCCTCGCCGGTCTGGCTCTACCAGCTGTGGGCCTTCATCGCCCCCGGCCTGCACAACCACGAGCGCAAGTACGCCTACGCGTTCGTCGGCCTGGGCGCCCCGCTCTTCCTGGGCGGCGGCTACTTCGCCTACGCGGTGCTGCCGACCACCGCGAAGGTGCTGATCGACTTCACCCCGGGCGGCGTCAGCAACCTCCTGCCGCTGGACGACCTGCTCCAGCTCGTCACGCGCATGGTCATCGTCTTCGGCCTCTCCTTCGAGCTGCCGCTGCTGCTGGTCTTCCTCAACCTCACCGGGATGGTCACCGGCAAGCGCATGCTCGGCTGGTGGCGCGCCATGATCATCGGCATCACGGTGTTCGCCGCCGTCGCCACGCCCAGCACCGACCCCATCTCGATGCTGGCGCTCGCCGGACCGATCTGGATCCTGTACTTCGGCGCGACCGCCTTCTCCCTGCTGAACGACCGGCGCAGGCGCCGCCGCGACGCGCTGGGCCCCGCCGACGACGAGGCTTCCGAGCTGGACCTCAGCCCCGAGGCCATCGGCGAGGTCGAGTCGGTGACCGCGAGCCGCGTGCTGCCGGAACAGACGAGCACGGACCGCGTCAACGGTTATGACGACGTGACCTGACAGACGTCGGAGAGCTCTTGAGGTCATCCCCGTGACCAGCGAGATCACCCTCTTCGTCAACCCCGCGGCGGGCCGCGGCCGGGGCGCTCACGCAGCGCTGCCGGCCGCTTCCGCGTTGCGGGCGGCCGGCTGCACGGTGCACACGGTCCTCGGTGCGGACGGCGAGGACGCCCTCGCACGCGCGCGCGTGCCGCCGTCGCCGACGGCACCGGCGCCCTGATCTCCGTCGGCGGCGACGGAGTGGCCCACCTGGCGCTCCAGGCCGTCGTCGGCACCCGCACCCCGCTCAGGCTGGTCGTCGTCGGCACCGGCAACGACTTCGCCCGCGCCCTCGGCCTGCCCGTCCGTGATCCGGCCGCCGCGGCCCGGCTGGTCGCCGACGCCCTCAAGGGCGCCCGGATCCGCGACATCGTCGCGGTCGGCAACGGATCCTCCTACGGCGGCGGCATGCGGATCTGCCTCGGCGCCGGCCTCGCCGACGGACTGTTCGACGTCACGGTCGTCGGGGACTGCGGCCGCGGGACGCTGCTGCGGGGGTTCCCGAAGGTGTACCGGGGGACGCACATCGACCATCCGAAGGCCACCGTGGTCCGGGCGGCGAAGGTCGAGATCGCCGCGGCGGGCGTCTCGGGCTACGCCGACGGGGAGCGGCTCGGGGAGCTGCGCTCACCGCGCGGTACGTGCCGGGCGCGGGGCGGCTCATCGGCCCCTGAAACGGGCTGCCGATGCGCCCGTGAGCTGGGCGTACCGAGGTTTGGCAAGACCGGATCCGGATAATGATCGTCCTGTTGTCAGTGCGGCCCGGTACGCTCGAAAGCACGATGACAGAGGATCTCTCACCGGCCGAGCGGTACGCGGCAGCACGTAAGCGCGCCGTCGAGCAGGCCACCGCGCTCGCGTCCTTCCGCGAGATGTACGACTTCGGTCTCGACCCCTTCCAGATCGAGTCCTGCCAGGCGCTCGAAGCGGGCAAGGGCGTCCTGGTGGCCGCCCCCACCGGCTCGGGCAAGACGATCGTGGGCGAGTTCGCCGTCCACCTCGCCCTCCAGCAGGGCAAGAAGTGCTTCTACACGACGCCCATCAAGGCGCTGTCGAACCAGAAGTACTCCGACCTGTGCCGCCGCTACGGCAACGACAAGGTGGGTCTGCTCACCGGCGACAACAGCGTCAACTCGGACGCCCCGGTGGTCGTGATGACCACCGAGGTGCTGCGGAACATGCTGTACGCCGGCTCGCAGACCCTCCTCGGCCTCGGGTACGTGGTGATGGACGAGGTGCACTACCTCTCCGACCGCTTCCGGGGCGCCGTGTGGGAAGAGGTGATCATCCACCTTCCCGAGTCGGTCACCCTGGTCTCGCTGTCGGCGACCGTCTCCAACGCCGAGGAGTTCGGCGACTGGCTGGACACCGTGCGCGGCGACACCGAGGTGATCGTCTCCGAGCACCGGCCCGTGCCGCTGTTCCAGCACGTGCTCGCCGGGCGGCGGATGTACGACCTGTTCGAGGAGGGCGAGGGCCAGCGCAGAGCCGTCAACCCCGACCTCACGCGGCTGGCCCGCATGGAGGCGAGCCGGCCCTCGTACCAGGACCGCAGGCGTGGCCGAAACATGCGCGAGGCCGACCGTGAGCGGGAGCGCAGGCAGCGCTCACGCGTGTGGACCCCTGGGCGGCCGGAGGTCATCGAGCGTCTCGACGCGGCGGGGCTGCTGCCCGCCATCACGTTCATCTTCAGCCGTGCCGCCTGCGAGGCCGCCGTCCAGCAGTGCCTGCACGCCGGGCTGCGGCTGAACGACGAGGACGCGCGCGCTGTGGTGCGCGCCCTGGTCGAGGAGCGCACCGCCGCCATCCCCCACGAGGACCTGCACGTCCTCGGCTACTACGAGTGGCTGGAGGGCCTGGAGCGAGGCATCGCCGCCCACCACGCTGGCATGCTGCCGACCTTCAAGGAGGTCGTCGAGGAGCTGTTCGTGCGCGGCCTGGTCAAGGCCGTCTTCGCGACCGAGACCCTCGCCCTGGGCATCAACATGCCCGCCCGCTCGGTCGTGCTGGAGAAGCTGGTCAAGTGGAACGGCGAGCAGCACGCCGACATCACACCCGGCGAGTACACGCAGCTCACCGGCCGCGCGGGCCGACGGGGCATCGACGTCGAGGGGCACGCCGTCGTGCTGTGGCAGCGCGCGATGAGCCCCGAGCACCTCGCCGGACTCGCGGGCACCCGCACGTACCCGCTGCGCTCCAGCTTCAAGCCGTCGTACAACATGGCGGTCAACCTGGTCGAGCAGTTCGGCCGGCACCGCTCGCGCGAGCTGCTGGAGACCTCGTTCGCGCAGTTCCAGGCGGACCGGTCGGTGGTCGGGATCTCCCGGCAGGTGCAGCGCAACGAGGAGGGGCTCGAGGGCTACCAGGCCTCCATGACCTGCCACCTCGGCGACTTCGAGGAGTACGCGGGGCTGCGCCGTGACCTCAAGGACCGCGAGACCGAACTGGCCAAGCAGGGCGCGAACCAGCGCCGTACCGAGGCCGCCGTGGCACTGGAGAAGCTCAAGCCGGGGGACGTCATCCACGTGCCCACCGGCAAGCACGCGGGGCTGGCGCTGGTGCTCGACCCGGGCCTGCCCGCCGGCCGGGTCAACGGGCACCGCGGTTTCGACCACCAGGACGGGCCGCGTCCGCTGGTCCTCACCGCCGAGCGGCAGGTCAAGCGGCTGGCCTCGATGGACTTCCCGGTGCCGGTGGAGGCGCTGGACCGGATGCGGATCCCGAAGTCGTTCAACGCGCGTTCGCCGCAGTCCCGCCGCGATCTCGCCTCCGCGCTGCGCACCAAGGCCGGGCACATCCCGCCGGAGCGGGCCCGCAAGCAACGCGCGCAGGCCGCCGACGACCGTGAGATCGCCCGGCTGCGCGCCGCGATCCGCGCGCACCCCTGTCACGGCTGCTCCGACCGTGAGGACCACGCCCGCTGGGCCGAGCGCTACCACCGGCTGCTGCGGGACACCTCGCAGCTGGAGCGCCGTATCGAGGGACGCACCAACACGATCGCTCGTACGTTCGACCGGATCGTGGCGCTGCTGACCGAGCTCGACTATCTGCGGGGCAACGAGGTCACCGAGCACGGCAAGCGGCTCGCCCGGCTCTACGGCGAGCTCGACCTGCTCGCGAGCGAATGTCTGCGCGCGGGCGTGTGGGAGGGGCTGGCCCCCGCCGAACTGGCCGCCTGCGTATCGGCGTTGGTCTACGAGTCGCGGGCCGGGGACGACGCCATGGCGCCGAAGCTGCCCTCGGGCAAGGCGAAGGCAGCGCTCGGCGAGATGGTGCGCATCTGGGGCCGGCTGGACGCCCTGGAGGAGGACTTCCGGATCAGTCAGACCGAGGGCGTCGGGCAGCGCGAGCCCGATCTCGGATTCGCCTGGTCGGCCTATATGTGGGCCTCGGGGAAGGGCCTCGACGAGGTGCTGCGGGAGGCCGAGATGCCCGCCGGTGACTTCGTGCGCTGGTGCAAGCAGGTCATCGACGTGCTGGGGCAGATCGCGGCGGCCGCTCCCGTCTCCAACCAGGGCTCGACGGTGGCGAAGAACGCCCGCAAGGCGGTCGACGAGCTGCTGCGGGGAGTCGTGGCCTACTCGTCCGTGGGGTGATCCTGGTCGGCGGCGGGTGCGGGGAGCGTGTGAGCGCTCGCGCCCGCCGACGGAGCCGCAGGTCGACCCGGCCCCGCGCCCCCGAAGGGCCTCACCTCAGCGCGTGTCGAGATACGTCCGCCAGCCCCCGTACGCCGTGATGTCCTCCGCGTCGGTGAGGGCGGACGGTTCGCACAGGAAGCCGGGGACCCGGGCGCCGTCGGTGAGTTCGACGCTGCCCAGGGCCATCGGGCGGGGGAGTGCGGCCAGCAGGTTGCCGAGACCCTCCGCCGGGAGGCGCCAGATCTCCACCTCGATCGCGGCGCCGCCCTCGCCCACGTGCGCGAGACCCGGCTTGGGCGGGTCCGTGCGCAGGGCGTGCAGGCGGTAGACCGGGGCCGTCGTGGTCGTACGGTCCAGCACCGCGCCCAGGGACAGCAGTTGGGGGTTGAGGGGCTGGCTGGTGAGATGGGCGCCCGCCACCGCCACGTACACCTCGGGCCGCAGCAACTGCGCGATCCGGGCCAGTCGTTCGTCCGTGAAGGCCGGGCCGACCAGCATCACGCCGAAGGGCAGGCCGTTCACCTCGCCGGCCGGGACGGCCGCCGCCGCCAGGTCGAAGAGGTTGGTGGAGTTGGTGAAGCGGCCCAGGCGGGCGTTGGCGCCCAGGGGGTCGGCGGCGACCTCGGCGAGGGTGGGGTGGCCGGGGGCGGTGGGCAGCAGCAGGGCGTCCGAGTCGGCGAGTTCGGCCAGCGCGCGGGTGCGCAGGGCCGTCAGGCGTTCGGTGTCCGTGTAGAGCCGGTGCGCCGGGATGTCCCGGGCCCGGGTGATGATGCCGGCGACCGTCGGGTCCAGGCCCGCGCCGCCCTCCGCGGTCAACTTGTCGACGAAAGCACCCACGGCCGTGTAGCGCTCGGCGACGAACGCGCCCTCGTAGAGCATCGCGGCGGCCTCGGTGAACGGGCCGAGGTCGATGCCCCGGATCTCCGCCCCGGCCGCCCCGAGCCGCCGTACCGCCGCCTCGTAGGCGGCCGCCCAGCCCGGGTCCAGTTCGCCCAGCTGGTCGAGGGGCGGGACCGCGATCCGCCAGGGGCCGGGACGACGGGCGGGGAGCGCGGGGAGGGCCCGGCCGGCCGGCGAAGCCATGTGCGCCAGGGCCCGCTCCGCCTCGGGGAGCGTGCGGGCGAAGACCGTCACGCAGTCGATCGAGGCGCAGGCCGGGACGACGCCCTCCGTGGGGACCAGGCCCCGGGTGGGCTTGAGGCCGACGATGCCGTTGAAGGCGGCCGGGACCCGCCCCGAACCCGCCGTGTCCGTGCCCAGGGCGAGGTCGACGATGCCGAGGGCCACCGCGACGGCCGAACCGGAACTGGAGCCGCCGCTCACCCGCGACGGGTCGACGGCGCCCCGCACCGCGCCGTGCGGGGAGCGGGTGCCCACCAGGCCGGTCGCGAACTGGTCCAGGTTCGTGGTGCCCAGTACCAGTGCGCCGGCCGCACGGAGGCGGGCGACGGCCGGGGCGTCGGCGGCGGGCCGGTAGGCGTACGCCGGGCAGCCCGCGGTGGTGGGGAGTCCGGCCACGTCGATGTTTCCCTTGACGGCGAGCAGCCGGCCGGCCAGGGGGAGGCGCTCGCCCCGAGCCAGCCGCTCGTCGAGCGTGCGGGCCTCGGCCTCGACGTCCGCCGGCGGCCGGAGATCGATCCAGATCTCCGGGCGGTCCGTGGCCTCGATGCGGGCGTACGCGGCGCGGACGCGGGAGACGGTCGTGGACATGCGTGCTCCTTGCAAGGGGTGGGTCGGGTCGGTCCGCTCGGTCGGCTGGGTCGGCTCGTCAGGGCACGGCCGGGGCCAGGACGAGCAGGGCCGTTCCCGCCTCGACCTGGTCGCCGGGTCGGGCCAGGATCTGCGCCACGACGCCGTCGACCGGCGCGTGCACCCTGGACTCCATCTTCATGGCCTCCAGGGCGAGCAGCGGCTGCCCCGTCGTCACCTCGTCGCCCGGCGACACGTTCAACTGCCAGACGGAGGCGGCGAACTCGGCCTCGACCAGGCGGCCGCCCGGCGGTACCGCCACCTCGGCCGGGGGAGCGGCCGGCGCCTCGGCGGCCGCCGCCCGCGTGAACTCGCCCGCCGCCTCCCAGGCGTCCCGCTCCGCCGCGAACGCGGTCTGCTGGCGGGACCTGAACTCCGCTATGGGGTCGGCGTGTTCGGCGAGGAAGGTCTGGTACTCGGCGAGCGAGAAGGTGCCCTCCTCGATACGCGGCACGAAGCGACCCGACGTGATGTCGGCCCGTAGCTCGAGGAGTTCGTCCGCGTCGACCGGATACCAGCGGATCCGGTCGAAGAAGCGCAGCAGCCAGGGCGAGCCGGGCTCGAACGCGCCGCGCTGCTGCCAGGGCGACCACACCTGGGTCGTCCGGCCCACGAACTGGTAGCCGCCGGGTCCCTCCATGCCGTAGACGCAGAGGTACGCCCCGCCGATGCCCACCGAGTTCTCGGCCGTCCAGGTGCGCGCGGGGTTGTACTTCGTCGTCACCAGACGGTGGCGCGGGTCGAGCGGGGTGGCGACCGGGGCGCCCAGGTAGACGTCGCCCAGGCCCAGGACCAGGTACTCCGCGGCGAACACCGTGTCGTAGACGTCCGCCACCGTGTCCAGGCCGTTGACCCGGCGGATGAACTCGATGTTCCACGGGCACCAGGGCGCGTCGTCGCGGACGCCCGCCATGTAGCGGGCGATGGCCTCGCGGGTCGCGGGGTCGTCCCAGGACAGCGGCAGGTGCACGGTGCGGGAGGGGACGACCAGTTCGTCCGAGGGCGGGAGGGCGGCCGTCATCTCCCGGACCACCGCGAGGAGTTCGCGCTGCGGGAGGCGGCCGGGGTCCGTCCGGATCTGGAGGGAGCGGATGCCCGGGGTGAGATCGGTGACGCCGGCCAGGTCCGCCGCGTTCACCGCCTCCATCAGCGCGTGGACCCGCATGCGCAGCGCCAGGTCCAGCTGGAGGGGTCCGAACTCGACCAGCAGGTTGTCGTCGCCGCTGCGCCGGTAGGTCACGTCGCCGTCCCGGGCCAGCACGCCCCCGTCGACGATGTCGGGGCGCGGCGCGCCGTCCCCGTCCACCGGTGTGAAGCGGACCGTGTCGCCCGGGCGCAGCTGGCCCAGCTTCCACCGCTCGGAGCTGAGGACCGTCGCCGGGCACACGAACCCGCCGAGGGAGGGGCCGTCCGGGCCCAGCAGCACCGGCATGTCGCCGGTGTAGTCCACGGCGCCGACGGAGTAGGGGGTGTCGTGGATGTTGGACGGGTGCAGACCCGCCTCGCCGCCGTCGGTGCGTGCCCAGCGCGGCTTGGGCCCGACCAGGCGCACGCCGGTGCGGGCCGAGTTGAAGTGGACCTTCCAGTCGGCGGCGTAGAAGTCGCGGATGTCGTCCTCGGTGAAGAACTCCGGTGCCGCGTGCGGTCCTTCGACCGCGCCGAGGTGCCAGACCGGGGTGAACTCCGGGCGGTCCGGGACGGGTACGGCGGCGCCCTCGACGACGGTCCCGCCGTGCAGGACGTCGCCCGTCCGCAGCGCCCGCCCGCCGTGGCCGCCGAACCGGCCCAGCGTGAACGTGCTCGCGCTGCCCAGGAAGGCGGGGACGTCCAGGCCGCCCGCGAACAGCACGTACGTCCGCAGGCCGTGCTCGCTGGGCGCGCCGATCTCCAGCAGGGCCCCGGCCGGCACGGTCACCGGTTCCCACCGCGCCACCGCCGTGCCGTCCACGGTGACCGGGGCCGGCGCGCCCGTCACGCACACGGTGGTGGCGTGGGTGAAGCGCAGGGCCGGCCCCTGGAGGGTGCACTCCAGGCCCGGGGCGCCCTCGGGGTTGCCCAGGGCCCGGTTGCCGAGGCGGAACGAGCGGTCGTCCATCGGGCCGGACGGCGGGACGCCGACCTGCCAGTGGCCGGTGCGGCCGGGCCAGTCCTGCACGGTGGTCAGCGTGCCGCCGGAGACGACCTCGACGCGCGGGGTCGGATCGGTGACGGTGGCGAGGGTCGCCGTCGAGTGGACCGCCGTCGTGAACCGGGAGTCCGCCAGCGCCGCCCGGACCAGCCCGAGGTTCGTCTCGATGCCGTCGACGCGGGTCCGGGCCAGCGCCTCGTCCAGGCGTCGCAGCGCGTGCTCCCGGTCCGAGCCGTACGCGATCACCTTCGCGAGCAGCGGGTCGTACGACGTCGTCACCTCGGTGCCCGTCTCCACCCAGCCGTCGACGCGCACCCCGGCCGGGAACTCGACCCGCGTCAGCAGGCCGGCGCCGGGCCGGTGGTCGCGGCGGGGATCCTCCGCGTAGAGGCGTGCCTCCACGGCGTGGCCGCGGGGCGGCCCCGGGTCGCGTACGACGTCCTGTTCGCCGCGTGCCAGGCGCAGCATCCAGGCGACCAGGTCGACGCCGTAGATCTCCTCGGTGACCGGATGCTCCACCTGGAGACGGGTGTTGACCTCCAGGAAGTAGGCCTCCTCGCGGGCCGCGTCGTAGACGAACTCGACGGTGCCGGCGGAGCGGTAGCCGACCGACGCGCACAAGTCGTGTGCACTCGCGGCGAGTTGCTCTCGTACGTGCGCGGGCAGGCCGGGGGCCGGGGCCTCCTCCACGACCTTCTGGTTGCGGCGCTGGAGGGAGCAGTCCCGGTCGCCGAGGACGACGACCCGGCCCGCGCCGTCGCCGAAGACCTGCACCTCGACATGGCGGGCGTGCTCCACGAGCCGTTCCAGGAAGACGCCGGCGGAGGAGAAGGAGGCGGCGGCGACGCGCTGGACGCGCTCCCAGGCGTCGGCCAGTTCGTCGGCCGAGCGGCAGGCCGACATGCCGATCCCGCCGCCACCGCCGGTCGCCTTGAGCATGACCGGGTAGCCGATGAGCCGGGCCTGCTCCAGCGCCTCGGGCAGGTCCGCCAGGAGTCCGGTGCCGGGGGCGAGGGGCACCCCCGCCGCCTCCGCCGCCGCCCGCGCGGTGTGCTTGGCGCCGAACAGCTCCAGCTGCTCCGGCGTCGGACCGACGAACACGATCCCGGCGTCGGCGCAGCGGCGCGCGAAGGCCGCGTCCTCGGAGAGGAAGCCGTAGCCCGGGTGGATCGCGCCCGCGCCGGTGTCCTTGGCCGCGGCCAGGACCAGGTCGGCGTCGAGGTACGACTCCTTCGCGGGGGCCGGGCCGAGCCGCACGGCCTCGTCGGCGAGCCGGACGTGGGGTGCCGAGCGGTCCGGGTCGGAGTACACCGCGACCGTGCGCAGGCCCAGGTCGCGGGCCGTGCGCAGGACACGGACGGCTATCTCGCCGCGGTTGGCGACCAGCAGCTTGTCGAAGGTCATGCCGGGTCCCCGTCCCGTTCGTCGCCCGTGGCGTCCTGGTCGGATCCGGTGATCGTCATCTCCACCGCCGTCGGCTCGAAGCCGTTGCAGGGGTTGTTGATCTGGGGGCAGTTGGAGACCAGCACGAGGACGTCCCGTTCGGCTCGGAGCGTGAGCGAGAGGCCCGGCGCGGAGAGTCCGTCGACGATGCCGAGGGTGCCGTCCTTCTCGACGGGCACGTTCATGTACCAGTTGATGTTGGAGACCAGGTCCCGCTTGCCGAGGCCGTGCCGGGCTCCTTCGGCGAGGAAGTTGTCCACGCACGCGTGCTGCGCGTAGGTGTGGTGGCCGTAGCGCAGGGTGTTGGACTCCTTGGAGCAGGCGCCGCCGACGGTGTCGTGGCGGCCCACGCCGTCGGCCGTCACCGTCATCAGGGGAGTGTGCTCGCTGGACATCAGCACACTGTCGGTGGTGAGGAAGATGCCGCCCTGGGCCTGGATCGTGTCGGGCGCGCTGTAGCGCACGGACGTGTCGTGGGCGTCGTACACGAGGAAGTCGACGGCCTGGTTGCCGTGCAGGTCGGTGATGGTCAGCGTCTCGCCCTCGCGGACGACCGCGGACCAGGAGGCGCGGGCCGCCACCACGGTGCTCGTGCTCATGCGAGCCCCCTCGCGGTCAGGAATTCGGCGGTGTTGAGGAAGGCGCGGCGGCCCTCGGGCGTGGCGTCCCACAGCGGGTCGCCCGGCCGGGTGGCCGCCGCCCGCCAGGCGAGGACCTCCAGCGGGGTGCTGACGTACCCCGGCCGGGGGTCGGCCGGGTGCGGCACGTTGACGATCAGGACCGTCACGTCCTGTTCGGCGCGCAGGGTGACGCTGCCGCCGGGGCCCGCCGAGCCGGTGAAGTCGAGGGTGCCGTCGTCCTGGACCTCGACCCCCTGGAAGAAGGAGAGCGAGGGCGGCAGATCGCGCGGCTCCAGACCGTTCTTCGCGGCGGCCAGCTTGAACAGCTCCCGGCCCGCCGGGGAGGCGGACTGCGGGCTGCCGTCGCCGTAGCGCTCGGTGTTGCGTACGAGGGTGGAGGTGCCGCACAGGGCGTCGTGCCGGCCGGCGGTGTCGGCGACGACCGAGGCGAGGACGCGGCCCTGGTCGGACAGGAGCAGCACGCCCTCGCCGAGGTAGGCGTTCCACTGGACCTTGACCGTGTCGGCGACGTTCAGCCGCTCCCAGGGGCGGCCCTCCACGTGGAGGAGCAGATGGGCGCAGGCGTCGCCGTGCAGGTCGGTCAGGCGCAGTTCGGTGCCGCGCGCGAGGACCCGGTGGGTGTAGTTGCCGCCCGCGACCGTCTCGGCCCACACCAGGTGACCCGCCTCGCAGGGCGGGTCCTGCCAATCCCGGGCCGGGACGACCGGCATGGCCTCGGCCCGGGAGCCCTCCTGCGCCCGGGCGTGGGCGCGTGCTCCGTATGTGGTCGCTGTCGCCGCCATTGCGGACCTCCGCAGCTCGGTTCCGTCGCTGTCGCGGTATTTCTGTCGCCCGACAGAAATTAGGTCCGGGGCGGGTCGCCGCCGTTGCCCTCCGGTTGCGGGACGGTTACCGACTCCTCACCGGATCGCTCGAAGATCGCCGTCCGGGGCCGTGTGCGAGGATCGAACGCATGGGGACGAGCAGCGGACGTCGAGTGGGCCGCCCACGGGCCGCGCAGCGCCCGGACAGTGGGCTCGAGCCGCGCGCCGAACTGCTCGTGGCCGCAGCGGAGTTGTTCACCACGCGCGGCTACGCCGCCACCACCACCCGGGCCGTCGCCGAACGCGCGGGAATGCGACAGGCGTCCATGTACCACTACGTCTCCGGCAAGGAGGAGCTGCTCGCCGCGCTGCTGGAGTCGACGGTCACGCCCTCGCTGACGTACGCCCGTGAGCTGCTCGCCGACGACGCGCGTACGGCTGAGGACCGGCTGTGGGAGCTGTGCCGCACCGACGTCGAGCTGCTGTGCGGCGGCTCGCACAACCTCGGCGGCCTCTACCTGCTGCCCGAGGTGCGCACCGAGCGGTTCGCCGGTTTCCACGCCGTGCGCGCCGAACTCAAGGACGGCTACCGCCAGTTGATCGCCGCCACGGCCGCCGGCGGGGCGCTCGCGAAGAGCGCGCTGGATCTGCGCACCGACCTGGTCTTCGGTCTCATCGAGGGCGTCATCCTCGTACACCGCTCGGATCCCGACCGCTCGGTATCGGAGTTCGCCCGCGCCACCGCCGACGCGGCGCTGCGTATCGCGGGGAACTGACCACCGCCCGAACCCCTCACGGGCGCTCGTCTCATCCGTCCCGGTGAACTGTTTCGCACACCCGTACGTCATTACGCAACGTGTTCGATCGAATGCCAAGCGTGCAAATGACCTGAGGTTACTCCACGTACGGAAGCGGTTTCAGGCGGTTGCGGAATATGACACGGCGATGATCCGGTCGGACTAAGCTCGCCCGCGGCGCACCGAGTTGAGGCGTATTCGTGCGCTTGTTCCCAAACTTCCCGAAGATGCCGACAGATCCCTACAGAGGGTGCCCACATGGTGAGTGTTCAGTCCCCACCCGGTCGCCGAGAACTTCCCTACGCGCGCGTGCTGTTGCTGCCGGCGATACTGATGGCCGCGGCGACCGGAGCCGCCGTCGCCCTGGTGGCGGCGCAGGCCCGGCTCGCCGTCGGCGTCTGCGGAACCGTCGCCACCCTCCTGGTGATCGCGGCGGGAGCCGAGTCGGTGCGCCGTGGGCGGCACCTGCGGGAGCTGCGCGCGGAGCGGGACCAGCGCGTCGCGTACCTGGAACAGCGGGTGGCCGGCCACATGGAGGAGAACCGCCGCCTCGCCCAGGAGTTCGTGCCCAACGCCGTGGAGTGGCTGCGGGCCGGAAACTCCCCCAGGGAGGTGATGCGCGACTTCAGCGAGAGTGATCCCGACTTCCGCGACCTCGACGACGCGCAGCGCGCCGTGATCAGGAAGATCCTCGACATCGTCGACCACGAGGAGTCCCTGCGCGACTCGGCCCAGCGCTCCTTCGTCAGCATCGCCCGCCGGATGCAGGCCATCGTCCACCAACAGTCCGCGGAACTGCGGGAGATGGAGGAGGACCACGGCCGCAACCCCGAGGTCTTCGACGACCTGCTGCGCATCGACCACGGCACGTCGCTGATCGGCCGCCTCGCCGACTCCATCGGTGTGCTCGGCGGCGGCCGGCCCGGCCGCAACTGGCCCCAGCCGGTCCCGCTGTACAGCGTGCTGCGCGGTGCCATGTCGCGGATCCTGGAGTACCGGCGCATCCAGCTGGACTCCATCGCCAAGGTGAACATCCGCGGCCTCTCCGTCGAGCCGCTCCTCCACGCGCTCGCGGAACTCCTCGACAACGCCACCCGCTACTCGCCCCCGCAGAGCAAGGTGCACGTCAACGCCGTCGAGGTGCAGACCGGCATCGCCATCGAGATCGAGGACGCCGGCGTCAGCCTCAGCGAGGAGGCCCGCGCCAAGGCCGAACGCATGCTGGAGCAGGCCAAGGCGGGCGTCGACATCCAGGACGTCGGCGGCACCCCGCGCCTGGGCCTCGCCGTCGTCGGCCGTCTGTGCACGTCGTTCAACCTCGAGGTGTCCCTGCGCACCTCGGCCTACGGCGGCGTCAGGGCCGTCCTCATCGTGCCGAGCGAGATGCAGACCTCCGATCCCGCGCCCGGCTTCGCGCACGGCATCGGCGCCACCGCCGTACCCCAGATCGACCTGAGCCAGATCGGCGAGGGCCCCAAGCGCCCGCCCAAGAAGCGCCGCCCCACCAACGCGCGTATCCCGGCCGGAGTCTCCCTGACCGACGACGAGGTGCCCGAGGTCACCGAGTGGACCGATCAGGGCCTGCCGCAGCGCCGCAGCAAGACCACGATCCCGATCACCCAGCGCTACGCCGAGGCGTACGCCGCTCAGGAGGCCGAGCGTCTGGGCAAGCCCGACCCGTTCGCACAGCGCCGGCCGGAGCCCGAGCCGGAGCCCCAGAAGAAGCGGGAGCCCGGCCTGGCGTTCGAGGCCTTCTGGGAAGGCCTGGTCAAGGCGGCCCCGCCCGGCGTGCACCCCACCGACTTCACCCGCAATCCCACCGCATATCTGCACCTGCTCGAAGACAAGGCCAAGCCCGAGGCCGACGATGAAGGGGACCTCACGTGATCCAGCAGCGCCAAAACTTCGACTGGCTGCTCAAGGAGCTCTACGACGGGGTTCCGGGCATCGAGATGATCGTGGTCCTCTCGGCCGACGGACTGCGCATCGCCCGCTACGCCGGCGACCCCGACGCCGCCGACCGGGTCGCCGCCGCCTGCGCCGGCCTCCAGAGCCTGGCCGCCGCGGTCGGCCAGGAGATCCAGTCGAGCACCGGCGAGATGGACATGGTCGTCATCGACCTGAGCGGCGGCTACTTCTACATGATGTCGGCCGGCGCCAACGCCTACCTCGCCGTCCTCGCCGACGTGCGCTGCGAGGCCAGTCGGATGAGCGGCATGATGCGCGACCTCGTGGTCCGCATCGGCGCCCATCTGACCACTCCGCCCCGCCGCAACGGGCAGAGCGTATGACGCCTCCGCAACGCCGCCGGCGACAGCCCCTGCCACCACCGCCCCCGCCGCCCCCGCCCCTCCCGAAGGACTCGAAGGACTCGAAGGAGGGAGCCGAGGGGGAGGGCAAGAACCCCGAGCGGCTGTACATCATCACGGGCGCGGACGGCGAGCGCGCACCCGTCGACCTCGTCACGTTAGTCGTGGCGCGCGCCGAACCGCCCTCGTCGGCCACCCCGGAGCAGACGGCGGTGCTGCGGATGTGCGCCGCCCCGCTGTCGGTGGCCGAGATCTCGGCCTACCTCGGCCTGCCGTTCAGCGTGGTGACGGTGCTGCTCACCGAGATGCTGGCGGCCGAACTCGTACAGGCGCGCGCCCCCATCGTCCGGCAGCAGCTCCCCGACCGTTCCCTTCTCGAAGCGGTGATGCATGGACTTCAACGGCTCTGACACGATTCCCGGCCCACGGGCCGAGGACCATCTGCCGCACACCACCACCGCCGCGGCGAAGATCGTCATCGTGGGCGGCTTCGGCGTCGGCAAGACGACCATGGTCGGCTCCGTCAGCGAGATCAGGCCGCTGACCACCGAGGAGACCATGACCCAGGCGGGCATCGGGGTCGACGACAACTACGGCTCCGAGACCAAGACCGCCACCACCGTGGCCATGGACTTCGGCCGGATCCGCATCACCGAGCAGGTCGTGCTCTACCTCTTCGGCACGCCCGGCCAGGAACGCTTCTGGTTCCTGTGGAACGGGCTGTTCGAGGGCGCGCTCGGCGCGGTCGTCCTGGTCGACACCCGTCGCCTCGAGGTCAGCTTCGAGGTCATGGGACGGCTCGAGGAGGGTGGCGTGCCCTTCGTCGTCGCCGTCAACACCTTCCCCGACGGGCCCCGTTACCCCATGGACGACCTGCGCGCGGCCCTCGACCTGCCGCCCGAGATCCCGATCGTGGAGTGCGACGTCCGCCGCCGCGCCTCCAGCCGTGACGTCCTGATGACCCTCATGCGTTTCCTGCACTCCCTGGCCCTGACCCGCAGCCTCATCTGACTCCCAGCCTCATCCGACCCCCAGCCTTATCCGACCCGCACGGCAACACCTCCCCACACACCGGATTCAGCACAGTTTCGGAGCGACCCCCTGTGACTCCCGAACACCACACCCCGACCGGCCCGCACGACCTCGCCCTGGACCCGCCGGCCGGCTGCCCCGCGCACGGCCGGGGCCCCGGCGGACTGGCCCGCCTCTACGGCCCCGGCGCGCAGGACCTGAACGAACTCTACGAGCGGCTGCGCGAGGAACACGGCCCCGTGGCCCCGGTCCTGCTCCACGACGACCTGCCGATGTGGATGGTCCTCGGGCACGCCGAGAACCTGCGCATGGTGCGCACGCCCTCGCAGTTCACCAAGGACAGCCGCACCTGGTCGCAACTGGTGGACGGCAAGGTCAGGCCCGACCACCCGCTCATGCCGCACATCGCCTGGCAGCCCATCTGCGCCCACGCCGAGGGCGACGAGCACAAGCGGCTGCGGGGCGCGGTCACCGCCGCCATGGCGACCATCGAAGACCGCAGCGTGCGCCGCTACATCAACCGCTCCAGCCAGCGCCTGGTCAACCGCTTCTGCGAGGAGGGCCGGGCCGACCTGGTCGGCGACTTCGCCGAGCACCTCCCGATGGCCGTGATGTGCCATGTCCTCGGCATGCCCGACGAGTACAACGACAAGATGGTGCACGCCGCCCGCGACGCGCTCAAGGGCAGCGAGACCGCGGTCGCCAGCCACGAGTACGTCGTGCAGGCGCTCGCCCGGCTCACCACCCGCCGCCGGGCCGAGCCCGAGGACGACTTCACCAGCCACCTCATCACCCACCCGGCCGGACTCACCGACGACGAGGTCCGGGAGCATCTGCGCCTGGTGCTCTTCGCCGCGTACGAGGCCACCGTCAACCTGCTCTCCAACGCGCTGCGCATGGTCCTCACCGACCCGCGTTTCCTCGCCCAGCTCAACGGCGGCCAGATGACGGTGGCGGAGGCGGTCGAGCAGTCCCTGTGGGACGAGCCCCCGTTCAGCACGATCTTCGGCTACTTCGCCAAGCAGGACACGGAGCTGGGCGGCCAGCGCATCCGCCGGGGCGACGGTCTCTTCTTCGCGCCCGCCCCCGGCAACGTGGACCCCCGGGTGCGCCCCGACCTCTCCGCCCATATGCAGGGCAACCGCTCCCACCTCGCCTTCGGCAGCGGCCCGCACGAATGCCCCGGCCAGGACATCGGCCGCGCCATCGCCGACGTCGGCGTCGACGCGCTGCTGATGCGGCTGCCGGACGTGCAACTCGACTGTGCCGAGGACGAGTTGCGGTGGACGACGTCGATCGCGTCGCGGCACCTGGTGGAGCTGCCGGTCCGGTTCGAGCCGAAGGACCAGCAGGACGTCAAGCACAAGCCGAGCCACGCCCCGATTCCGCCGCAGCGCCTCACGCGGCCGGTGAGCTCGGCACCGCGGCCCGCGCCGGCGCCCGCCCCCGAACCGGTGGCCGCTCCGGCGCCCGCGCCGCGTCCGGCGCCGCACGCCGCGCCGGCCGTCCCGCAGTCGACGGGGCCGGTCCGCAGGCCCAACGCCTGGCGGCGCTTCCTGTCCTGGTGGCGCGGCTACTGACCGGCGCCCGTCGACGGAGCGGCGGCCCAGCCGTCGTACGACGTCCAGGCCTCGAGCACTCGGCCGCTCCGCAGCCGGTGCTCCGTCCCCGTGACCGGATCGGTGAACTCCAGCTCCCGCGCCAGCAGTTGAAGCGGACGCCGGAAGTCGCCGGCCGGCACGGCGGCGGCCACCTCGGGGTAGAGCGGATCGCCGAGGATGGGCACGCCGAGCGTGTTCATATGGACGCGCAGCTGATGGGTCTGCCCGGTGGCGGGCAGCAGCCGGTACCGGCCGAGTCCCCGCGCACCGTGCTCGACGAGCTCGACACGGCTCACGGCGTTCGGTTCGCCCGCCACCTCGTAGGCGGCCAGGACCCCGCGCTCCTTGACGATCCGGCTGCGCACGGTCCGGGGCAGGGCGAGATCCGGGTGGTACGGCGCGACCGCCTCGTACACCTTGCGCACCCTGCGGTCGCGGAACAGCGACTGGTACGCGCCGCGCTCCTCGGGGCACACGGTGAACAGCACGAGCCCGGCGGTGAGCCGGTCGAGCCGGTGCGCGGCGCCGAGCGCGGGAAGGCCCAGCTCCCGTCGCAGCCGGGCCAGCGCGCTCTCGGTGACATGGCTGCCGCGCGGGGTGGTGGCCATGAAGTGCGGCTTGTCGACGACGACGATGTGCTCGTCGCGGTGCACGATCTCCAGCGGGAACGGCACGGGCACCTCGGGCGGCAGCTCGCGGTGGTACCAGACGAACATCCCCGGTACGTAGGCCGCGTCCGGCGCCACCGCCCGCCCGTCGGCGCCGACGACGAGCCCGGCCTCCAGCATCCCGTCCACGATCCCGGCGCGCGCCGCGCCCAGTCGCTCCACCAGGTGCTCCCGCACGGTGGCCCAGGCGCCCTCGCCGGGCAACCGCACCCGCACCGGGTCGATCCCGTCGCGTTGCGGCAGCGGGGAGGGCGGGGGCGGCGTACGGCGTCTCATCGGGGTCAAGCCTACGGGCCGGAAAACCCGTTGGTCGGCCCGTGGTCCGTTGGCAGGATGCGGCTCATGCCCTTCACTGCCGACGTCGTCCTGCCCGCCGGAACCCTCTCGGGGACCCCACAGCCCGTGCTCCGCAGCGGCGACGGACTGCTCCTGCGCCCGTGGCGGGCCGAGGACGCCCCCGCCGTGTACGCCGCCTTCCAGGACCCGGCCATGCACCAGTGGCACATCAGGGCCGCCGACTCCGAGGAGGAGGTCGCCGGCTGGATCGAGGAGTGGCGCGGGAGCTGGGCGCAGGAGCGGAACGCCCAGTGGGCCGTCGTCGACGCGGACACCGGTGAACTGCTCGGGCGGGTGGCCCTGCGCGGCATCCTGCTCGCCGAGGGCGTGGCCGAGGTCGCCTACTGGACGACGAGATCGGCCCGTGGCCGGGGAGTCGCACCCCGGGCCACGACCGCCCTCAACCGCTGGGCCTTCGACGAGATCGGCTTCCACCGCCTGGAGCTGATGCACGCCACCGCCAACGAGGCCTCCTGCCGGGTCGCCGGCAAGGCCGGCTTCCTCCTGGAGGGCACCAGGCGCAGCGCCGCCCTCCACCAGGACGGCTGGCACGACATGCACCTGCACGCGCGCGTGCAGGGCGACTGAGCGGGGCCCGCCCCGTCGGCGGGCCCCGGGCGGCCGCGCCGGGCAGGCCAGGCGCGTCGGACGCTCCGGGCAGGTCGGGCACGCCGGGGTCTCCCGACGCGCCCGCCAGGGACTACGCGGTTGCCGTCTCCGGTGCGGCCGTGGCCGGTGCCGGTGTCCGCCTGCGGTAGGCCCGGAAGGCCACGCCGAGGGTGAGCGTCGCGCCGAGGAACAGCACGGTGAACCACTGGAAGTACCAGTGGCCGCCCGCCGGGTCGTACACCGCCGCGCGCGGCCAGGCCAGGTTGACCGTCATCAGCAGGCCGTACAGGAGCGCGAGGGCGTTCACCGGGACGCCCCAGCGGCCCAGGGAGAACAGGCGGGCGCCCGTCTCGTCCGTGCCGGCCGAGGAGAACTCCCCGCGCAGCCGGCGCACCAGCAGCGGGCCGGTGACCATCGCGTACGCCAGATACAGCATCACGATGCAGGTCGTGCCGATGGCCAGGAAGGCGTCCGGTGAGGCGAAGTCGAGCAGCAGCAGGGCCGCCGCGAGGACGCCGACCACCAGCGCCGGGGCGCTCGGCATGCCGGTGCGGGGGTGCACGCGCGCGAGGCGGCCGGAGAACGGCAGCTGTCCGTCGCGGGCCATGGAGAACAGCATCCGGCAGGCCGCCGTCTGGATGGCGAGCGTCGCCACCGCGATGGCGACCACCACGTCCGCCAGCAGCACCTTGCCGACCCCGTCGCCGAGGCTGCTGGTGAGGACGTAGCTGAGGCCGTCGACCCCCAGGCGTCCGTCGGTGAGGCTGGGGGCGGCCAGCAGCCCGCCCAGCACGATCAGCCCGCCGAGCAGACCGGCCGCGCCGAGCGCGGTGAGGATCGTACGGGGCGCCGTACGGCGGGGGTTGTGCGTCTCCTCGCTCATCTCGCCCGCGCTGTCGAATCCGATCATCACGTACGCGGCCGTGAACGAGCCGACGAGCAGCGCCCCGAACAGACCGTTCTGCGCGGCCCCTGTGGTGTGGAACGTGATGGTCGGGGTGCGCTCGGAGTGGGTGAGCAGCAGTACGACGATGAGCACCGCGCCGATGATCTCCGCGGTCACGCCGACCCGGTTGATCACGGACATCACACGGTTGTCGACGACGTTCACGAACGTGGTCAGCACCAGCAGGAGCACACCGAGCAGCGCCGCGTTCGCCGCGCCGTCGGGCGAGATGGGCGCCGGGTCGCTGCCGATCAGCTGGAAGCCGGACCAGATCGCCGGCAGCACCATCTGGAGCGCCAGCGCCGCCGCGGCGACCACGACGATCTGCCCGATCACCATGATCCAGCCGGCGAACCAGCCGAACGAGGGCGTCGACAGTCGCGACGACCACTGGTAGATCGCGCCCGAGATCGGGTAGCGCGCCGCCAGCTCCGCGAAGCACGCGGCGACCAGCAACTGACCGATCAGCACGGCCGGCCAGGCCCAGAAGAAGACCGGGCCGCCGAAGGCGTAACCGAAGGCGAAGAACTGGAAGACGGTCGTCAGGACGGAGATGAAGGAGAACCCGGCGGCGAACGAGGCGTACCGGCCCAGGCTGCGGTGCAGTTCCTGGCGGTAGCCGAACTCGGCGAGTGAGCCGTCGCCCGGGTCGGGGGAGTGCGGCGGGTCGGGGCGTACGTCGGAAGGGGCTGTTGTCGTCACGGCGGAACCTGCCTTGGGCCCAGAGGGAACGTAATTCCTGTCGGGCGACAGAAATTAGGGACGCGCTGTTTCGTGCGCGTCACGCCGCCGTGTCCGGGGCGGGCCCAAGTCCTCACGTCCTCGCGCGCCTCATCCGATCGCGTTACATCGCGTCGTGGATTCCCTGAGTGGGCGCCAAGGGCAGCCGTGGGTGGCGGCAGCGTCATCCCCCTCGATCGCCATGACTCCGGGCGCCGCCCGGAGGGTCACCGGCGAAGGGGGCGCCGAGGGGGTGGAGGCGGTGCGCCCAGGTCTCGCACGCATCCTCTTCGGCGAGCTGCCTGACCCTGTGTGGCACGGTGCAAGTCCCGGACCCTGAAGGCGATCATCTCGGCCCTGGGGGCATGTGAGGGGACGGAGATCCCTCCCGCCGACCAGCTCCCGCCGCTGCACGTCACGGGCACCTTGGATCCTCGGTGCACGAGGGCCGTCGGTGAGGAGAGCGATGGCGGGAGCGAGAGCGCCGACGGGAGCGAGAGCGCCGACGGCGAGGGCTCATGGTCGGCCCCAGTGCGCTGGACCGGGCGATGGTCGCAGGCCGTTCGGCCCTGTCCGTCGACCCCGAGTGGGGCGCGGTGCGCTCGCGACGGCGGCCGTGTGGCTGTCGATCAGGACGTTCCGGTCGTACCAGCGGCGGTCCGGTGCGGCCCCACGGAGTCGCGGGGGCCCTCACGGGGTCGCAGGGGCGGCCGCGCCACGAGTGCGGGCCGCTTCCGCCAGGTCACGCCGCCAGGTCACGCGGCCGGCGCCGCGCCTTCCTGCTCCGCCTCGACGCGCGCGTTCCAGTCCCGCTTCGAGGCCTGCCAGCCGTCCTCGTTGTGGCCGAGCCGCCAGTAGCCGGAGATCGACAGATCCTCGCGGGAGATCTGGAGCTCGACGCGCAGGAGTTTGCGCAGCTCCTTCACGCAGGCGGCCTCGCCGTGCACGAAGGCGTGCACGCGGCCCTCGGGGAACTCCAGCGCCCGTACGGCCTCGACGAGCAGCTCGCCGACCGGCCGGTCGCCGCGGTGCAGCCAGACGACCGCCACGGCGGAGTCGATCTTCTGCTCCTCCTCGGGGCCGGTCACCTCGATGAAGGCGTGGGCGAGGCTGCCGGCGGGCAGCGACTCCAGGGCGGCCGCGATGGCGGGCAGGGCGCTCTCGTCGCCGGCCAGCAGATGCCAGTCGGCGGCCGGGTCGGGCGCGTAGGCGCCGCCGGGGCCCATGAAGCGGACGGTCTCGCCCGGCTGGACGCGCGCCGCCCACGGCCCGGCCAGGCCCTCGTCGCCGTGGACCACGAAGTCCAGGGTCAGCTCGCGCAGTTCGGCGTCCCAGTTGCGCACGGTGTACGTGCGGGTCACGGGCCACTGCTCGCGCGGGAACTCGGCGCGGATGCGTTCCAGGTCGAAGGGCTCCGGGTAGGTCACGCCCTCGGGGCCGAAGAGCAGCTTGACGTAGTGGTCCGTGCAGCTGCCTGCCGTGAAGTCGGCCAGGCCCTCGCCGCCGAGCACGACGCGCTGCATGTGGGGGGTGAGCCGTTCGGTGCGGACGACCTGCGCGGAATGGGGCTTCCGCGGCTTCCGTGCCGGACGTTCTGCCATGACGGCCTCCCATGTGGGTATGGTTAGGTTAACCTAAGTTAGCACCTGTCCCCCAGGTGATGCTCCCCCGTTGCGAGAGGTTGACCGACCTCTCACCCGGATCTCATGCAGAGGATGACTCCCGGCCGGCGCCCGTGTCATTCCCCCGACGCGAGAGCAATGATCACGCAGTCGGTGCGCCCAGTGTCGTCAACAGCCGCTGGAGCGACCCGCCGAGTCCCCAGCGCCGCGCCAGTGCCTCCAGTGTCGCTCCGTCCCGCGGCGCGTGCGGCAGCGCGGTGTCCACGTCCGGCAGCGGCACGTCGTCGGCGACCTTGACGACCTTCGGCGCGACGGCGAGGTAGGGCCGCGACTCGTCCAGCCGTCTGCGCTGCGTCGGGGTCAGCTTCGCGAACGGGTCGTCGACCGCCGCCACGATCCCGGCCAGGTCGCCGAACTCGGCCAGCAACTTGGCCGCGGTCTTCTCCCCGATGCCCGGCACGCCCGGCAGGCCGTCGCTCGGGTCGCCGCGCAGCAGCGCCAGATCCGCGTACCCGCTCCCGTCGACGCCGTACTTCTCGCGCAGCCACGCCTCGTCCGTGAGCTGGAGCGTGCCGACGCCCTTCAGCGGGTACAGCACGCGCACTCCGCGTGCGTCGTCCACCAGCTGGTAGAGGTCGCGGTCGCCGGTGACGATGTCGACCGGGCCCTTCGCCCGCCCGGTGAACGTGCCGATCACGTCGTCCGCCTCGTAGCCGGCGACGCCCACCCGCGCGATGCCGACCGCGTCCAGGACCGCCTCGATGATCGGCACCTGCGGTGAGAGCGTGTCCGGCACCTCCTCCTCGTCCGGGCCCGTCTCGCGTTCCTCGGCGACGCGGTGCGCCTTGTAGGAGGGGATCAGGTCGACCCGCCACTGGGGGCGCCAGTCGGCGTCCATGCAGGCGACCAGCTCGTCCGGCCGGTGGTCCTTCACCAGTCGGTCGATGAATTCCAGCAGCCCGCGCACGGCGTTCACCGGGGTGCCGTCCGGCGCCTTCACGGAGTCCGGGACGCCGAAGTAGGCGCGGAAGTAGAGCGAGGCGGTGTCGAGGAGCATCAGTCGTCCGGTCACGCCTCGCATCATGCCGCACGCGTGCCCTGGCGACCGGCGCGTATTCACTCCCGTGGCACGAGTGAACCTCTTGTGAAACCTGCTGTGAACTGAACCACTCGTACGTTTGCCCCCATCGGACCAGGGCAGGGGCGGCCTCGGAGCAATGACCGGTTGCACTTTCAACTGTTTGCTGTTGCCGAATGCTCCTATTCCTGTCCCCGACGAGAGGTACGCGTGTCCTCCAGGCTTGAGGCCGAACATCTGCACAAGGTGTTCGGCAGACGACCGCAGCAGGCAGTCGAGCGGCTCCGGGAGGGAGCCGACCGGGAGGAACTGCGTGCCGACGGCACCACGGCCGCCGTCATCGACGCCTCCTTCACGGTGGAACCGGGCGAGATCTTCGTCGTCATGGGGCTGTCCGGTTCGGGCAAGTCCACCCTGCTGCGGATGCTCAACGGGCTGCTGGAGCCGACCGCCGGGCGCGTCCTCTTCGACGGCCAGGACCTCACCGCCCTCGCCGACCGCGGACTGCGCGAGGTCCGGGCGAAGAAGATCAGCATGGTCTTCCAGCACTTCGCGCTCTTCCCGCACCGCAGCGTCCTCGACAACGCCGCCTACGGCCTCGCCGTCCAGGGCGTCCCCCGCCGCGAACGCGAGGAGCGCGCCGTCGAGGCCCTGCGGCTCTGCGGTCTGGCCGGCTGGGAGAGGTCCTGGCCGGACGAGCTGTCCGGCGGCATGCAGCAGCGCGTCGGCCTGGCCCGCGCCCTCGCCACCGACGCCGACCTGCTCCTGATGGACGAGTCCTTCAGCGCGCTGGACCCGCTGATCCGCCGCGACATGCAGGATCAGCTCCTCACCCTCCAGCAGACCCTGAAGAAGACCATCGTCTTCATCACCCACGACCTCAACGAGGCCATGCGCCTGGGCGACCGGATCGCCGTCATGCGCGACGGCCGCATCGTGCAGACGGGCACGGCGGAGGACATCCTGATCCGCCCCGCGAACGACTACGTGGCCTCCTTCATCCAGGACGTCGACCGCTCGCGCGTGCTCACCGCCTCCGCCGTCATGGACACCGTCGTGCGCGGCGACGAGGCCGACTGCGGCTGCGAGACCGCCACCCCCGACACCCCGTTCACCGCGCTGTGCGCGCTCAGCGCCCGCCTGACCCATCCGGTCGCCGTCCTCGACGGGAAACGGGAACTCGTCGGCGTCGTGTCGGGACAGCGCCTCGTCCGCTTCCTCGGCGACGAACAGGGTCAGGCGAGGGCCTGCGACGGTCCGCGCGACGGCGGGAAGAAGGTGATGGCCCGTGCCTAGGCTCCACCTCGGCGACTGGGTCGACTCCGGCGTCGACTGGCTCGTCACCCACATGTCCTGGCTCTTCGACGCGATCAAGACGGTCGTCGAAGGCATGTACGACGGCCTCGACACCGTCCTCACCGCCCCGGAACCGCTCCTCCTCGCGGGCATCCTCGCGGTGCTCGCCTGGTGGCTGCGCGGCCTCGTCGCGGGCGTCCTGGCCTTCGCCGGGTTCGCCCTCATCGATTCCCTCGCCCTGTGGGACGAGGCGATGTCGACGCTCTCCCTGGTGCTGGTGGCCACGGTGATCGCCCTGGTGGTCTCCCTCCCGCTGGGCATCTGGGCCGCCCGTTCCAAGGCCGTCAGCGCCACCCTGCGGCCCGTGCTGGACCTGCTCCAGACGATGCCGTCGATGGTCCTGCTGATCCCGGCCATCCTGTTCTTCGGCATGGGCGTCCCCGCGGGCGTCATCGCCACCCTGATCTTCGCGCTCGCCCCGGGTGTCCGGATGACCGAGCTCGGCATCCGCCAGGTCGACGCCGAACTCGTCGAGGCCGCCGAGGCGTTCGGCACGACGCCCCGAGACACCCTGCTGCGCGTGCAGTTGCCGCTCGCCCTGCCGACGATCATGGCGGGCATCAACCAGGTCATCATGCTGGGCCTGTCGATGGTCGTCATCGCCGGCATGGTCGGCACCGGCGGCCTCGGCGGCGCCGTCAACGAGGCCATCGGCCAGCTCGACATCGGCCTCGGCTTCGAGGCGGGCCTCGGCATCGTGGTCCTCGCCATCTACCTGGACCGGATGACCGGCGCCCTCGGCACCCGGATCTCGCCGCTCGGCCGTCGCGCCGCCGCCAAGGCCCGCGGCACGGTGTGGACGTACCGTCCGCGTCCGGCCGTGGCCGTGGTCGGCGTGGTCGTGCTCGCCCTGGTCGCCGGCGGCATGAACGTCTTCGGCTCCTCCTCCGGTACCGCCGAGGCCTCCGCCTCGGACATCGGCAAGGGCGACGAGGTCAAGATCGGCTACATCCCGTGGGACGAGGGCATCGCCTCCACCTACCTCTGGAAGGAACTCCTGGAGGAACGCGGGTTCGACGTCACCACCACCCAGTACGCCGCCGGCCCCCTCTACACCGGCGTCGCCACCGGGCAGATCGACTTCCAGACCGACGCCTGGCTGCCCACCACCCACGACGAGTACTGGAAGAAGTACGGCGGGCAGCTCGACGATCTCGGCTCCTGGTACGGCCCCACCTCCCTGGAGCTCGCCGTCCCCTCGTACGTGAAGGACGTCGGCTCCCTGGCGGACCTGAAGAGCCACGCCGCCGAGTTCGACGGCGAGATCACCGGCATCGAGCCCAGCGCCGGGATGATGGGCCTGCTCAAGGACAAGGTCCTGAAGCAGTACGGCCTCGACGGCTCCTACAGCGTCGTCGACGGCTCCACCCCGGCGATGCTGGCCGAACTCAAGCGCGCGTACGCCGCCAAGAAGCCGATCGTCGTCACCCTCTGGTCGCCGCACTGGGCGTACAGCGACTACGACCTGAAGAAGCTCGAGGATCCCAAGGGCGCCTGGGGCAAGGGAGACGGCGTGCACACCGTCGCCCGCAAGGGCTTCGCCGCCGACAACCCCGAGGTCGGCAAGTGGCTGAAGGACTTCAGGATGACCGAGGCCCAGCTCACCGGTCTGGAGGCGCGGATCCAGGAGGCCGGCAAGGGCAAGGAGCAGGACGCCGTCCGCTCCTGGCTGAAGGAGAATCCAGGACTGGTCGAGAAGTGGGTACCGGTCGCCGATTCGGGGCAGGAAAGCCGGGCGGCCCGGTGACCTGACAGCACCGTGACCGCCCGACGAGGGGCGGGCACCGACGTACGGCCTTCCGGGCCCGCGTCGGGGCCCGCCCCTCGTGTCGTCCCCGGCCGTTCACCCTGCCTCCGACCCGTCACGGCGCACGTCCGGCCCGGTCCGCGTGCCGCCCTGCCACAGCAAGGATCCGGCCAAGTACGGAGAGCTATGCCCATGCCCGAACCGGAGTTCCGTGAAGCCGGGGACGAGCGGGAACATGCGCGGCCGTTCGCGCATTGAACCGGACAAGCGGAGAGCGGGCCCGTGCCGGGCGCGTCCGGGGTCCGATCGGCTGGCGCGAACTGTGAGGTCGGTGGTTGCACCAGGTGTCCTCGATGTGACGGGCGCATGAAACGGTTTGCCGAACATGCGTAGGGTGCAGACAACTCCTCGAAGGGCGTGGAGGACGTCACGGCAGCGACGAGCTAAGGAGGGAGCCGGAGCGATGGGCGACCACAAAGAACAACCCCTGCGGGTGGGCGCGGCCGTGCGGCGTCGACGCCGGTCCCTCGAGCTCACCCTCGCCGTCGTGGCCGAGCGCAGCGGCCTGTCGGTCCCGTTCCTCAGCCAGATCGAGAACGAGCGCGCGCGGCCCAGCACCAGCTCCCTGGAGAAGGTCGCCGACGCCCTGCGCACCACGGCCGTCGAGCTCCTCGCCGCCGCCGACCCCGCGTGCAGCGTGGACGTCGTGCGCGCCGAGGTGACCGAGCCCGGTCCGGGTCCGGAGCCGCTCTCCCGTTCCCTGGTGCGAGGTCATCACCAGATGCACGCCTCGGAGTTCACCGGCGACCATGACGCGGGCCGTGAATTCCAGTACCGCAACGACCAGTTGATGTACGTGGCCGACGGCGCCGTGGAGATCGAGGCGGAGGGCCGCGCCTACCGCCTCGGCCGCGGCGACACCCTGTACCTCACCGGCGGGGTCCGCCACCGCTGGCGGGCGACCGTGCCGGACACCCGGGTGGTGGTCGTCGCCGTGGCGGAGCACATCGAGGCGGTACGCGACCGGGACCGGGGCCGGAAGCGGTAGTGCGGATCGTCTCGCTGGTGCCGTCGCTCACGGAGGCGGTGGCCTCCTCCGTGCCCGGCGCCCTGGTCGGGGCCACCGACTGGTGCAGCCACCCTGCGGATCTCGACGTCGCCCGGATCGGCGGCACCAAGAACCCCCGGGTCGACCGGATCGTCGCCCTCGCCCCCGACCTGGTGATCGCCAACGAGGAGGAGAACCGGGAACCGGACCTGGCCGCTCTGCGCGCGGCGGGCCTCGAGGTCCTGGTGACCGAGGTCCGGGACGTCCCGCAGGCCTTCGGCGAGCTGGCGCGGGTGCTCCGGGCGTGCGGGGCGTCCGCGCGACCGCGGTGGCTCGACGAGGCGGAGGAGGCGTGGGCGGCGCCGCTGCCGTCCAGCCGCCGCCGGACGGCCGTCGTACCGATCTGGCGCCGTCCGTGGATGGTGCTGGGCCGAGACACCTTCGCCGGGGACGTGCTGGCCCGCCTGGGCGTCGACCAGCTGTACGCCGGACACGCCGAACGCTATCCGCGGATCCCGGTCGAGGAACTGCTCGCCGCCGCACCGGACCTGGTCGTGCTGCCGGACGAGCCCTACCGCTTCACCGCCGACGACGGCCCGGAGGCCTTCCCCGGGCTGCCCTGCGCGCTGCTCAGCGGACGGCACCTGACGTGGTACGGCCCGTCGCTCGCCGAGGCGCCGAAGGTGCTGGGCGAGGCGCTGCGAGCAGCTCACCCCTGAGCAGCCCGCGGACGGTGTGCGTGGCGGCGACGGTCCACGCGGCGACGAGGAGGACGTACAGCGCGCAGGCGAGCACGTCGTAGGCGGCCAGCCCGGTGTGCCGGGCCAGCGCGGCGGCCCCGGTCACACAGGTGCCGACCGGGAACGTGAACGCCCACCAGGTCATCGCGAAACCCATCCCGTGCCGGCGGGCCCGCACCGCGTGCGCGCAGGCCAGGCACAGCCAGAACAGGGCGAACCCCATGACGGGCACCCCGTACAGCACGGCGAGCACGGCGAGACCGCGGCTGTCCGGGCCGGGCAGGACCCCGGGAGCGACCTCCGCGAACTTTCCGACGGCGGTCGTGGACTGCCCGAGCGGGCCCAGGACGAGGAACAGGGTCGGGGTGAGGACGAGGGGCAGCGGCCCGCCGGTCACCAGCCGGGCGAACACCACCGGCAGCATGACGAGCGTGGCGAGCAGGCTCAGTCCGAACAGCGCGAAGCACGCCAGGAGCAGCGTCTGCCGCGGCTGCCCGGCCGGCAGATACGGCACCAGCGGCGGCCCGAGCGCGGCGGACACCATGGGCGCGACGAGCGGCAGCAGCCACACGGGCGTGGCCTGGGAAGCCCGTACCCGATGACGGACGGCCATCAGGTAGGGGACGGCGACGGCGGCCGTGAGAGCCACGGCCGTCCCGACGGTGAACAGCACGGCGTCGAGGGCGACCGCGGCCCGGATGCCGATCCAGTCCCGGCCGACGGTGAGGGCGCCGCCCCCGACGGCGAGCAGCGCCATCGCCAGGCAGCCGTAGAACGGCGCCGTGGCCGGATCCAGCAGATGGGCGCGGGCCTGGTCGCGGTGGTGGCGCCAGTGCAGGGCGCGGGTGCCGAGCAGGACCGACAGGAGGACGAGGGAGAGGGCCCAGCAGGCGGTGAGGAGCGGCCGCAGCCCCGGCGGACGGACGGGGAGCGAGGCTCCCGCCGTGGCGAGGATCGCGGTCCCCATGACCGTGGCGTACCAGTTCGGTCCGAGGTGACGGACGGCGCCGGCGCGCGCACGGGGGAGGGCGTACAGGGGCTGGGCGGCGGTGACCATGCCTCCACGGTCGCCCGGTCGCCCGCCCGCGACCAGGGAGGACGACTCTATGGGGGCATAAGCTGGGTTTATGGGGAGTGTCGAGGAACAGCCCGCGGACACCGCGTCGGGTTCGATCGCGCACCGCGTCCCGGACCTGGGCGCGCTGGAACTGCTGCTGGCGGTGGCACGGCTGGGCAGTCTGGGCGCGGCCGCGCGGGAGCTGGGCATCACCCAGCCGGCCGCGAGCAGCCGGGTCCGTTCCATGGAACGCCAGTTGGGGGTGGCCCTGGTGGACCGCTCGCCGCGCGGCTCCCGGCTCACGGACGCCGGCGCGCTGGTGACGGACTGGGCGGGGCGGGTCGTCGAGGCGGCACGGGCCTTCGACGCGGGGGCGCAGGCGCTGCGGGTCCGGCGTGACTCGCGGCTGCGGGTGGCGGCGAGCATGACGATCGCCGAGTACCTGCTGCCCGGCTGGCTGCTCGCGCTGCGCGCCGGGCGGCCGGACACGGCGGTGTCGCTGCTCGCGGGCAACTCGGCGGCCGTCGCCGAGCGGCTGCTCTCCGGGGAGGCGGACCTCGGTTTCGTGGAGGGCCTCACGGTGCCGCCCGGCCTGGACTCCGCCGTGATAGCCCACGACCACCTGATCGTCGTGGTCGCGCCCGCCCACCCGTGGGCCCGCCGGCGGCGGCCGCTGCCCGCGGCCGAGCTGGCCTCGACGCCGCTCATCCTGCGGGAGAAGGGTTCGGGGACCCGTCAGGTGCTCGACACGGCGCTGGGCGGTCTGGCCCGGCCGCTGATCGAGCTCTCCTCGACGACCGCGGTCAAGGCGGCGGCGGTCAGCGGGGCGGGTCCTGCGGTGCTGAGCGAACTGGCGGTCGGTGAGGAGCTGGGGTCGCGGCGGCTGGTGAAGGTGCCGGTCGAGGGGGTCGTGCTGGCGCGTGATCTGCGGGCCGTGTGGCCGACCGGGCATCGCCCTGCCGGGCCGGCGCGGGAGCTGTTGTCGTTGACGCGGGGGTAGCGTCTCTCGCCCGCGCCCTCGCCGCCCTTACCCTTCCCGTCCCTGGGGGCTGCGCCCCCAGACCCCCTTTCGGCCCTGAACGGGCCTTGTCCTCAAACTCCCCCAGAGGGGGTGCCCCCGGACGGGCTGGATTGCGCCGCCGTCACCAGGGCTCGCACGACGCGTACGTCCTCGTCCATCTCCGGGTGCCACTGGACGCCCAGCACCCAGGCCGCCGACGGCAGTTCGACCGCCTCCACGGTGCCGTCCGTCGCGTACGCCGACGGGATCAGGCCCGTGCCGAGACGGTCCACGGCCTGGTGGTGGTAGGCCGGTACGGAGGTCTCCTCGTCGACGGCCGCGGCGTACCGGGTGCCGGGGACCGGCTTGACCGGGTGCCGGCCGAAGGCGCCGACGACCTCGGCGTGTCCGTCGATGTGCTGGGTCAGGGTGCCGCCGAGCGCGACGTTCAGCAGCTGCATGCCCCGGCAGATGCCCAGCAGCGGGAGGTCCGCCGCCAGCGCCGCCTCGATCAGGGCCAGCTCCCAGGCGTCCCGCTCCCGCGCCGGCGGCCCGGTGCGGGGGTCGGGCTCGGCGCCGTAGCGGGCCGGTTCGACGTCGGGGCCGCCCGCTATCACCAGGCCGTCGAGGCGGGCCACGGTCGCCGCCGCGTGCTCGGGAGCGTCCGGCGGGAGCATCGCGGCCAGACCGCCGGCCCGCTGCACCAGCCGCGGGTACCCGACGGGCAGCAGCGCGGCGTCCAGCGCCCACACGCCCCAGCGCGCCGCGGACTCCAGATACGTGCTGACGCCGATCAGCGGCCGTGCGCCGTTCGCCATGTGTCCTCCCGCTCCCGCAATGGATCGTAGTCATACCATTTCATGTCAGGAAGCCCCTGAGCAGCGCCGCCGTCCCCGCGCAGTGCTCCCGCATCATCTCCCGCGCCCCGTCCGCGTCCCCGTCCAGCACCGCCTCGACCAGCGCCATGTGCTGCCGCTGTGAGTGCTCCAGGTTGCGCACGAGGAGCGGGATGCAGTCGAGCAGGTCGTTCACCGTGGCCCGGACCGCCGCGTACCGCCCGGTCAGCGAGGGCGAGCCGCTCAACTCGGCCAGGGTGAGATGGAGCATCGTGTCCAGGCGGCGGTAGTCGGCCAGCGGCGCGTCCGCCGTGCGGGCCAGCGCCTCGCGCAACCGGCCCGCCTGCTCGTCGTCCAGGCCGTGTGCCGCGCACAGGCCCGCCGCGCCCACCTCGAGCACCTCCCGGAAGCGCAGCACGTCCTCGACGTCGACCTCCGCGATCCGCCGCCGCAGCTCGTCCTCGCCGCCGGCGTCCGTACGCGGCAGCACAAACGTTCCGCCGTAGCGGCCCCGGCGGGACTCGACCAGCCCCTGGTCCTGGAGGACCTTCAGCACCTCGCGCAGCGTCACCCGGCTGATCCCGAGCCGTTCCGCCAGGTCCCGCTCGGCCGGCAGCCGTTCGCCCCCCGGCACCAGACCCAGCCGTACCACCTGGAGAATCTGCTCCAGCGCCTCCTCGAAGCCGTTCCCGGCCCGCACCGGCCGCAGTACCGGCGTCAGCCGGTCGTCCGGTCCGCCGTCAGCGTCCACCGACATCTGGCCGTGCCCCCTTCCCAAGCAATGGTTCTCCGCAATACCTTATGGCTCCCGGCCCGCCCGAAGAAGACGAAGGAGCCGGGGAAGCCGAAGGAGGCCCTCCCGTGGCAGACCGCACACCCCCGCTCAGTGTCGAAGAGCTGCACGCTCACGTCGCGAGCGGTGAGATCGACACTGTCGTCCTGGCCTTCCCCGACATGCAAGGGCGTCTCCAGGGCAAGCGGTTCGCCGCCGGATTCTTCCTCGACGAGGTCCTCCAGCACGGCACCGAGGGCTGCAACTACCTCCTCGCCGTCGACACGGAGATGAACACCGTCGACGGGTACGCCATGTCCTCCTGGGACCGCGGATACGGCGACTTCGCCATGCGCCCCGACCTGTCGACCCTGCGCCGGGTGCCCTGGAACGCCGGGACCGCCCTGCTCATCGCCGACCTGGCCTGGAACGACGGCTCGCCCGTCGTCGCCGCGCCGCGCCAGATCCTGCGCCGTCAGCTGGAGCGCCTCGCCGAGCACGGCTTCACCGCCCAGGTCGGCACCGAGCTGGAGTTCATCGTCTTCAAGGACAGCTACGAGGCCGCCTGGGACGCGAACTACCGCGGACTCACCCCGGTCAACCAGTACAACGTCGACTACTCGGTGCTCGGCACCGGCCGGGTCGAGCCGCTGCTGCGCCGCATCCGCAACGAGATGGCCGCCGCCGGGCTCACCGTCGAGTCCGCGAAGGGCGAGTGCAACCCCGGCCAGCACGAGATCGTCTTCCGCTACGACGAGGCCTTGGTCACCTGCGACCAGCACGCGATCTACAAGACCGGCGCCAAGGAGATCGCCGCCCAGGAGGGCGTCTCGCTGACCTTCATGGCCAAGTACAACGAGCGCGAGGGCAACTCCTGCCACATCCACCTCTCGCTCACCGACGCCGACGGCGCCAACGTCATGGCCGGCACCTCCGAGGACCCCGGCGGGATGTCCGACGTCATGCGGCACTTCCTCGCCGGACAGCTCGCCGCCCTGCGCGACTTCTCCCTCCTCTACGCCCCCAACATCAACTCCTACAAGCGGTTCCAGCCGGGCTCCTTCGCCCCGACCGCCGTCGCCTGGGGACACGACAACCGCACCTGCTCCCTGCGCGTCGTCGGCCACGGCCGCTCGATGCGCTTCGAGAACCGGCTGCCCGGCGGCGACGTCAACCCTCACCTCGCGGTCGCGGGCCTGGTCGCGGCCGGGCTGTACGGCATCGAACAGAAGCTGGAGCTGCCCGAGGCCTGTCCCGGCAACGCCTACACCGCCGAGTACGCACACGTCCCGACCACCCTCCGCGAGGCCGCCGAGCTCTGGGCGAACAGCCCGATCGCGCTGGCCGCCTTCGGCGAGGAGGTCGTCGCGCACTACCGCAACATGGCACGCGTCGAGCTGGAGGCCTTCGACGCGGCGGTCACCGACTGGGAGCTGCGCCGCTCCTTCGAACGCCTGTGACCCGTCCCGCCCGTCCGTGCCGCACCCGCCCGTGAAAGGCCCTTCCGTGTCCGACCCGCACCCGCACCCGCCCGAACTGATCGTCCTCAACCCGGCCACCGAGGAGGTCGTCGCCACCGTCCCGGCCGCGGACGCGGCCGACGTGGACCGGGCGGTCGCCCGCGCGAGCGCCGCCCAGCGGGCCTGGGCGGCCGCCGCCCCGGCCGACCGGGCCCGGCTGCTGCGCCGCTTCGCCGACGTCGTGGACGCACACGTCGAGGAACTGGCGCTCCTCGAGGTCCGCGAGGCCGGCCACCTCCTGGGGAACGCCCGCTGGGAGGCCGGCAACGCCCGCGACCTGCTCCTGTACGCGGCCGGCGGGGTCGAACGGCTCCTGGGCCGCCAGATCCCCGTACCCGGCGGCTGGAACATCACCTTCCAGGAGCCGCTCGGCGTGGTCGGGGTGATCGCCCCCTGGAACTTCCCGATGCCCATCGCCGCCTGGGGCTCCTTCCCGGCCCTCGCGGCAGGCAACGCCGTTGTCCTCAAGCCCGCCGAGACCACCCCGCTCACCGCCCTGCGCCTGGCCGAACTGGCCCTGGAGGCAGGCCTGCCGGAGCACCTCTTCCAGGTGCTGCCCGGCCACGGAGCCGTCGCCGGCCGCGCGCTCGTCGACCACCCGGGCGTGGCGAAGATCGTGTTCACGGGCTCCACCCGCACCGGCCGCGAGGTCATGGAACGCTGCGCCCGCCAGGTCAAGCCCGTCACCCTGGAACTCGGCGGCAAAAGCCCCAACATCGTCTTCGCGGACGCCGACCTGAAGGCCGCGGTCGACCCGTTCTCCTTCCTCGACAACTCCGGCCAGGACTGCTGCGCCCGCACCCGCGTCCTCGTCCAGGAATCGGTCTACGACGAGGTGGCCGACCACCTGGCGCGGGAACTGGCCGCCGTGACGGTCGGCGACCCGGCCGACGAGAAGACCCGGATGGGCCCGCTGATCTCCCGGCAACAGGTGGACCGCGTACGGTCGTTCGTGCCGGACGACGCCGAGGCGCTGCGCGGCGCCGCGCCCGAGGGGCCCGGCTTCTGGTTCCCGCCGACCGTCCTCACCGGCGTCGCGCCCGACGCGCCCGCCGCCCGCGAGGAGATCTTCGGCCCCGTCGCCGTGCTGCTCCCCTTCACCGACGAGGCCGACGCCATCCGGCTCGCCGACGACACCCCCTACGGCCTCTCCGGCTCCATCTGGACCAGGGACGTCGGTCGGGCGCTGCGCGTCTCCCAGGCCGTCCGCGCCGGCAACCTGTCCGTCAACTCCCACTCCAGCGTCCGCTACTGGACCCCCTTCGGCGGCTACAAGCAGTCCGGCGTCGGCCGCGAACTGGGTCCGGACGCCCTGGCAGCCTTCACCGAAACCAAGAACGTCTTCATCAGCACGGAGGGCCCCGCACAGTGACCGCATCGCCTGACGAGATCATCTGCCGCCGTCTGGTCGGCCGCACCGCAGTCATCACCGGAGCCGGCAGCGGCATCGGCCTCGCCACCGCCCGCCGGCTCGCCTCCGAGGGAGCGCACGTCGTCTGCGGCGACATCGACGAGACCCGCGGCAAGGCCGCCGCCGAGGAGGTCGGCGGCACCTTCGTGAAGGTCGACGTCACCGACCCCGAGCAGGTCGAGGCGCTGTTCAGGACCGCGTACGACACCTACGGCAGCGTCGACATCGCCTTCAACAACGCCGGCATCTCACCGCCCGACGACGACTCCATCCTGGAGACCGGTCTGGAGGCCTGGAAGCGCGTCCAGGAGGTCAACCTGACCTCCGTCTACCTGTGCTGCAAGGCCGCGATCCCCTACATGCGACGCCAGGGCAGGGGCTCCATCATCAACACGGCGTCCTTCGTGGCCCGGATGGGCGCCGCCACCTCGCAGATCTCGTACACGGCGTCCAAGGGCGGCGTCCTCGCCATGTCCCGTGAGCTGGGGGTGCAGTTCGCGCGGGAGGGCATCCGCGTGAACGCCCTCTGCCCGGGGCCGGTCAACACCCCGTTGCTCCAGGAGCTGTTCGCCACGGACCCGGAGCGGGCCGCCCGCCGACTGGTGCACATCCCCGTCGGCCGGTTCGCCGAGGCGGAGGAGATCGCCGCCGCCGTCGCCTTCCTGGCCAGCGACGACTCCTCCTTCGTCAACGCCTCCGACTTCCTGGTGGACGGCGGGATCTCCGGGGCGTACGTGACGCCCCTCTAGGGCACCCCGCGCCCGGGCACCCCGCTCAGGGGCTCAGAGGAACGTCCGGCCCTCGCCCCGGTAGGTCGGCACGGTCGCCGTCACCGCGTCCCCCTCGACGAGGTGCAGCACGTCGAACCGCTCGCACAGCTCACCGGCCTTCGCGTGCCGGAACCACACCTTGTCGCCGATCAGCAGATCGTCGGCGGGGGAGCCGAGCAGCGGCGTCTGCACCTCGCCCGGCCCCTCCTGGGGGTCGTAGCGCAGCCCTTCCGGCAGGTACGGCACGGGCAGCCGGTCGGGTCCCGCGGCGCCGGACGCGGGATACCCGCCGCCGAGGACGGTCACGATCCCCACCCCCGGCCGCCGGACGACGGGCTGGGCGAACAGGGCCGCCGGACGCCCGCTGAAGGACGTGTAGTTGTCGAACAGACGCGGCACGTACAGCCCCGACCCGGCCGCGATCTCCGTGACCGCGTCCTCGGCGGCGGTGTGCTGCACACTCCCGGTGCCGCCGCCGTTGACGTACTCCAGATCCGGTACGACGGCCCGCACCGCGCGCACGACCGCGGCGCGGCGCTCGGCGAGTTCGCGCCGGGCGGTGGCCTGCATCAGCCGGATGGCCCGGGACCGGAAGGGCCGTCCGGCGAGCGAGTCGCCGACCCCGGCGATGTGCCCCTCGTAGGCCATGATCCCCACGAGCTTGAAACCGGGCCGCCTGGCGACCGCCCTCGCCACGTCGGCGACCTGGGCGGGGGAGTGCAGCGGCGAGCGCAGGGCGCCGACCCGGACCCGGCCGCCGAGGAGTTTCAGCGCGGTGTCCAACTCCAGGCAGACCCGGATGACTTCGCGCCCTTCGCCGCGCGCGCCGTCGATCAGGTCGAGCTGGGAGACGTCGTCGACCATGACGGTGACGGCGGCGGCGAGCTTGGGGTCGGCGGCCAGTTCGGCGAACGCGGTGCGGTCGGCCGACGGGTAGGCGAGGAGGATGTCCTCGAATCCGGACCGGGCCAGCCACAGGGACTCGGCGAGGGTGAAGGACATGATGCCGGCGAAGCCGTCCTTCGCCAGGACGCGCTCCAGGAGCGTCCGGCAGCGGACGGACTTGCTGGCGACGCGGATCGGCTTGCCGCCGGCCCGGCGGGCCAGGTCCTCGGCGTTCGCGTCGAAGGCGTCCAGGTCCACGAGGGCGAGAGGGGCGTCGAGATGGGCGGTGGCCCGGTCGTATCGGGCCCGGTCGGCGGCGCGCGCAGTCATGAACGCAGCCTGCCAGACAGGATTACCGCAGGGTAGGGGGACGTTCCGGGCAGAAGCCCCGGGCGTCGCGGACTGGTTCCCGTTCGCCCGGCGACAAGCCGTAGAGTGACGCGCACGCACGGAGGACGGCTCCGGCCGGGCAACCGTGTCGGGATGCCGGTCCGCCCGTGCGGGTATGCGTGCCCGGAACGGACTGCCGCGTCCGCGCCGGGCCGCCCGGGCACGAGATCGACCGCCCGCGTACCAGAACGACGGCCCGGGGACGAGGAAACGGGGGGTGCATGAGTACGGAAGCACGCCGCGCCTCGGTCCCCCCGCGCCCGGACGTGCCGCCCCAGCCCGGCGTCCCGCCCCGCCCGGCCACTCCTCCCCGCCCGTCCCGGCCCCCGGCCGCCCCCACGGACCGGGAGGGCGCCGGCCAGGCCCCCGCCGAGCCGCCGTCCCGCGACCCCGCACGCCGGGCGACCCCCGACGCGGAGCCGCGGGAACCCGCCGTACCGCCTCGGACGCCCACCGACCCGCCGCGACAGCAGGCCGTGCGGGAGGGCGCGCGTGAGGTGACTCCCGGCCCGGCCGAGCCGCAGGGCGGGCGTCGAGGGTCCGCCGGCCCGGCCGGAGCTCGGGCGACCACCCGGGGCGAGGGCACAGCCGGCGAGGGCACGGTCGGCGACGGCTTCCCCTCCTCGGACACCGACTTCCCCTCCTCGGACACCGGCTCCCCCTTCTTCCGCACCGTCCCCCGCTTCACCGACCTGCGGGCCCAGCACACGGACGCCATGCCCCCGCCACCGCCGCCCGCGTCGGCCCGCTTCCCGGACACCCCGCCGCAGCCGGCCCCGCCCGCGCAGACAGCACGACGCGACGACACCGGGACGCCCGCGCGAGCCGAGGAACGCCCGGCCGCCCCCCAGGTCCCCCGTCCCGCCCCGCCGCACGACTTCCGTCGCGCCCCCCGGCCCACCAGGCCGGCCACCCGCCCCACCCCCTCGGACGACTCCCGCCCCGAGGGCTCGGGCAGCGCGTCCCTCCGCCCCGGTACGACTGCTCCCCGTCCCGCCGACAGGGATGCCACCCGCCCCGCCGGCCCCGAGACCTCCCCTCCCGCGGGCACCCGTCCCACCGGCCCCGAGGACACGCGTCCCGCCGGCACGGACGGCTCCCGGCCCGCCGGTTCGGACGACCTCTTCTCCGCCGGCTCGGGCGCCCGTCCGGTCGCGCCGCCGCCTTCCCGACCCGTCGTTCCTCCGCCGCCGGCCTCCCGTCCCGCGAGCTCGCCAGGCGCCCCCTCGGACGCGCCCGGGTCCGAGAGCGCCTGGTCGCCGTTGCCCCGCGGCTGGGTGCCCGCGCCCGGGCGGAGTCGGCGGGAGACCGAGGCAGAGGGCGCCGCGGGCGGCCCGCGCGGTGACTCCCGGGCGGTCCCGGCGGAGGCGGACGACGGGCCGGCCTGGAGCCCCGGCGCGGCCGTGCGGCAGCCCGGGTTCACCGTGCCGCCCGCCCCTGCCGCGCCCCCCGTGCCGACGGCTCCGCAGCGGACCGACAGCGGACCGGGCATGGCGGGCGGCCCCGATCCGTCGCTTTCGTGGAGCGCTCCCATGACCCCGGGCGGCACCCTCGGCGCCACCCGGCCCGTGGTGACCTTCGCGCGGCCCGAGGGGTACGGGGACAGGCCCCGGACCTTCGGCCGGCGGGGACGCGTCGCTACGGCCGCCGCCTGTGTCGTCCTCGGCCTGGGGCTCATCGGCGGTGCGGTCACCGGCAGTTGGCTGGTCGGGGACTCGGCGGACGCCGCCGAGCGCAGCACCTACGTCACCGCCGGCGGGCTGTGGCACAACGTGCCGGTCGATCAGCTGTTCCCGCCCACGGTCGACGGTCAGGGCGCGGGTCCCGGCGGCGCCGACCGCACCTGGACACGGATCGCCGTCGCCCCGGACGGCGGCTGCGCCGACGCCTTCGACCCGCTGCTGCTCAAGGCCCTCGCCCCGGTCGGCTGTCAGCGGCTCCTGCGTGCCACCTACACCGACGTCACCCAGAGCTATGTGACCACCGTGGGCCTGCTGTTCACCACGGCCGACGCGGCCGCCATGCGTGCGCTCGACACCCGTTTCACCAAGGAGGGGCTGGCCGAGCGGACGGACCTGATGCCCCGGCCGTACGCAGCCAAGGGCACCGTCGCCGCCGCCTTCGGCGCCGGGCAGCGCGCGGCGTGGACGGTCTCCGTCCTCACCGACGCGCCCGTCGTCGTCTACGCCGTCTCCGGCTGGGCCGACGGCCGTGTGGTCGACACCCCGCAGCCCGCCCCGGCGGCCACCGCGGCGGGCGCCACCACGGCCCCCGCCCAGGCGGGCCTCGGCAACGAGGCCCAGGGCCTCGCCGACCGCATCGAGCGCGGCCTGCGCAAGACCGCCGTCACGCCCTCGGAGCAGCCCTCATGAGCACCCGTACGACCCGTACGACCCGCAGGGCCGGGCTCCTGTGCTGTCTCCTCGCCGCCGCCGTCGCCCTCGTGCCGCCCTCCACCGCCTACGCCGACGGCATCCGTGCCAAGCAGTGGGCCCTGGAGGCCCTGCACACCCAGGAGGCCTGGCAGACCACCAAGGGCGGGGGCATCACCGTCGCCGTCCTGGACACCGGCGTCGAGGCCGACCACCCCGACCTCGCAGGCAATGTGCTCACCGGCAAGGACATGGTCGGCTTCGGAGCCGGGCCGGGCGAGCGCGCGTGGGCCCGCCACGGCACCGCGATGGCGGGCATCATCGCCGGTCACGGCCATGGAGACGGCAACGCGGACGGTGTGCTCGGCATCGCCCCGGAGGCGAAGATCCTGCCCGTGCGCGTGATCCTGGAGGACGGCGACGCGCAGCGCGCCAAGGCCCGCAACACCCGCGGCAACGCCCTCGCCGAGGGCATCCGCTGGGCCGCCGACCAGGGCGCCGACGTCATCAACCTCTCCCTGGGCGACGACTCCGCCTCCGCCCATCCCGAGCCCGCCGAGGACGAGGCCGTCCAGTACGCGCTGAAGAAGGGCTCGGTCGTCGTCGCCTCGGCCGGCAACGGCGGCGAGAAGGGCGACCACATCTCCTACCCGGCCGCCTACCCGGGCGTCATCGCCGCGACCGCCGTCGACCGCTACGGCACCCGCGCTTCCTTCTCCACCCGGCGCTGGTACGCCACGGTCAGCGCGCCCGGCGTCGACGTCGTCATCGCCGACCCGGACCACAAGTACTACGAGGGATGGGGCACCAGCGCCGCTTCCGCCTTCGTCTCGGGGGCCGTGGCGCTCATCAAGGGCGCCCACCCCGGGCTCACTCCGGCCCAGATCAAGAAGCTCCTGGAGGACACCGCCCGCAACGCCCCCACCGGCGGGCGCGACGACTCCCGCGGCTTCGGGTTCATCGATCCGGCCGCCGCGATCAAGGCCGCCGCCGGGCTCGAGCCGGAGGGCCTGCAGTCCGCGGCCTACGGCGAGCGGTACTTCGGCTCCGGCCCGGACAAGCCGAAGGCGGACGACGACACGGCCGGCTGGGCGGGCCTGCTCGCGGGCGGTGCCGGGGGAGTGCTGCTGGTGACGGCGGTCGTCCTGTGGCGCGGCCGCCGCGAGCGCGACCGGCCCGAGGCCTACGAGGGGCTCTAGCTATTCGGCGGACGGCGAGGCGGACGCGGACGCGTCCCGCATCGCCGACACCGCCGCCCGCGCCACCTGCTCGACCAGCGAGATCCCGGCCGCCTGCGTCGCGTTGCCGTTCGACAGCACGGCCACCAGGCAGTCGTGGCCGTCGACGGTCACCCGGCCGATGCTGTTGATGTCCCACAGCCCGGTCGTGCTGCGCGCCAGCCAGCCGTTCTTCAGCGCCCACGAGGACCCGTCGGCCGCCGCCGAGACGCCCCAGTGCTGGTCGACGGCTATCTGCCCCATCAGGCCCTTGAGGTACGTGCGCGACGCCTCGCTCAGCTCCGAGTCGTCCCCGAAGACCTGCTGGAGCAGGATGAGCTGATCGGCGGCCGTGGTCTGGGTCAGGCCCCACAGCATGTCGTCGCCGCCCGCGGTGTCCGTCAGCCCGAACCGCTCGTTCGCGGCGTCGAGCCCCTCCGCCTTCCCGATGATCCGCCACAGCGCCGACGCCGAGTCGTTGTCACTGTTCTCGATCATCGCGGTGGCGTACGTCTTCTCGGCAGTGGTGAGATGCCGGTCCGCGTCCTGTGCCTGGAGCAGCAGCGTCGCCAGGATGTCCACCTTGACGATGCTCGCCGTGTCGAAGGCGTTCTCGCCGTACGTGGCGTTGTCGCCGGAGTCCAGGTCGAGCACGGCCGCGGACACGGCCGCGTCCCCCGGCACGGTCACCGACTTCAGCGCGGACGCCAGCAGCGCGTCGTGGTCCACCTCGGGCGCCGCCACCGTCTCCACCGACACCTTTCCGCTTCCCGAACCGGACGCCGACGGCGTCGCGGAGGACGACGACGATACGGCTCCCGTCCCCGAGTGCGCCTGTGCCTTCACATAAACGGTCCCGCCCGCCGTCGCCGCCAGGACGGCGACCGTGGCGAGCGCGGTGCGCAGGAGCGGACGGCGCCGGGAGGGGTGAGCGCGGCGGTCGCGACGTGCTCTGGAGGACTCCATGACCGTTGATGCTCGGGCCGCCGACTGTGCGCGCCGTTAGACGGAGGTTAGAGGCGCGTCAGGGATGTCTGAGAATCCCGTGAAAGTCGTCACCGCCGTGTTTCGGGCCCCGCACAAGCCCAGCATCATCCCCCCGATAGGGTCGACGACCGTGGCGAACAAGAACATTCCCGACTCCGGCTTCTCCGACGACGACGGCTCCGCCGACCCCGGGCTGAGCGCGGCGTTGGCCGCCTGGGCCGAGGACCGCACCGCCGTGGGCCCGGTCCTGGCGGCCCTCAAGGGCGCCCGGCTCCTCGTGCCCGTGGTGGCCGTGCTCGGCGAGGTGGAGGAGGACGAGAAGGGTCTGCGCCGCGAGAAGACGAGCGACATGGCGGTGCCGACGCTGAAGGCGGGCGCCCGCACCGCGCTGCCCGCCTTCACGTCCACCGACTCCCTGGCCCGCTGGGACCCCGAGGCCCGACCGGTCGCCGTACCCCTGCACCAGGCGCTTCAGGCCGCCGCCCACGAGAAGGCGGACACGGTCGTCCTCGACCTGGCCGGACCGGTGGCCTTCGAACTGACCGGACCGGCGCTGCTGGCCCTCGCCGAGGGCCGCACCTCGACCGACCCGCTCGCCGACCCGGCGGTGCGGGCGGCGGTACGGGCCGCCGCGGCCGCCGAACCGGCGGTCCTCAGCGCCCACCTCGGGCCGGGGCGGGCGGACGGCACCCTCGCCCTCGTCCTCGATCCGGCCGCCGTCCCCGCCGAGGCCGCCCGGGCGGTGGCCGAGCGGCTCGCCGCCGACGAAACACTGAGGGCCCGCCTGGTGCGCGGCCTCGACCTGGCACTGCTGCCGGCCGGGACGACGCCTCCGGGCGAGCCCCTGTACGTGAAGAGCTGAACCGACGGCTCAGCCGTAGATCGGGCCCGTGTACTTCTCACCCGGGCCCTGGCCCGGCTCGTCCGGGACGAGCGACGCCTCGCGGAAGGCCAGCTGGAGCGACTTCAGACCGTCGCGCAGCGGCGCCGCGTGGAAGGAGCTGATCTCGGTCGCGCTCCCGTCCAGCAGACCGGCGAGGGCGTGGATCAGCTTGCGGGCCTCGTCGAGGTCCTTGTACTTGTCGCCCTCCTCGGTGAGGCCCAGCTTCACGGCCGCGGCGCTCATCAGGTTGACGGCGACCGTCACGATCACCTCGACGGCGGGGACCTCGGCGATGTCGCGGGTCATCTCGTCGAAGTCGGGGGTGCCGGGGGTCTCGGCGGAGCCGGTGGGGGAGGTCTCACTCATGCCCCACACGATAGGCGCAGGCCGGTCCGGGGTTCGTACCGAGGCTCGATTGGCCGTTCCTGGCGCCGACTGGTAATCTCGTGTATCGACCGGTCGGACACGCGTGCCCCTCAGCAGGCGGATCCGGCCCACAAGTGGAGGCTCCGAACTCCCACCCGACCGTCCCCAGGGATGGCGGGTCACCCCGGTCAGGCGGCCACCATCGTTCCGTACGGACGATGGAGTCGCCCGGTAGTGCGCCCCGCGATCCTTGCGGCGGTGCTCCGGTAGTGCTTGGAGCCCCGCATGTGATCGTTCGGGGCATTTTTTTGTGCTTCGGCGTGGTTATAAAACTACCGAACACAGACGTTACGCGGCCGTCCGCCAGACTGCCGTGTGGTGCTACCAAGGAGGATCCATCAGCACTGAGCCCCGCATCAACGACCGGATTCGCGTTCCCGAAGTGCGACTTGTCGGTCCCAGTGGCGAGCAGGTCGGCATTGTGCCGCTGGCCAAGGCCCTGGAGCTTGCGCAGGAGTACGACCTCGACCTGGTCGAGGTGGCGGCGAGCGCTCGCCCGCCGGTCTGCAAGCTCATGGACTACGGGAAGTTCAAGTACGAGTCGGCCATGAAGGCCCGTGAGGCGCGCAAGAACCAGGCGCACACGGTCATCAAGGAAATGAAGCTCCGGCCGAAGATCGACCCGCACGACTACGACACCAAAAAGGGTCACGTCGTCCGGTTCCTCAAGCAGGGCGACAAGGTCAAGATCACGATCATGTTCCGTGGTCGCGAGCAGTCCCGGCCGGAACTCGGCTACCGACTGCTGCAGCGTCTCGCGTCGGACGTCGAGGACCTCGGCTTCATCGAGTCGAACCCGAAGCAGGACGGCCGGAACATGATCATGGTTCTCGGCCCGCACAAGAAGAAGACCGAGGCCATGGCCGAGGCACGCCAGGCGCAGGAGGCCCGCAAGGCCGAGGCGAAGGCCAACCCGGGCCGCTCGCAGAACGCCGCGGACGCCGACGCCGTGAACGCCGAGGGCGACCTCGCCGAGGGTGACCTCGCCGAGGGTGACGTCGAGGACGGCGTCGAACTCGAGGCTGACGCCGAGGCCCCTGCCGAGGCTTCCGCCGAGGCGTGATCCGCGGGACGCGAGTCCCCTGGACATAACCGATACCAGCGACGTTCCACCGTGCCCGGTTTCACGACCGGGCACCGGAACGCCACCGACGAGGAGAGAACGGCGCTATGCCGAAGAACAAGTCGCACAGCGGTGCCAGCAAGCGCTTCAAGATCACCGGCTCCGGCAAGGTGCTCCGTGAGCGCGCCGGCAAGCGCCACCTGCTCGAGCACAAGTCGTCCCGCGTGACGCGCCGCCTCACCGGCACCGCCGAGATGGCCCCGGGCGACGCCGCGAAGATCAAGAAGCTTCTCGGCAAGTGACGTCGGGCGCGTCGATGCGCGCCTGACCTCAGACCGGGACCCAATCGATTCCGGGTCGTGTGAGTCCCACCACGACCCCGCTACAAGGAGTTAAACAAGTGGCACGCGTCAAGCGGGCAGTCAACGCCCACAAGAAGCGCCGGGCGATCCTCGAGGCGGCCTCCGGCTACCGCGGTCAGCGTTCGCGCCTGTACCGCAAGGCCAAGGAGCAGGTCACCCACTCGCTGGTCTACAACTACAACGACCGCAAGAAGCGCAAGGGCGACTTCCGTCGGCTGTGGATCCAGCGCATCAACGCCGCTGCCCGCGCCAACGGCATCACGTACAACCGCTTCATCCAGGGTCTGAACGCGGCGAACATCGAGGTCGACCGCAAGATCCTGGCCGAGCTGGCCGTGAACGACGCCACCGCGTTCGCCGCGCTGGTCGAGGTCGCGCAGAAGGCCCTCCCGGCGGACGTGAACGCGCCCAAGGCCGCGTGACGCTGCGCCGGCTCTAGGCCGACGTGACTGAAGGACCCGCAGGTTTCAGCCTGCGGGTCCTTTGCTGCTTGCCCGTTCCGGCGGTCGTTCGGGTGCGGGCTGTCGGTGGCCGGTCGCGCCCACGCGGCGGAGCCGCACATCGATAGAGCCCCGCGCCCCTCGGGGGTCGCAGTCGCCCCCGCTGCCAAGCCGGCCGCACAGATACCGAAGGTGAACCACATGCCCCCCGCCAGCCCCGAGCTGATCTCCCCCCGTTCGCCCCGGGTCGCCGCCGCCCGGCGGCTCGCCAGGCGGAACTTCCGGGGGAAGGAACGGCTGTTCCTCGCGGAGGGGCCGCAGGCCGTCCGGGAGGCGGCCGCGCATCGGGCCGACGGCGACGACGCGACCCTCGTGGAGCTGTTCGCCACCGTCGAGGCCGCGGAGCGCTACGCCGACATCGTCGGCGAGGCCCGCGCCGCCGGGGCCCGGGTGCACCTCGCCGACGAGCAGGTCATCGAGGACGTCTCCACCACCGTCACCCCGCAGGGGCTCGTCGGGGTCTGCCGCTTCCTGGACACGCCCTTCGAGCAGATCCTCGCCGCCCGGCCGAAGCTGGTCGCCGTACTGGCCCATGTGCGCGACCCCGGCAACGCCGGCACCGTCCTGCGGTGCGCGGACGCCGCGGGCGCCGACGCCGTCGTACTGACCGATGCCTCCGTCGACCTCTACAACCCCAAGGCCGTCCGTGCCTCCGTGGGCTCCCTCTTCCACCTTCCCGTGGCGGTCGGGGTCCCCGTCGAACAGGCCGTGGCCGGGCTGAAGGACGCCGGGGTACGGATCCTCGCCGCCGACGGCGCCGGGGACGACGACCTCGACGACGAGCTGGACAAGCGGACGATGGGCGGGCCCACGGCGTGGGTGTTCGGGAACGAGGCCTGGGGGCTCCCCGAGGAGACCCGGGACCTCGCGGACGCCGTCGTGCGGGTTCCGATCCACGGGAAGGCCGAGAGCCTGAACCTCGCGACCGCCGCCGCCGTATGTCTCTATGCATCGGCCCGTGCACAGCGCGCCTCCGGAGGGTGCCGCTCCGTCACCGAGAGCTAGTAGGGTGACCAGCTCGGGGGCCCCTCAGTCGTCTGAGAGGTGGGGTACGGGGAATGAGCGTCGGCATGAGCGGTACACGGGATGCGCAGACCGGTCCCGACGCCGCCGCACCCCGGCCGGACGGTGACCTCGCCGGCCTCGGCATCGACCCCGACGACCTGCCCGACGGGCTCGTGGTCGCCGACGAACACGGGCACGTCGTCTGTTTCAACGCCGCCGCCCAGCGCATCACCGCCGTCTCCGCCGCCGACGCCCTCGGCCGGCGGCTCGAGAAGGCCCTGCCGCTGGAGGACCTCGAAGGCCGCCGCTGGTGGCAGTTGACCGACCCCTACGGCGGCCTCGCCATCCGGGTCGGACAGCCCGAGCGCAACCTGCTGCTGCCCGGCGGCCGCGAGGTGCTCGTCACCGTGCGGTACGTCCGCGGCGAACCCACCGGACCGGTCCGCCGGGTCGTCGTCTCGATCCGCGACACCGAGGCCCGGCGGCGCACCGAACGCAGCCACGCCGAGCTCATCGCCACCGTCGCCCACGAGCTGCGCTCGCCCCTCACCTCGGTCAAGGGCTTCACCGCCACCCTGCTCGCCAAGTGGTCGAGGTTCACCGACGACCAGAAGCGGCTGATGCTGGAGACCGTCGACGCCGACGCCGACCGGGTCACCCGCCTCATCGCCGAGCTGCTCGACATCTCGCGCATCGACTCCGGGCGGCTGGAGCTGCGCCGCCAGCCCGTCGACATGGGCGCGGCCGTGGGACGGCACATCCAGGCCTACGTCGCGGCCGGACAGCCGGCCGACCGGTTCCTGCTGCGCCTCGAACAGCCGCTGCCCGCCCTGTGGGCCGACCCCGACAAGGTCGACCAGGTCCTCAGCAACCTCATCGAAAATGCGGTGCGCCACGGCGAGGGAACCGTCACGATCGACATCACGCCCGCCGCCTCTCCCCGTGAGGGAGAGGACACCGGCACATCGGTCACCGTGAGCGACGAGGGCGCAGGCATCCCGGAGGAGTCCATGAACCGCGTCTTCACCCGCTTCTGGCGGGGCAGCAAGCGCGGCGGCACGGGCCTTGGGCTGTACATCGTCAAGGGCATCGTCGAAGCCCACGGCGGCATCATCACGGTCGGCCGCGCCCCCGGCGGCGGCGCCGAGTTCCGATTTACGTTGCCCGTGAGCGTCCCGGCGTATCTCACCTGAGAACCTGCCGGGCGGCCCGCGGGCGCATGCGCACACCTTCACCCCGTTAGACTCGGCCTTTGGCACCTTTGTGTCCCATGGACGGCCCTCTGACCTCTGCGTGAGTCGGTGACGGGGACCTTCAGCCAGCCAATCGGAAGCACGGGAAGAGATGTCGGCACCGAATAAGTCGTACGACCCGGTAGAGGTCGAGGCGTTGAAACCGCAAGAGATCGAGCGCATGCGGGACGAGGCGCTCGCCGCCTTCGCCGCCGCGGACTCCCTCGACGCACTCCAGGAGGCCAAGGTCGCCCACACCGGCGGCACGTCGCCGCTGGCCCTGGCCAACCGCGAGATCGGCGCCCTGCCCCCGCACGCCAAGGCGGCCGCCGGCAAGCTGGTCGGCCAGGCCCGGGGCGCGGTGAACAAGGCCCTCGCCGCCCGCCAGGAGGAGCTGGAGGCCGAGCGCGACCAGCGCGTGCTGGTCGAGGAGGCGGTGGACGTCACACTGCCGTACGACCGCGTGCCGGCCGGCGCCCGCCACCCGCTCACCACCCTGTCGGAGCGCATCGAGGACGTCTTCGTGGCCATGGGCTACGAGGTCGCCGAGGGCCCGCAGGTCGAGGCCGAGTGGTTCAACTTCGACGCCCTCAACATCGGCCCGGACCACCCGGCCCGCGGCGAGGCCGACACGTTCTTCGTGCAGGGCCCGCAGGGCGGCACCGAGTCCGGTGTCGTGCTGCGCACCCACACCTCGCCGGTCCAGATCCGCTCGCTGCTCGGCCGTGAGCTGCCGGTGTACGTGATCTGCCCCGGCCGCGTGTACCGCACCGACGAGCTGGACGCGACGCACACCCCGGTCTTCCACCAGGTCGAGCTGCTGGCCGTGGACGAGGGCCTGACCATGGCCGACCTCAAGGGCACCCTGGACCACATGGTCCAGTCGCTGTTCGGCGAAGGCATGAAGACCCGGCTGCGGCCGAACTTCTTCCCCTTCACCGAGCCGTCCGCCGAGATGGACATGGTGTGTTACGTCTGCCGCGGCGAGTCCGTCGGCAACCCCGACCGCCCCTGCCGGACCTGTTCCAGCGAGGGCTGGATCGAGCTCGGCGGCTGCGGCATGGTCAACCCCAAGGTGCTGGCCGCCTGCGGCGTGGACCCGGAGAAGTACAGCGGGTTCGCCTTCGGGTTCGGCATCGAGCGGATGCTGATGTTCCGCCACAACGTCGAAGACATGCGAGACATGGTCGAGGGTGACGTCCGGTTCACCCGGCCGTTCGGGATGGAGATCTGATGCGGGTCCCGCTTTCCTGGCTGCGGGAGTACGTCGACCTGCCGGCCACCGAGACCGGCCGTGACGTGCAGGCCAAGCTCGTCTCGGCGGGCCTCGAGGTCGAGACCGTCGAGCCCCTCGGAGCCGACCTCAAGGGCCCGCTCGTCGTGGGCCAGGTGCTGACCATCGAGGAGCTCGAGGGCTTCAAGAAGCCGATCCGCTTCTGCACCGTCGACGTCGGCACCGCCAACGGGACCGGCGAGCCCCAGGAGATCGTCTGCGGCGCCCGCAACTTCGCCGTCGGCGACAAGGTCGTCGTGGTCCTCCCGGGCGCCGTCCTCCCCGGCAACTTCGCCATCGCCGCACGCAAGACGTACGGCAAGACCTCCCACGGCATGATCTGCTCCGGCGACGAGCTGGGCATGGGCGACGACGGCAGCCACGGCATCATCGTGCTGCCGCCGGAGACCGAGGTCGGCAAGGACGCCATCGAGCTGCTCGAGCTGGTCGACGAGGTCCTGGACATCGCCGTCACCGCCAACCGCGGCGACTGCCTGTCCATCCGAGGCGTGGCCCGCGAGGTCGCCATCGCCTACGGTCTGCCGCTGCGCGACCCGGCGCTGATCGACGTACCGGCGCCGAACGCCTTCGGCTACCCGGTGCAGGTCTCCGAGCCGATGGGCTGCGACCGCTTCACCGCCCGCACCGTCACCGGTCTGAGCCCCGAGGCACGCTCCCCGATCTGGCTGACGCGCCGGCTCCAGAAGGTCGGCATGCGCCCGATCTCCCTCGCCGTCGACATCACCAACTACGTGATGATGGAGATCGGCCAGCCGCTGCACGCCTACGACCGTTCGCTGGTCCAGGGCACCATCGGCGTGCGCCGGGCCGGGGAGGGCGAGCGGATCGTCACCCTCGACGGGGTGACGCGCGAGCTGCACGCCGAGGACCTGGTGATCACCGACGACCGCGGTCCCATCGGCCTCGCCGGTGTCATGGGCGGCGCCAACACCGAGATCGCCGATCACGACGCCGCCGAGAACGGAGGCGCCTCCACGACCGACGTGGTCATCGAGGCCGCCCACTTCAACGCGGTGTCGATCGCGCGTACGGCCCGCCGGCACAAGCTGTCCTCCGAGGCGTCCAGGCGCTTCGAGCGCGGTGTCGACCCGCAGGCCGCGGCGGCCGCCGCGCAGCGCACGGTCGACCTGCTGGTCCTGCTCGCGGGCGGTACGGCCGACGCGGGCGTCACGGAGATCATCGCCCCCTCCGCCCCGCACACGATCAGCATGCCGGCCGACCACCCGGACAAGGTCGCGGGCGTGGAGTACGGCCGCGAGACCGTCGTCCGCCGCCTCCAGGAGATCGGCTGCGACGTGTACGGGCAGGACGAGCTGCTCGTCACCGTCCCGTCCTGGCGGCCCGACCTCGCCGAGGTCAACGACCTGGCGGAGGAGGTCATCCGGCTGGAGGGCTACGAGAACCTGCCCTCCACGCTGCCCAAGCCGCCCTCGGGCCGCGGTCTCACCCACCGCCAGCGCCTGCACCGCCGCGTCGGGCGCGCGCTGGCCGGCGCCGGCTACGTCGAGGCGCCGAACTACCCGTTCATCGCCGAGCAGGTCTTCGACCAGCTCGGCCTGGACGCCGACGACCCGGCCCGCCGTGTCGTGAAGCTCACCAACCCGCTCAACGACGAGGAGCCCGCGCTCCGTACGTCGCTGCTGCCGGGCCTGCTGGCCGCCCTGCGCCGCAACGACGGCCGGGGCTCGCACGACCTGGCGCTCTTCGAGACCGGGCTGGTGTTCCTCCCGCAGGAGGAGCAGCGCGTCGCCGGGCACCTGCCCGTCGACCGCCGTCCCACCGACGAGGAGCTCGCGTCGCTGGACGACGTGCTGCCCGCGCAGCCGCGCCATGTCGCCACCGTGCTCGCGGGCGCCCGCGAGCAGGCCGGCTGGTGGGGCAAGGGCCGTCCGGCGGACTGGGCCGACGCCGTCGAGTCCGCGCGTGCCGTCGCCCGTGAGGCGGGGGCCGAACTGATCGTCCGCAGCGGGCAGTACGGGCCGTGGCACCCCGGCCGGTGCGCCGTGCTGCTGGTCGTCGTCGACGGCGCCGAGCGCGTCGTCGGCCATGCCGGTGAGCTGCACCCGCGGGTACTGAAGGCCTTGGGGCTGCCCTCGCGCACCTCCGCGATGGAGCTGGACCTGGACGTGTTGGAGCAGGTCGGCGACGACACGCCCCAGGCGCCGAGCATCTCGGTGTTCCCGGTGGCCACGCAGGACGTCGCCCTCGTCGTCGACCGGTTCGTCCCGCACGCCGAGGTGGAGGCGGCGCTGCGCGAAGGCGCGGGTGAACTGCTGGAGGGAATCCGGCTGTTCGACGTCTACGAGAACGCGGACCAGCTCGGTGACGGGCGGAAGTCGCTCGCGTACGCGCTGCGCTTCCGTGCGCACGACCGGACGCTGACCGTCGACGAGGCGTCGGCCGCCCGGGATGCGGCGGTCGCCCTGGCGGGCGAGCGTACGGGAGCCGTTCTACGCGGTTAGGAGTCGGTGCGGTGCCGGGGGAGCCGCGTTCCCGGTCGGCGGCGACGCCGTCCGCGCTCCCTCGGTCACCTCACTCCTTCGGGTGAGATCTTCCGGTGATCCGGCTTTTCCGGCCGTCACCTCGACAGAATCGGACCGGCCTTTCGGGGTCGGTCCGATCTGCGTTGTCGGGGCCTGGACGGGGGACCAACGACATGTTGACCGACGACATGTTGACCAAAGACATGTTCGGCATCGGGCGGCCGTTACGCCGGGCCCTCTCGCTGGGGCTGCCCACGGCCTGGGGGGCCCTGGCGATCGCCTACAAGCTGTTCTGCCCGCTGGCCCGACAGGACGGGCTCCTGGCCAGGATCGTCACCAGTGCCGTCTTCTTCGCCGTCGGCACCGGGCTGGTCCTCCACATGCGGCAGGCCCTGGTGCGTGAGCTGAAGCAGGCGCGGCGGGTGGCCGGGGCCGCGCAGAGCGTGCTGTTGCGTCCGCCGCCGCCGCGCGTCGCGGGGCTGAACGCGGCGGCCGCCCAGCTCTCCGCGGACCGGGGCGCGAGCGTGGGCGGCGACCTGTACGAGGTGATCGCCACCGAGCACGGTGTGCGGGTCGTGATGGGCGACGTCCGCGGGCACGGGCTCCCCGCGCTCGGCACCGTCGCCGCCCTCCTAGGCAGCTTCCGCGAGGCGGCCCACGACGAGCCCGACCTCGGCCGTGTCCTGCGCCGCCTGGAGCGTGCCCTGGAGCGGCATCTGCGCGAACGGGCCCGGGACACCGCCGACGCCACGGTGACGGAGGAGTTCGTCACCGTGCTGGTGCTGGAGATCCGGGAGGACGGCGAGCTGCACGTCCTGAACTGCGGGCATCCGTGGCCGTATCTGCTGAGCGGCACGAGCGTGCGGCCGTCGTCGCGGGCGGACCCGCTGCCGCCCCTCGGCCCGTTCCCCCTGCCGGCGGAGTTGCCCGCCACGCCCTGCGGGCGGTTGCTCCGTGGCGAGTCCCTCGTCCTCTTCACGGACGGCGCGGAGGACGCGAGGGACGCCCGGGGCAGGTTCTTCTCGTTGCCGGAGGCGCTCATCAAAGCGGCGCACGATCATCCCGTCTCCCCCCAGCAGATCCTCCGCACGATCCTGGCCGCACTCCTGCGCCACACGGCCGGCAGACCCACGGACGACATCGCCCTGCTGGCACTGGAGAACGACCGCGCGTCCAGCCCCTGGGGGGCGCGGGGAACCGCGCGACCAGCCACGACACACCCGCAGCCGACAACGCGCCGATAGTCCGCCCGACCCGCGGACCGCACCGCACCGCCGGGCCGTCGCTTTATGAGGGGGGAGCCGACGGCCCGGCGAACCTCTTGCGAGGCGTTCCAGTCAACCGACCGGGAACGCTCCGCGACAGCGCGCGCACCCTGCGAATGCGCGTACTCCGTTCACACCCCGTGTGAGATCACACCCCGTGTGAGAGCGGACCCACTACTCTGACGGCACCGAGGCACCGGGGGGCACCCATGCAGCCCAACACTCTGCTCGACGCGATCCTGGACGAGGCGGGCGTCTCGCACGCGGGCCTCGCCGCCCACGTCAACCAGGCCGGACGGGCTCGCGGACTCGCGCTGCGGTACGAGCACACGGCGGTGGCCCGGTGGCTGAAGGGCCAACGGCCGCGGGGCCAGGTACCCGACCTGATCTGCGAGGTGCTCGCCGGGCGGCTGCACCGGCCGGTCACCCTGGACGACATCGGCCTCGGCGTGCCGGGCGAACCGGCCGGCCCGCACGGCACCTCGCTCTCCGGCTTCGTCGAGCGGGCCACCGCCCTGTGGCGCTCCGACGAGCAGCAGCGCCCGCACCTCCTGGGGGCGCCCGCCGTCACCGGCACGCCGGCCGTGATGCCGGTGTGGGAGTGGGAGAACCCGCCGGAGGACGTCGACGTCTCCCGGGGCGGCCGGCATCGTGTCACCTCGGCCGACCTCGAGATGCTGCGGGCCGCCCGCGCCCACTACGAGCAGATGTACCGCAAGGCGGGCGGCATCGCGACCCGCAGCCGTATCGTCGGCTTCCTCAACGCGGAGGCGGCGCCCCTGCTGCGCGGCGGCTACACCGACGAGACGGGTCGTCAACTGCACCGGGCCACCGGCGGGTTGGTCGCGGTCGCCGGGATCTGCGCCTACGACTCGGACGCGCACGGTCTCGCCCAGCGCTACTTCCACCAGGCGCTGCGACTGGCAAAGGCCAGTGGGGACCGGGGACTCGGGGCGTACGTGATAGCCCTCCTCGTCAACCAGTCGCTGTTCATGCGGGAGTACCGGCAGGCCGTCGCCTTCGCGGAGGCCGCGCTGCGGGCGGCGGGCCGGCACATCACGCCCGCCCTCGCCTCCGACCTGTACGCGATGCAGGCCAAGGCGTACGCCCATCTCGGCGACGGCACGAGCGCCCTGTCGTGCATCCGGCGTGCGGAGACCGCCGCCGATCACATCCGGCGCGGACACGAGCCCGACGAGACCGGCTATGTCCAACCGGGCCTGGTCAACGTCCAGGTGGCGGAGGCGCTGCTCAGCCTCGGCGACCTCACCGCCGCCGCCGAGCACGCCGCGGCCGCCGTCGACACCCCGGCGCACGACCGGGGGCGGGTGCACCGGCTCGCCATGCTCAGCACGATCGAACTCCGTCAGGGCAACACCGACAAGGCGGTGGTCACCGCGGTGCAGATGGCCGAACAGGCCCGGGGAATGGAGTCCCAGCGCCTGCGCGACAGACTCCGGGCGGTGCGCGAGCATCTGGTGCGCAGTGGCTGCGCGGGCACGGCCGAGGCCGCCGAACTCATCGACGGGGCACTGCGCGTACCGCTGTAGGCGGGGCGCAGCGGGGTATCCGACCGGCATCCGACCACCGACACCGACCTCTGCACTGTCACCTACACCGTCACGACACCTGCACGGGCGCCGACACCGGCAGCTTCGCCGACGCTGCATAGTTCCTGCTGCGATATTGCCACTCACTCGACGGAAGGTGGCAGAACCGTGCAGTGGACGAAACAGAACGAACAAACTGTGTATGAAAACCGCTGGTTCAGCGTCAACCTGGCAGATGTGGAGCTGCCGGACGGCCGACACCTCGACCACTTCCTCATACGGCTGAGGCCGGTGGCGGTCGCGACGGTCGTGAACCGGGCCAACGAGGTTCTCCTGCTGTGGCGCCACCGCTTCATCACCGACAGCTGGGGATGGGAACTCGCGGCGGGCGTCGTGGAGGACGGCGAGGACATCGCCCGCGCGGCCGCCAGGGAGCTCGAGGAGGAGACCGGCTGGCGGCCGGGGCCGCTGCACCACCTGATGAGCGTGGAGCCGTCCAACGGGCTCACCGACGCCGTCCATCACATCTACTGGTCGGACCACGGCGAGTACGTGGGACACCCGGTGGACGACTTCGAGTCGGACCGCCGGGAATGGGTTCCCCTCAAGGTCGTTCCCGACCTGGTCGCCCGGGGGGAGGTCCCGGCCGCCAACATGGCGGCCGCGTTGATGCTGCTGCACCACCTCAGGCTCGCCGAGGGCTAGCGGAGGCTCAGTGGGCCAGCGCCTGCCAGACCGTGGCGACCAGTGCTCCCAGGGCCGTGAGCGCCGCGAGCGAGGGCAGCGGCCAGCGTGCGTGTTCCAGCGAGATCATGCGGGTGTTCAGCGCGTCCAGTTCCTTGGCGGTCTCCTCGGTGCGGTGGGACAGCAGGGCGAGTCCGCCCTCGACGCGGGCGTAGGCCACATCGAGCCGGCGACGTAACTCCGCGACTTCTCCATGAACGACGGGATGCTCGGGGTCGGCGGTCACGTGTCCGCTCCTTTCCGTAGTCGTCTCACATCCCTTGCATGCGCATGATGAGTGAACTCGCCTGGTGGGCCGGTGAGGAGAGTGTGCGCGAGGCATATGCGGACCCGCGACGCACACGGCGTGTGAATGCCGCGGGCCCGGCGCTCCGAGGAACGCCGGGCCCGTGCGGAACACGGTGGGTGATCAGTAGGCGTAGAAGCCCGAGCCGGTCTTGCGGCCCAGCCGGCCCGCGTCCACCATGCGCTGGAGCAGCGGGGGAGCGGCGTACAGCGGCTCCTTGTACTCGTCGTACATGCTCTGCGCCACCGAGGCGACGGTGTCCAGGCCGATCAGGTCGGACAGCTTCAGCGGGCCCATCGGGTGGGCGCAGCCCATCTCCATGCCGTTGTCGATGTCCTCGCGGCTGGCGATGCCCGTCTCGAACATCCGGATCGCGGAGAGCAGGTAGGGGATCAGCAGCGCGTTGACGACGAAACCGGACCGGTCCTGGGCGCGGATCGCGTGCTTGCCCAGCACCTTCTCGGCGAACAGCTGGGCCCGGCTGAGCGTGCCCTCGGAGGTGGTCAGCGCCGGGATCAGCTCGACGAGCTGCTGCACCGGAGCCGGGTTGAAGAAGTGGATGCCGACGACGTGGTCGGGCCGCGAGGTGGCGACCGCCAGCTTCACCAGCGGGATGGAGGAGGTGTTGGAGGCGAGGATCGCGTCCGGACGGGTCACGACCTGGTCGAGGACCTGGAAGATCTCGGTCTTGACCTGCTCGTTCTCGACCACGGCCTCGATGACCAGGTCACGGTCGGCGAACTCGCCGAGATCGGTGGTGAAGCTGAGGCGCGCGAGGGTGGCGTCCCGCTCCTCCTCGGAGATCTTGCCGCGCTCGGCGGCCTTGGCCAGGGAGTTCAACAGCCGGGTACGGCCGATCTCCAGGGCTTCGCCGGTGGTCTCGGCGACCTTCACGTCGAGACCGGCGCGGGCGCAGACCTCTGCGATGCCCGCTCCCATCTGGCCGCAGCCCACCACTCCGACCCGTGAGAGATCTCCCGCTGGGGTGCCCGTCACATCAGTCCCTTTCGCCGCGCTGACTCAGATGGCAGGGGCAGGTCGGCCGGGTTCCGGTCGCCCTGCTCCGATCGTGCACGTTACTAGCAAGTATCGATGATCGATCGTCGGGGTGGAGGCATGCTGGAGCGCGAAACGATCCGTGACCGAGCGGATCCGCAGAGTGTGTGGGGATGTGTGCGATGGGGCGACTGACCCGGCGGGCGTTCGCGCTGGCAGCGCTGTCGACGTTCACCACGACGGGCGCGGCGGCCGCTCCCGTGGGGGAACGGCGGGCGGCGACCGAGATGCGGGGGATGTGGCTGGCGACCGTCGGCAACCGCGACTGGCCGTCCCGCTCCGGCCTGACCGCCGCCGCGCAGCGCGCCGAACTGATCGCCATGCTCGACCTGGCGGTGAGCCGGCGGCTCAACACGGTGATCTTCCAGGTGCGGCCCACGGCGGACGCGCTGTGGCCCTCCCCGTACGAGCCGTGGTCGCAGGTGCTCACCGGCACCCAGGGCAGGTCACCGGGCTGGGACCCGCTGGGCACGGCCGTCACGGAGGCGCACGCGCGGGGCCTGCAGCTGCACGCCTGGTTCAACCCCTACCGGGTCGCGACCCACGACGACCCCTCGAGGCTCGTCGCCTCCCACCCGGCGCGCAGGCATCCGAAGTGGGTGATCTCGTTCGGCGGGAAGCTCTACTACAACCCCGGACTGCCCGAGGTCCGCGCCTTCGTCCAGGACGCCATCCTCGACGCCGTGAAGAAGTACCCCCTGGACGCCGTGCACTTCGACGACTACTTCTATCCGTACCCGGTGGCCGGCCAGACCTTCGACGACGGGGCCGCGTACGACACCTACGGCGGCGCCTTCCCCAGCCGGGCGGCCTGGCGGCGCGACAACGTCGACCGGCTGGTGCTGGAGACGGCCGCCCGGATCAAGGAGGTACGGCCCGGCACCCAGTTCGGTATCAGCCCCTTCGGGGTGTGGCGCAACGCCTCCACCGACTCGCGCGGCTCGGACACCCGGGCGCTCCAGTCGTACGACGACATCCACGCGGACACCCGGAAGTGGGTGCGGGAGGGCTGGATCGACTACGTCGTCCCGCAGCTCTACTGGAACATCGGGCTGTCGGTCGCCGACTACGCCAAGCTCGTGCCCTGGTGGGCGGAGGTGGCGAAGGGCAGCCGCACCCGCCTCTATCTCGGCGAGGCCCTGTACCGGGCGGGCGACCCGGCGCAGCCCGCGGCCTGGCAGAACCCGGCCGAGCTGTCGGACCATCTGGATCTGGCCGCCGCTCACCCCCAGGTGCGCGGGCATGTCTTCTTCGCCGCCAAGGACGTGCGGACGGACCGGATCGGGGCGATGGCGCGGGTGGTCGCCGACCACTACCGGCAGCCGGCGGAGCCCCCGCGCTGATCTACCGCTGTTCCTCGGTGGTCCTGTGACGGATCTCGGTGTCGGGGCCGGGCGAGCACACGCCCACATGCCCGTCCGTGAAGCGGACGCGGTACGGGGGATTTCCTCCCTGGCCCATGACTTCGACGATCTCGCCGACCTTGTCGTGCTGGCCGACCACCCTGCCGTGCTGGACGAACTGGTCGCCCTTGGTTGCGCGCATCTGCGAGGCCTCCTCACCGGGTGCGACGGTACGTCTGCCGTGACTAGCCGCGCGCCCGCTGTGTGACGGCGATGCAGACGAGCACGGCGGCGGCCGTCAGCGGAGCGGCGGGCGTGAGGTGCTCGCCCAGCAGCAGCACCGACCACACCAGTGTGAGCAGGGGTTGGGCCAACTGCAACTGGCTGGCCTTCGGAATGCCGATGATCGCCATGCCCCGGTACCAGACGACCAGGCCGAGGAACTGCGAGCCCGCCGCGACCCACAGCAGTCCGGCCACGCTGTGCGCGGTCAGCTGCGCGGGTTCATGGGTCAGGGCGAGCGCGGCGCCGGGCACGGTGAGCGGCAGGCAGAACACCAGCGCCCAGCCGATGACCTGCCAGCCCGGCATGACCCGGGCCAGCCGGCCGCCCTCGGTGTAGCCGGCCGCGCACACCAGCAGCGCCCCGAACAGATACAGATCGGCGGTGGTCAGGGCCCCGCCGCTCTGCTGCACGGTGAACGCCACCACGGCCGCGGCACCCGCCAGCGCGGCCGCCCAGAAGGTGCGGGAGGGGCGGGTCCCCATGCGCAGGGCGGACAGCAGCGCCGTCGTCAGCGGAAGCAGGCCGACCACGACGGCGGCGTGCGCGGTGGTGGACGTCCGCAGGGCGAGCGTGGTGAGCAGCGGGAAGCCGACGACGACCCCGGCGGCCACGACGGCGAGTCCCGCCCAGTGCCGCCGGGCGGGCGGCGGGACGCGCAGGGCCAGCAGACACCCGCCCGCGATCAGCGCGGCCAGGACGCTGCGCACGGCGACCAGCGACCAGGGGCCGAACCCCTCCAGACCCCAGGCGGTCGCGGGGAAGGTCAGGGAGAAGGCGACGACACCGAGGGCGGCCAGGAGGGTACCGAAGCTACTCGCCTGCGGGGCGCCGGCGAGGCGGTCGGCCCGTGAGTTGGCCGGTGTGTCGGCCGGTGGCTCGGCCCGTGTGCCGGGCTGTGCGTCGACCGGGGTGCTGACCGCTATCGCCTGCCGCTCGGTAGCGCTACTCTGTGTCTTCATGCAAGAGCGTAGCAGTGTGGGTGAACTGGCGGATCGGCTGCGGCAAGAGCTCGACCGCTACTCTCCCGGTGGAAAGCTCCCGTCGAGCCGCGCCCTGGTCGAACGGTTCAGGGTGAGCCCGGTGACCGTCTCGCGGGCTCTCGCGCAGCTGGCCGCCGAGGGGCTGGTGGTCACCCGGCCCGGCGCGGGCGCCTTCCGGGCCCGACCGGCGCGGGCGAGCGCCGCCCCCGCTGGCGACACCTCCTGGCAGGAGGTCGCGCTGAGCGCGGACGGCGCCGCCGACCTCGTCCCGCGCTCGGTGGACGCCTCCGGCGTCACCGTGTCGCTGGCCGCGCCGCCACCCGGCGTGATCGAGTTCAACGGCGGCTATCTGCACCCCTCGTTGCAGCCGGAACGGGCGATGGCCGCCGCCCTGGCCCGGGCCGGGCGGCGGCCGGGCGCATGGGGCAGGCCGCCCATGGAGGGCCTGCCCGAGCTGCGCGAGTGGTTCGCGCGGACCATCGGCGGGTCCGTCACCGCGGCCGAGGTGCTGGTCAGCGCGGGAGGCCAGACGTCACTCACCACCGCCCTGCGAGCCCTCGCGCCGCCCGGAGCGCCGGTGCTCGTCGAGTCGCCCACCTACCCGGGCATGCTCGCCATCGCCAGGGCGGCGGGGCTGCGCCCCGTGCCGGTCCCGGTCGACCCGGACGGGGTCAGGCCCGAGCTGCTCGCCGACGCCTTCCGGGCGACCGGCGCCCGGGTCTTCGTCTGCCAGCCGCTGTTCCAGAACCCGACCGGCGCCGTCCTCGCCCCCGACCGGCGCGCGCAGGTGCTGCGCATCGCGCGGGAGGCGGGCGCGTTCGTCGTCGAGGACGACTTCGTGCGGCGGCTCGCGCACGAGGACGCCGGGCAGCTGCCGCGCCCGCTCATCGCCGACGATCCCGACGGCGTCGTCGTGCACGTCGGCTCGCTGACCAAGGCGACCTCGCCGAGCTTCCGGGTCAGCGCGCTGGCCGCCCGTGGCCCGGTCCTGGAACGGCTGCGCGCCATTCAGGTCGTCGACACCTTCTTCGTGCCCCGCCCGCTCCAGGAGGCGGCCCTCGAACTCGTCGGCTCGCCCGCCTGGCCGCGTCATCTGCGTTCCATCGCCGCCGAGTTGAGGGTCAGGCGGGACGCGATGACCTCCGCGCTGCGGCTGCGGCTGCCCGAACTGGCCCTCCCGCACATCCCGTCCGGGGGCTACCACCTGTGGCTGCGGCTGCCCGACGGCGGCGACGAGAGCGCGTTCACGGCGGCCGCCCTGCGCGCGGGCGTCGCCCTCACCCCGGGCCGCCCGTACTTCAGTGCCGAACCCCCGGCCGCCCAGGTGCGGTTGAGTTTCGCGGCCGTCGCCGGGACGGAGGAGATCGCGGAGGGGGTGCGGCGGCTTCGGGCGGCGTGCGACGAGGTGTTCCCCGGAAAGCGTTCGACATGACGATCGCCGCACTGTGAGGATCCGGCCATGACTGCCATGGATGCCATGAACGCCGTTCCGCCCCTCGCCGAGGGCTATGAGATCTCCGCCGACTCCGCCCGCATCGACGTCGATCGTGTGCACCGCTGGCTGTCCACGGACGCGTACTGGGCGCTCGGACGTGAGCGGGAGAGGCAGGAGCGGGCGATCGCCGGGTCGCTGAACTTCGGCGTCTACGACACCGCGTCGGGGGAGCAGGTCGCCTACGCGCGGGTCGTGACCGACCTCGCGGAGTTCGCGTGGCTGTGCGACGTGTACGTGGACCCGGCGGCGCGCGGCAAGGGTCTCGGGACGGCTCTCGTCGCCGCCGTCCGCGACCACCTGCGGGCGCACGGGCTGCGCCGCATCCTGCTGGCCACGCACGACGCGCACGGGGTCTACCGGCAGGTCGGCTTCGAGGCGCTGGAGAAGCCGGACCAGTGGATGGCGCTGATCTTCGCGAAGCCCGCGCCGGCGTGAACGGGCTGGGGTGAAGCGGGCCGGAACGAGCGGTCGGAGTGAGCCGAGCCGCGTGCGCGGGGCGGCGCGATGGGACGGCGTGATCCGGACACCGTGTGGGGGACACGGTTTTCTGGCGACTTGTCCGGCAGGTCCACACCCGTCGGTAGGTTTTCTTCCAGCCGTCGGCCAACACCCCTTGACCTGCGCAGTTACGCGGCTCACCATCACCGCATGCCACTTCGGGTCACGTTCGTCGCCGCCGCTCGCAGCTCCGCGCTGCTCGCGGAACGCTTCGAGGACGACCGGCCGCTGGACCAGGACGGCTGGGGTGAGGTGCTGCAGGTGGCCGACGCCCTGCTGCCGCTCGCGGCGGCCGAGCTGCGCTACTGCTCACCGACTCCGCGCAGCCGCGCCACCGGGGACGCGCTCGGTTACGCCCCGCTGGTGCAGCTCGCCCTGCGGGACTGCGACATGGGCCGCTGGCGCGGTTTCACGCTGGGCGAGGCGATGGCCCGCGAGCCGGAGGCCGTGGACGCCTGGCTCTCCGACCCGCTCGCCACCCCGCACGGCGGCGAGTCGCTGTTCGCGTTCATCACCAGGGTCGCCGGCTGGCTCGACACCCGGCCGGTGGGCGACGGTGGCCGCATCGTCGCCGTCGCCGAGCCGAGCGTGATCCGCGCGGCCCTGGTGTACGCGTTGAAGGCGCCGCCCGCGACGTACTGGAACATCGATGTGCGTCCGCTGTCGACGACCACGGTCACCGGCCGGGCCGGTCGCTGGAACCTCCGCATCGAAGGGGCCTCGGCTCAGCCCACCCGCGCGTAGTCGGTGGTGAGCGACAGGTCCTTGGCGGGGCCCGCCACACGCCAGACCGTCCGCCAGTGGTCCGCGTCCCGGACGGTGAACTCGCCCCGGTAGAGGTCGGCGGAGCAGGGGTGGTCGGCGATGTGCCGCCCGGTCCTCAGGTCCAGATCGTGGAAGGGGCGGTCGTCGGCGAACCGTACGTCCGCCGTGCCGGGCGTCGACCCCGGCAGAAAGCGCAGGGTGCGCTCGGCGGGCCGGGGGACCCCGAGCCAGACGAACGTGCCGGACTCCTCGTGCAGCAGCCCGCCCTCGTCCAGGGCGCCGAACACCGTGACGCCCGTGAAGCGGCCCTCGGCGCCGCTCGCCCGGTCCCGTACCGACCGGGTCACCCGCCAGCTGCCCAGGAGGTAGGCCAGGGCGTCCGGCACTGGCCGGAACTCATCCATGCGTTCCTCGCTTCCGACACTTTCGCTGCTGCACGCCCCATTGACGCGTCCCGGCCCCCTCCCTATCTTGCCGTTCGAAGTGCTGATCATCGTCTGATATTTCGAACAACTCGCCTTACCGAGCCGCGGAGTATTCATGTCACGCAGCACCACCCGCACCCGCTGGAGACTGGGCCTCACGACCACCGCCCTCCTGACGGCCACCGCCCTCGTCCCCCTCCCGGCGCACGCCGAGTCCGTGACCGACTACGCCATCACCGTCGATCCCACCGCCAAGGGCGCGAAGATCGACGACACGATGTACGGGGTCTTCTTCGAGGACATCAACCGGGCGGCCGACGGCGGCCTGTACGCCGAACTCGTGCAGAACCGGTCCTTCGAGTACTCCACCGTCGACAACCGGTCGTACACCCCGCTGACCTCCTGGACGGTCGACGGCACCGCGCAGGTCCTGAACGACGCCGGCCGACTCAACCAGCGCAACCGGGACTACCTGTCGCTGGCCGCCGGTTCCTCCGTGACCAACACCGGCTACAACACCGGCGTCCGGGTCGAGCAGGGCAAGAAGTACGACTTCTCCGTGTGGGTCCGCGCCGAGAGCGGCAGCACGCTCACCGTGAGCCTTCAGGACGCCGACGGCGCGCTGGCGACCGCCCGCAAGGTCGCCGTGCGCACGGGCGGCTGGGTCCAGTACCGGGCGACCTTCACCGGCGCCCGCACCAGCAGTGCCGGCCGTCTGTCGGTGGCCTCCTCGGCCGCGGTCGCCCTCGACATGGTGTCCCTGTTCCCCCGTGACACGTACAAGAACGAGCCCAACGGTCTGCGCAAGGACCTCGCCGAGAAGATCGCCGCCCTGGATCCGGGCTTCGTGCGCTTCCCCGGCGGATGTCTGGTCAACACCGGCTCCATGCAGGACTACAGCGAGGCCTCCGACTGGCAGCGCGCCCGTTCCTACCAGTGGAAGGACACCGTCGGGCCCGTCGAGGAGCGCGCCACCAACTCCAACTTCTGGGGTTACAACCAGAGTTACGGCCTCGGCTACTACGAGTACTTCCGCTTCGCCGAGGACGTCGGGGCGATGCCGCTGCCCGTCGTGCCGGCCCTGGTGACCGGCTGCGGCCAGAACAAGGCGGTCGTCGACGACGCGCTCCTGAAGCGCCACATCCAGGACACCCTGGACCTCATCGAGTTCGCCAACGGCCCGGTCACCTCCACCTGGGGCAAGAAGCGCGCGCAGATGGGCCACCCCAAGCCCTTCCACCTCACCCACCTCGAGGTCGGAAACGAGGAGAACCTGCCCGTCGAGTTCTTCGCCCGCTTCGAGCAGTTCCGCACCGCGATCGAGGCGAAGTACCCGGACGTCACCCTGATCTCCAACTCCGGTCCCGACGACGCGGGTTCGACCTTCGACGCGGCCTGGCAGCTCAACCGGGACGCGGACGTCGCGATGGTCGACGAGCACTACTACAACAGCCCGCAGTGGTTCCTCCAGAACAACGACCGCTACGACACCTACGACCGCGGCGGTCCCAAGGTCTTCCTCGGCGAGTACGCCTCCTGGGGCAACGCCTTCAAGAACGGCCTCGCCGAGGCGGCCTTCATGACCGGCCTGGAACGCAACGCGGACGTCGTGAAGCTCGCCTCCTACGCGCCGCTGTTCGCGAACGAGGACTATGTGCAGTGGAGTCCGGACATGGTGTGGTTCAACAACCACGCCTCCTGGAACTCGGCCAACTACGAGGTCCAGAAGCTGTTCATGACGAACGTGGGTGACCGGGTGGTGCCGTCCACGGCTACCGGGACCCCGTCCCTCCAGGGCCCCATCACCGGCGCCGTCGGACTGTCCACCTGGGCCACCGGCGCGGCGTACGACGACGTGAAGGTGACCGGCGCGGCCGGCGAAACGCTGCTGAGCGACGACTTCTCCGGCGACGCCTCGCAGTGGACGCACACGGGCGGCGGCAGCTGGGCGCTCCAGGACGGGCAGTACGTGCAGACCGACACCGCCGCCGAGAACACCATGGTCTCGGCGGGCGACGCCGGCTGGCACGACTACGACCTGCACGTGAAGGCCACCAAGAAGTCCGGCAAGGAGGGCTTCCTCGTCGCCTTCGGCGTCAAGGACACCGGCAACTACTACTGGTGGAACCTCGGCGGCTGGAACAACACCCAGTCCGCCGTCGAGCAGGCCGTGGACGGCGGCAAGTCGACGCTGATCTCCAAGGCCGGATCCGTCGAGACGGGCCGCGCCTACGACATCGACGTCAAGGTGCGGGGCCGCCAGGTCACCCTCTACCTCGACGGTCAGGAGTGGGGCGGCTTCACCGACGACAAGCCGGCCGAGCCGTTCCGCCAGGTCGTCACCAAGGACAAGAAGACCGGCGACCTGATCGTCAAGGTCGTCAACGCCCAGTCCACTGAGGCCCGTACCGCGATCGACCTCGGTGGCGCCGAGGTCGCGTCCAAGGCGAAGGTGACCACGCTGTCCGCCGCACCGGACGCGGTCAACACGGAGGCCGGGACCTTGGTCGCGCCGGTGACCTCCACCTTCACCGGGGTGGCGGGCGAGTTCACCTACACCTTCCCGGCGAACTCGATCACCTTCCTGCGGATCAGGCAGCGGTAGCGGATCCGGCGGGCGTGGGCGTCCTCGGCCCACGCCCGCCGGGCGTCCACTGCCTCTCAGAAACCCTTGCGCCGGAACCAGCCGCGCCTGGCCGGCGGCAGATGGGGCGGCGACTGCGGGGCGGCCGGTCCGCCGAAGGGCGGCAGGGCCTTGAAACGGTCGTCGAAGGTGATCGTGGGCGTGATCCGGCGCAGGGCGGCCCGTACGAGCGTGAGCGGATGGTCGGGGAACTCCGCGTCCCACCGCTCGTCGTCGCCGACGTGGCACGGCAGCCCGCCCGGCTGTCCGCCCGTCTGTGGGCCCGGTCGCCCGCCCGCGTAGGGGTGGGGCCGGAAGTACTCGGCCGGGCCCACCCGCGCCATGATCATGGCCTCCCGCATCCCGGTCGTGGCGCCCTCGGCGGCCTGCACCTTCACGACCGTGCTGGACTGGGCCCTGGGCGCGGTCCAGGAGCCGAGGAACGCCTGCCCGGGTCGGCTGCCCAGCGGCATCTTGACCAGCTGGCGGACCGCCGGGACGCCGTCCACGGAGCCGGGCGCCGCCTCGATCAGCCCGCCCCCGGCCCCGGTCACGAGCTGCGCGAGTCCGGCCCCGAGGCGCTCCGGCTCGTGCAGCGGGGCCGGCAGGTCCGGGATCAGCGAGAAGAAGTGGACCGACAGGACGAGTCCCGCCGCGTCGGTCCACACCCCCGGTTCACGCTCGGTGAAGCCGGTCAGGTCCAGGCTGGATATCGGGGTCATGGCGATCACCGGGTCGAGGTTACGCAGGCCCACGGCCTGGGCAAAGATCGCTCCGGGCCCCGCCTCGGGGAGATTGCATAAACGTGCAGCGAAACGTATAGTCATGCCATCCAGGAGGAGGAGTCATGGTGGTACGTGCGGCGGTGGCCGGAGCGAGCGGGTATGCGGGCGGAGAGCTGCTGCGCCTGCTCCTCACGCACCCCGAGGTCGAGATCGGCGCCCTGACCGGCAATTCCAACGCGGGCCAGCGCCTGGGCGCGCTCCAGCCGCACCTGCTGCCGCTGGCCGACCGGGTCCTCCAGGAGACCACCCCCGAGGTCCTCGCCGGACACGACGTCGTCTTCCTCGCCCTGCCGCACGGCCAGTCCGCCGCCGTCGCCGAGCAGCTCGGTCCGGAGGTCCTCGTCGTCGACATGGGCGCCGACTTCCGGCTGACGGACGCGGGTGACTGGGAGCGGTTCTACGGCTCCGCGCACGCCGGGACCTGGCCCTACGGCCTCCCCGAGCTGCCGGGCGGCCGCGCGGCGCTCGCGGGGTCCAGGCGCATCGCGGTCCCGGGCTGCTATCCCACGGCCGTCTCGCTCGCGCTCTTCCCGGCCTACGCGGCGGGCCTGGCCGAGCAGGAGGCCGTGATCGTCGCCGCCTCCGGCACCTCCGGCGCCGGCAAGTCGCCCAAGACGCACCTGCTGGGCTCCGAGGTCATGGGCTCGGTCTCCCCGTACGGTGTCGGCGGCGGCCACCGGCACACGCCCGAGATCATCCAGAACCTGAGCGCGGCGGCGGGGGAGCCGGTCGCCGTCTCCTTCACTCCCACCCTCGTGCCGATGTCCCGCGGCATCCTCGCCACGTGCAGCGCCAAGGCGAAGCCCGGCGTCACCGCCGACTCCGTCCGCGCCGCCTACGAGAAGGCCTTCGCCGACGAGCCCTTCGTGTACCTGCTTCCCGAGGGGCAGTGGCCCGCCACGGCGTCCGTCCACGGTTCCAACGCCGTTCAGGTGCAGGTCGCGTACGACGCCGCCGTGGACCGGATCATCGCCATCAGCGCCATCGACAACCTGACCAAGGGCACCGCCGGCGGCGCCCTCCAGAGCATGAACATCGCCCTCGGGCTCGACGAGACCACCGGGCTTTCCACGATCGGAGTCGCACCGTGAGCGTCACGGCAGCCAAGGGATTCACGGCGGCGGGCATCGCCGCCGGGATCAAACAGAACGGCAACCCGGACCTGGCCCTCGTGGTCAACAACGGGCCCCGTCTGTCCGCCGCGGGCGTCTTCACCTCCAACCGCGTGAAGGCCGCGCCGGTGCTGTGGTCCGAGCAGGTCCTCAAGAGCGGCCAGGTGTCCGCCGTGATCCTCAACTCCGGCGGCGCCAACGCCTGTACGGGGCCGAAGGGCTTCCAGGACACCCACGCGACCGCAGAGAAGGTCGCCGAGGTGCTGGGCGTGGGCGCGGCCGAGGTCGCCGTCGCCTCCACCGGCCTCATCGGCGTCCTGCTCCCGATGGAGAAGCTGCTGCCGGGCGTCGAGACCGCCGCCGGTCAACTCTCGGAGCACGGCGGCGAGAAGGCCGCCATCGCCATCAAGACCACCGACACCGTCCACAAGACGTCCGTCGTCACCGAGGGAGGCTGGACGGTCGGCGGCATGGCCAAGGGCGCGGGCATGCTCGCCCCCGGTCTCGCCACCATGCTGGTCGTCCTCACCACCGACGCCGACCTCGACAGCGAGACCCTGGACAAGGCGCTGCGCGCCGCCACCAGGGTGACCTTCGACCGCGTCGACTCCGACGGCTGCATGTCGACCAACGACACCGTGCTGCTGCTCGCCTCCGGCGCGTCCGGGGTCACCCCGGCGTACGAGGAGTTCGCCGCCGCCGTGCGGACCGTCTGCGACGACCTCGGCCAGCAGCTGATCCGGGACGCCGAAGGCGCGAGCAAGGACATCAAGGTGGAGGTCGTCAACGCGGCGAGCGAGGACGACGCCGTCGAGGTGGGCCGCTCCATCGCCCGCAACAACCTCCTCAAGTGCGCGATCCACGGCGAGGACCCCAACTGGGGCCGGGTGCTGTCCGCGATCGGCACGACCGGGGCCGTCTTCGAGGCCGACCGGCTCAACGTCGCCATCAACGGCGTCTGGGTCTGCAAGAACGGAGGCGTAGGGGAGGACCGCGAGAAGGTGGACATGCGCTACCGCGAGGTGCACATCGTCGCCGACCTCGCCGCCGGCTCCGAGACGGCCACCATCTGGACCAACGACCTCACCGCCGACTACGTCCACGAGAACAGCGCGTACTCGTCATGAGCACTACTCGCAAGCACACCGCGCTGCCCAAGGCCCAGATCCTCATCGAGGCGCTGCCCTGGCTGACCCGGCACAACGGCAGGACGGTCGTCATCAAGTTCGGCGGCAACGCCATGATCGACGAGGACCTGAAGGCCGCCTTCGCCCAGGACGTCGTCTTCCTGCGGCACGCCGGTCTCCATGTCGTCGTCGTGCACGGCGGCGGCCCGCAGATCAGCGCCGCCCTCGACAAGCACGGCATCGTCAGCGAGTTCAAGGCAGGCCTGCGGGTCACCACCGAGGACGCCATGGACGTCGTACGGATGGTGCTCGCCGGGCAGGTCCAGCGCGAACTGGTCGGGCTGCTGAACCAACACGGGCCGCTCGCCGTCGGGTTGACCGGCGAGGACGCGCACACCATCACCGCCACCAAGCACCAGCCCGAGATCGACGGCGAGTTGGTCGACATCGGGCGGGTCGGCGAGATCACCGCGATCGACACGGGCGCCATCGAGGCGCTGCTCGCCGACGGCCGCATCCCGGTCGTCTCGTCGATCGCCCGCTCCCAGGACGACGGACATGTCTACAACGTCAATGCTGATACGGCGGCTGCGGCACTCGCTGCGGCACTTGGCGCCGAAACCCTCATGGTCCTCACGGACGTCGAGGGCCTCTACGAGGACTGGCCCAACAGCGACGAGGTGATCAGCCGCCTCACCGCTTCCCAACTCGAGAAGCTGCTGCCGGAGTTGAGCTCCGGGATGGTCCCGAAGATGGAGGGCTGTCTGCACGCCGTCCGCAACGGCGTGAACACCGCCCGCGTCATCGACGGGCGGGTCCAGCACTCGATCCTGCTGGAGATCTTCACCGACGAGGGCATCGGCACGATGGTCGTGCCCGACGACAAGCCGCACGCAGAGCCGCACGCAGAGCCGCACGCACAGCCGGGCGCACAGGGGGAGCCGTCATGAGCAACGAGGAACTGACCGCGCGGTGGCAGGGCGCGCTCATGAACAACTACGGCACCCCGCTGCTGCCCCTGGTGCGCGGCGCGGGCAGCCGGGTCTGGGACGCCGACGGCAAGGAGTACCTCGACTTCGTCGGCGGCATCGCGGTCAACGCGCTCGGCCACGCCCACCCGGCCGTCGTCGAGGCCGTGAGCCGGCAGATCGGCTCCCTCGGCCACATCTCCAACTTCTTCATGGCCGAGCCGACCGTCACGCTCGCCGAACGGCTGCTCCAGCGGTTCGGCCGGGACGGCAGGGTCTTCTTCTGCAACTCGGGCGCCGAGGCCAACGAGGCCGCCTTCAAGATCGGCCGGCTGACCGGGCGCACCCACGTCGTCGCCACCGAGGGCGCCTTCCACGGCCGGACCATGGGCGCGCTCGCGCTCACCGGCCAGCCCGGCAAGCGGGACCCGTTCCTGCCGCTGCCCGGCCACGTCACCCATGTGCCGTTCGGCGACGCGCAGGCGCTGGCCGCCGCGGTCACCGAGGAGACGGCGCTCGTCGTCCTCGAACCGATCCAGGGCGAACTGGGCGTCGTGGTGCCGCCGGCCGGCTATCTCAAGGCCGCCCGCGCGATCACCGCCGCGACCGGCGCGCTGCTGGTCCTCGACGAGGTGCAGACCGGCGTCGGCCGGACCGGACACTGGTTCGAGTACCAGGCCCACGAGGGCGTCCTGCCGGACGTCGTGACGCTGGCCAAGGGCCTCGGCGGCGGGCTGCCGCTGGGCGCGACCATCGCCTTCGGGCGGGCCGCGGAGCTGCTGCGGCCCGGCCACCACGGCACCACGTTCGGCGGCAACCCCGTCGCCTGCGCCGCCGGACTCGCCGTTCTCGACACCATCGAGAACGAGGGGTTGCTGGAGAACGTCAAGCGGCAGAGCGAGAAGTTGCGGACCGGGATCGAGGGTGCGGGCCACTCGTTGATCGATTATGTCCGGGGAGCGGGCCTGCTCCTGGGTATCGTGCTCACCGAGCCCCGCGCGCCCCAGGTGCGGGCGGCGGCTCAGGAGGCCGGATTCCTGGTGAACGTGCCCGCCCCCGACGTCGTCCGGCTGATGCCGCCGCTGAACCTCGGCGACGACGAGGTGGAGGCGTTCCTCCGGGCACTGCCCGGCATCCTCGACGCAGCCGCGAGCGGGGAGTGACGATCCGGAGAACCGGAGAATGAGACGACGATGAGTCAGGCGCAGGACCATGAGCAGCCGGGCGCGGGCGGGCCCGCCGTGCCGCAGACCCGCACCGCGCGTCACCGCCGGATCGTGGACATCCTCAACCGGCAACCGGTGCGGTCGCAGAGCCAGTTGGCGAAGCTGCTGGCCGACGACGGGCTGAGCGTCACCCAGGCGACGCTGTCGCGGGACCTGGACGAGCTGAACGCGGTCAAGATCCGCAACAACGACGGCGACCTGATCTACGCGGTGCCCAGCGAGGGCGGTTTCCGGACCCCTCGGGCACCGCTGGGGGAGTCGGCGAAGGAGGAGCGGATGCGGCGGCTCTCGCAGGAGCTGCTGATCTCCGCGGAGGCGTCCGCCAACCTCGTGGTGCTGCGCACCCCGCCGGGTGCGGCCCAGTTCCTCGCCTCGGCGATCGACCAGGCCGAGCTGCAGGACATCCTCGGGACCATCGCGGGCGACGACACGTTGCTGTTGATCAGCCGCGAGCCGACGGGCGGGCAGGCGCTGGCCGATCACCTGCTGCGACTCGCCCAGAACGGTCACTGATCGTTCACGGCAGCGGTTTCTCCGGGATGTTCGCCGACCGCGGGGGAGTGGGGACCGGTCGCGCCCACGCGGCGGAGCCGCATGGCGACACGGCCCGCACCCCTGCGCAAGCGCCGTCGCCCGAGCGGCTCGGTCACCCACGCCGCCCAGCCGCCCTCACCCACCGCAACCCACCACCGCCGCCCACCCCCCCGTGCGGCCTGTACCTACCCGAGCGGGCCGTGGCCACCGGTACGGCCGGTACCAACCCGTGCCGCCTGCGCCCTCCGGTACGGCCTGTCCCGACCCGTGCCGCCTGCGCCCTCCGGTGCGGCCTGAACCGACTCGTGCGGGCCGTGGCTAACGGTGCGGCCTGTACCAACCCGTGCGGCCTGTACCAACCCGTGCGGCCTGTACCAACCCGTGCGGCCTGTACCAACCCGTGCGGCCTGTCCCGACCCGTGCGGGCCGTGCCCACCCGTGCCGCCTGCGCCCGCGCGGGGCGCGGCGGCAGCGCGTCCGCGTGCCGGGTCGCGTCGCCCGGCCGCCCGCCCGCGCGCCGGTCGCGTCGCCCGCACCTCCCCGGCGGAGGGCCGCTGCTCAGCCGAGTCGGCCGGCCAGGCCCCCCGTGCAGCGCACCTCGTCGCCCGCCGTGATCAGCAGGGCTTCCACGTCCGGCAGGGACTCCAGCCAGCCCAGCGCCTCCCGCGATCCCATCGCGAACGCGGCTGTCGCCCAGCAGTCCGCCCAGGTCAGCTGGGGGGTCACCACCGTCACGGCGACCAGGTCGGTCACCGCGGAGCGGCCCGTTCGCGGGTCCACGATATGGGCGCCCCGCTCCGCCGTACCGGACGTCGCGACCGCCAGTTCGTCCGCTCCCGCCGCCGAGACCACCGCGGCGAGGCCGCCCGGGCGCAGCGGGTCCGACACGCCGACCCGCCACGGCCGCTCGGGCCCGGGGACACCCAGCAACTGCACGTCCCCGCCGCCGTTGACGCTCACCCCGCTCACGCCCGCCGCCGCGACCAGCCGGGCCGCGCGTTCGGCGGCCCAGCCCTTCACGATGCCGGTCGGGTCGAGCCGGCCCTGGTAGCGCATGCTGAACCAGCCGTCGCTCACCCGTTCCGCCTCGGCGCCCAGTTCCAGCACCTCCGCCACTTCCGGATCGCACTCCTCGACGGTCAGCTCACCGCGTACCAGCCGGGACACCTGGCTGTCCTCGCGGTAGGTGCTGAACACCTCGTTCACCCGGTGCAGCGAGGCGACCGCCTCCTCCAGCGCCGCCCGCACCGCCCCGGCCTCCCCGCCGCGCACGTCGAAGGAGAAGACGGTTCCCATGACCTCTTCCGCGTGACGCAGCACGGCGGGCGCCGCCGACTCGGCCACCGTGTCAGCCACCGGCCTGGTCCAGCGCCGACTGCAAGGACTTCTTGTAGCCCTCGCTGGTGAAGGTCGCGCTGGAGACGGTGTCGATGTCGGCGCTGCCGGCCGCGACCGCCGCCGCGTTGAGCTTGGGGACGGCGAGCGCGGTCTTCTGGTCGCTGGTTCCGCCCTTGGGGGCCTGGACGGCCTCCGCCTTGGTGATCTTGCCGTCGGCGACGGTGATCCGGACCTGGACCGCGCCGTACTGCGTCTGCGCGACGGCGCCGGTGACGGTCTTGGCCTGCGCGGCCCCCGAAGCGGCCCCCGCGTCGCCGGACCCGGACGACGAACCCGCCGTCGCCTTCGCCTTGTCCAGCGCCGACTGGAGGGACTTCTTGTAGCCCTCGCTCGTGTAGGTCGCGCTGGAGACGGTGTCGATGTCGGCGCTGCCGGCCGCGACCGCCGCCGCGTTGAGCTTGGGGACGGCGAGCGCGGTCTTCTGGTCGCTGGTTCCGCCCTTGGGGGCCTGGACGGCCTCCGCCTTGGTGATCTTGCCGTCGGCGACGGTGATCCGGACCTGGACCGCGCCGTACTGCGTCTGGGCCGCGTCCCCGGTGAAGGTGCCGGCCGCCTGCGCGCTGCCGGATCCCTGGGAGGACCCTGACCCGGCGCTCGCGTTCGCCTTGTCGATCGCCGACTGGAGGGACTTCTTGTAACCCTCGCTGGTGTACGTGGCGCCCGACACCGTGTCGATGTCCGGGCTCTGCTTGGCGACCACGTCGGCGTTGAGCTTGGGGACGGCGAGTGCCGTCTTCTGGTCGCTGGTGCCGCCCTTGGGGGCCTGCACCGCCTCGGACTTGGTGATCTTGTTGTTGACGACGGTGATCCGGACCTGCACAGCCCCGTACTGTGTCTGCGCCGCGTCACCGGTCATCGTCCCCGACACGACCGCCCCGGACCCGCCCTGCGCCGCTTCCTGCGCCGACGCGCCCGCACCGGCCGCCTGGGCCGCGCCCGGGTCGGCCGACGGCTTCAGCGACAGCAGCAGCACGATCCCGGACACGGTGGCGGCGGTGGCGAGTACGACGCGCCGAAGAGGGTGGCTCTTCCTCATCTCTTCCTGAGCTCCTGATTCCCGTTGGTGGCGAGGTTCCCGTGAGTACGGGTCGCTCACATCTCGAACGACTCGTGGTGGATGCGGCGGGCGGGGACCCCGGCGCCGCGCAGTGCCTCGTACACCCCTTGGGCGAAGCCGTTGGGTCCGCACATGAAGACGTCGTGACTGTCGATGTCGGGGATCTTCCGCTGGAGGGACTCCGCCGAGATGTCGGGGCGCTCCCCGTCGGGGCTGTTGACGGCGTACATCAGCCGCGCCCCACGCTCGTCGGCGATCTTCGCCAGCTCGTCCCACAGCGCCAGATCCTGGGTGCTGTTGGCCCGGTAGAGGAGGGTGATGTCACCGGCCCCGCCCGGCAGCGTCTCGAACAGCGCGCGCATGGGCGTGATGCCGACCCCGCCGGCCACCAGCAGCACCTTGCCGCGGCTGCGCCGGGACGCCGTCATCGCACCGTACGGACCCTCGGCCCACACCTTCGTGCCGGGCTGGAGCTCACGCAGTGCCGCGCTGTGGTCGCCGATCGCCTTGACGGTGATCCGCAGGAGGTCGGGGCGGGGGGCCGCCGACAGCGAGTACGGGTGGGAGCTGAACCGCATCCCCGGCGCCATGAACCGCCACCGGAAGAACTGCCCGGCCTCCGCGCCCATCCGGTGCAGCTTGCGCCCGCCGATCAGCACCGACACGATGCCCGGCGTCTCCTCGATGACCGCCTCGACGCGCAGCCGGTGCCGCAGGTTCAGCCGGACCGGAACGACGATGCGGTACCAGACGACCAGCGCGGTGACCGACCCGTACAGCCCGTACCAGACGGTCTTCGCCGTCGGCTCGATCGCGAAGTCGTTGCCGGAGGTGATCTGGTGCCAGAACGTCAGGAACACGGCCGCGTACGTCATCAGATGGATGTGGTACCAGGTGTCGTACGGCATCCGGCGGCGCACCGGGCCGATCGACACCAGCCCGATGAGCAGGAACAGACCGGTGCCGATCGCCGCCTTGCCCATGTCCGGAAGCTGGTTGATGGAGTCGATCGTCTGCTGGACGATGTCGCCCAGCGTCTTGCCGGCCTGGAGCGCGTATCCCCACATGATGAGGAACACATGCGCGAAGACCAGGCAGAGCGTGTACCGGCCGCTCATCGCGTGCCAGCGCGCCACCCGGTCCGAGCCCACCCGCCGCTCCAGCGCGGGCACCCGCGCCATCTGAAGCACCACGAGCGCCATCAGGTACCCGGCGAGCAGCCCGGTGATCCGTCCCGCGTTGAGGATCTTGCTGTTGTCGTCCGCGATGTTCGGCGTGTTGGCCCACCACAGCCACAGCACACCCGCCGCGCCCGCCCATACGGCGAGCAGCAACGGGACGGCCGGGGAGCGGCGCGGGCGGATGCGGCGCATCGTCTGGCGGCGGGCGGCACGGCCGCCGGCGATCGTCGTCGTCACTGTTCCTCCGTGGATACGGACCCTTGGCCCTCAGATACGGGCCACGGTCGCGGAGTGTTCAGCGCACCGCGGAGCCCGTCACCGGACGCGACCACCGGTGATCGTCGCCAGGCGGCTCAGTAGCGGGTGATCGCCGTCCGGCCGTCCGTCGTGCCGATCGCGAGGTGCGGTCGCCGCCACGGCCGGGCCCATGACAGGAGCGCCCGCATCGCCCCCGCCGATACCGACACACAACCGGCCGTCGCCCCCCGCCCGTTGACGTGCAGGAAGATCCCCGCCCCGCGGCCACGCACCGGTTTGTGGTAGTTGAACCCGATGACCAGCGCGTACGCGTACTGCGCGCGGTACGCGAGCAGGTGCTCGGACTCGGCCGCGCGGCAGTCCGCGGGACGCGGCTCGGTCCACCGGTTGTAGGCGCGGGACTTGTTGTCCTGGCACCACCAGGAGCTCTCGCGCACCGGGCGGTAGGCGTACGACGTCCCGCGCGGGGCCGGCTGGACGCCGAAGGCGTAGGGGAGGTCGTACAGGCCCGTGGGCGTCGTGTTCGTGCCCTGCCGGCGCGAGGCGCCCTCGACCAGGCCCTTCGCGCCGAACCGGGCGGGCGTGGAACCGGCCGGGGTCCACCGGCCGTTCCGCAGGTCCCACCAGGTGAGCGTGCCCGAGGTGGAACCGGCCCGCGGGGCCTCGGCGGTGATCAGCTGGGTGCCGCCGCCGGTGTCCGCCATCCGTGCGGGCAGCGGCGGGGCGGCCCCGGTGTCCGGAGCGGCGCCGAGCAGGCCGAGGGAGGCGCAGACGAGGGCGGTGGCGACGACACGAGGGCGCATGCTCAGACGCTAAGCGGGGGTGGCGGCACCGGCAGGCCGGGTGGGCCGACCGTGCGAGGCGCCGGCCCACCCGCCCCGGCCGCTCAGGTCACCGGACCCGGCGGGTTGAGCTGGTCCGCCCGTCCCTCAAAGGCGTACAGCAGCAGGTCGGTCATCTCGAAGACGTTCTTGGCGTCGCGGTCCCCGACCGGGCTGAGGAACCTGTACAGAAAGCATATGCGCGTCAAATCGGGCTCAGGGGCAACGGCAGTCCGGGCAGGCCGTCCATGCTCGTGGCGATGTACTCCTTCTTCGCGAAGTACGCGCTGAGCGACTCGTCGTCCTCCCGCGCGAACCGCTTGGCGTGCAGCTCGCGGTCCTCGTCGTACGTCATGAACGGGACCGCGTACCCGCAGGTGTCCCGCACGAGTTCGGCGTGCACGACGATGATCGCGCGCAGCCCGTGCGGGGTCGGGTCCAGGTCGGCGAAGTGGGCGAGGAGCTCCCGGAAACGGGGGTCGTCACGGAAGACCGGTTCGCCGCGGCCGTGCACCCGCACGATGTTCGGCGGCCCCTGGAAGGCGCACCACATCAGCGTGATCCGGCCGTTCTCCCGCAGGTGCGCGACGGTCTCCGCGTTGGAGCCGGCGAAGTCGAGGTAGGCCACGGTGTGCTCGTCGAGGACGGCGAACGAGCCCTTGAGGCCCTTGGGGGAGAGGTTCACCGTGCCGTCGCCGGACAGGGGGGCGGTCGCGGTGAAGAAGAGGGGCTGCTCCTCGATGAACGTGCGGAGTCTGCCGTCGATGCGCTCGTAAGTCTTTCCCATGTCTAAGGATTATCCGGGAAAGCCTTTCGCGTGTCTAAGGAAATACGGGATTCCCCTGGTGGGGGGGCGGTGTGGGTGCGTGGGTGCGGGTGCGTGGGTGGGCGCGCGGGTACGCCACAGCGGCCGCCCCGGTCGGCGCTTCTCGGGGCGGCCGCTGTGCCTGTCACGTCACTTGTTCAACGTGCAGGCGGCCAGCGCGTCGAGGCCCTGCGGCTTGGTTCCCTTGCGACCGATCGAGATGGCGATGCGGTCGATCGTGGAGACCCGCTTGTCCGCCAGCGGGCCGAGGATCGCGTTCTGCACGAAGTTGGCGCCACCCTGGCCGACCGTGTTCTGGAGGCGGGTGTTGGCCTCGTCGATCTGCGTCTGGAGCAGCGCCAGGTTCCGGTCCACCTCGGCCTGCGCGGTGGCGGGGATCTCCGGGAGCTGCGAGGCGACGTCCGGGCAGCTGATGGTGCCCACGCCGGCCGCGTCGCCGCCAGTGTCGTCCCCCGTCTCCGCCGCGCCGTCGTCCGCTCCCTGGGCTGCGGTCTCCTCCGCGCCGGGGGTGGCCTCGGCCTCGTCGTCCGCGGCGGCGTCCTCGCCGGTGTCCGCGACGCCGCCCGCGTCGAGGGCGCACGGCGCCAGCGCGTCGAGGCCCTGCGGCTTGGTTCCCTTGCGGCCGATCGAGATGGCGATGCGGTCGATCGTGGAGACCCGCTTGCCCTCCAGCGGGCCGAGGATCGCGTTCTGCACGAAGTTCGCCCCGCCCTGGCCCACGGTGTCGACCAGCCGCTTGTTGGCCTCCGCGATCTGCGTCTGGAGCAGGGCCAGGTTGCGGTCGACCTCGGCCTGCGCGGAGGCGGGGATCGCGGGAAGCTGGGAGGCCACGTCCGGGCACGAGATGGTGCCGGGGCTGGCGAGCGTCTTGGCGTTGGTCGAGCCGCTGCTCTTGGACGACTCCCCGGCAAGGGCGGAGTTGACGACGACCGCGCCGGACAGTGCCAGAGCGGCGGCCGCGCCGATGACGACCACGCGACGCTTGTTGTACTTCGGAAGAGCCCTGGACATGCGGATGCCTCACTTGGGTCAGGAGTGGGTGTACAAACGCGGCGCCGGCGTTCAGTCGTGAGTACGGGTAAGCGGTTGCTGTTGTTCAAACTCCTTTCAAAAACTTCTCGGGATCCGGAACCGGGCGGCAACCCGGAGTTGAATTGACGAATCATGCATAGCACTGCATACTCATGCATAACGTTGAGCGCAGTGGTGCAGTGGTGAGGAGCAACGCAAGTGAGCAGCAACAGCGGTGACGTAAGGCTCTGGGGCGGTCGTTTCGCCGACGGTCCCGCCGAGGCCCTGGCGAAGCTGTCCGCCTCCGTCCACTTCGACTGGCGCCTCGCGCCGTACGACATCGCCGGTTCGCGGGCCCACGCGCGCGTGCTGCACAAGGCGGGCCTGCTCACCGAGGACGAACTGACCCGGATGATCGCGGGCCTCGACCGGCTGGAGGCCGACGTGGCCGACGGTTCCTTCGTGGGCACCATCGCCGACGAGGACGTCCACACCGCCCTGGAGCGCGGCCTCCTGGAGCACCTCGGCGCCGACCTGGGCGGCAAGCTGCGCGCCGGACGCTCCCGCAACGACCAGGTCGCCACCCTCTTCCGGATGTACCTGCGCGACCACGCCCGGATCATCGGCGGCCTGATCGCCGAGCTCCAGGACGCCCTGATCGGCCTGGCGGAGGCCCACCCGGACGTGGCGATGCCCGGCCGCACCCACCTCCAGCACGCCCAGCCGGTGCTCTTCGCCCACCACGTCCTCGCGCATGTGCAGTCGCTGTCCCGGGACGCGGAACGCCTGCGGCAGTGGGACGAGCGCACCGCCGTGTCGCCGTACGGCTCCGGTGCCCTCGCGGGTTCCTCCCTCGGCCTGGACCCGGAGGCGGTGGCGAAGGACCTCGGCTTCGAGCACGGCAGCGTCGGCAACTCCATCGACGGCACCGCGTCCCGCGACTTCGTCGCCGAGTTCGCCTTCATCACCGCGATGATCGGCGTGAACCTCTCCCGGATCTCCGAGGAGATCATCATCTGGAACACGAAGGAGTTCTCCTTCGTGACGCTGCACGACGCGTTCTCCACGGGCTCGTCGATCATGCCGCAGAAGAAGAACCCCGACATCGCGGAGCTGGCGCGCGGCAAGTCGGGCCGCCTGATCGGCAACCTGACCGGCCTCATGGCGACCCTCAAGGCCCTCCCGCTCGCGTACAACCGTGACCTCCAGGAGGACAAGGAGCCGGTCTTCGACTCCTGCGACCAGCTCGAGGTCCTGCTGCCCGCCTTCACCGGCATGGTCGCCACCCTCACCGTCCACCGCGAGCGCATGGAGGAGCTGGCCCCGGCCGGGTTCTCGCTCGCCACCGACATCGCCGAGTGGCTGGTCAAGCAGGGTGTGCCGTTCCGGGTCGCGCACGAGGTCGCCGGCGAGTGCGTCAAGGTCGCCGAGGCCGACGGCAAGGAGCTCGACGGCCTCACCGACGAGCAGTTCGCGAAGATCTCCGCCCACCTCACCCCCGAGGTGCGCTCGGTCCTCAACGTCCCCGGCGCCCTCGCCTCCCGCGACGGCCGCGGCGGCACGGCGCCCAGCGCGGTGGCGATCCAGCTGGCAGAGGTGAAGCAGAACGTGGCGGCCCAGCACGAGTGGGCGACCGCCAAGACCAAGCGGTAAGGCGCTCGCGGGTTACGTTGGTCGAAGCCGAACCGGAGTCGACCAACGGAGCCCGCGATGCCCTTCGCCCGACTGGCCTCAGCGACAACCCCCACCTGCCACCTCGGACTCGGTCTCGCCGCCGTCGGCCGTCCCGGCTACATCAACCTCGGCCGAGACCACGACCTCGGCGAGGACCGCAGCGTCGAGACGCTGCGCGCCCGCACCCACGAACTCCTCGACGCCGCCTACGCCCAGGGCGTCCGCTACTTCGACGTGGCCCGCTCCTACGGCCGTTCCGAGGAGTTCCTCGCCGGGTGGCTGAAGGCCAGGCCCGACGTGGACGACATCGTGGTGGGCAGCAAGTGGGGTTACACCTACACCGCCGACTGGACCACGGACGCGGAGCGGCACGAGGTCAAGGACCACGGGCTACCGACGTACGAACGTCAGCGCGCCGAGACGGCGGAACTGCTCGGCGACCGGCTCGACCTCTACCAGATCCACTCGGTGACCCCGGACAGTCCCGCCCTCACCGACAAGGAACTCCACGCGAAGCTGGCCGAGTCCGCCGCGCAGGGTCTCACCGTCGGTTTCTCCACCAGCGGCCCCGCCCAGGCCGACGCCATCCGCGCCGCCCTCGCCGTGACGGTCGACGGCGAGCCCCTCTTCCGTACCGTCCAGTCGACGTACAACGCGCTGGAGACCTCGGCCGGCCCCGCCCTCGCCGAGGCCCATGACGCCGGGCTCACGGTGATCGTGAAGGAGGGCATGGCCAACGGGCGGCTCGCGCAGCCCCAGGCGCCGGAGGCCCTGAGGTCCGTCGCGGCGCAGACGTCGCTCGGCTGCGACGCGGTCGCCCTCGCGCTGATCCTGCGGCAGCCCTGGGCCGGCGTCGTCCTCTCCGGCGCGGCGACCGCCACCCAGCTGGCTTCCAATCTGCACGCGGCGGTCGTGGACCTCGACGACGACCAGGTGGACCGGCTGGCCGGGCTGGCGGAGGAGCCGCGGGCGTACTGGGAGCGGCGCGGCGGCCTGCCCTGGCACTGAGGCGTCCGCCGGACCGTCGATCATCGGCAGCGCGCACGACTGAGTGATCCACACACCTTTAGAATGAGACATCGCTGTCTCACTTGCGCTACTCTTGTCTCATGGCTGTCGATCGTGATCAAGTGCTGCGCGGTGCCGCGGCCCTGCTGACCCACAAATCCACGGCGACGATGGACGAGGTCGCCAAGGCGGCCGGGATCAGCCGGGCCACCCTGCACCGTCACTTCGCCGGCCGTGACGCGCTGGTGCGGGCCCTGGAGGCCCTCGGCATCGCGGAGTGCGAGTCCGCCCTGGCCGCGGCGCGGCTGGACGAGGGGCCCGCGCGCGACGCCGTACGCCGGCTCGTCCAGAGAATCGAACCGGCGGCCGGCCTGCTCGCCTTCCTCTACACCGAGAACCAGTTGTTCGAGGGCGAGGAGCAGAACCAGGGCTGGACCCGGATCGACGACCTGATCTCGGACCTGTTCCGGCGCGGACAGTTGAGCGGCGAGTTCCGCATCGACCTCACCCCCGCCTGGCTCACCGAGGCGCTGTTCGGCCTGCTGGCCTCCGGCGCCTGGATGGTGCAGAGCGGCAAGGGCGCCCCCAAGGACTTCCAGCACATGATCGCCGAGCTGCTGCTCGGCGGCGTGCTGAGGCCTCCCGCACCGCAGACCCCCTGAGCGGGCGACGCGACACCACGCATCCCGCACGGCACAACCCCGCACGACACATCCCCGCACCGCACAACCCCGCACCACAGAGAGAGGAATCATGACCAGCACCCTGCGGCCGGCGACCACGACCGGGGCGGTGAAGCGCCCGGACCGTTGGCTCGCGCTCTCCGTCCTCGTCCTCGCCGTGCTGCTGGTGGCCGTCGACGCGACCGTCCTCGGTCTCGCGACCCCGTACATCAGCGAGGACCTCGAGCCCTCCGGCACCCAGCTCCTCTGGATCGGCGACGTCTACTCCTTCGTCATAGCCGGTCTGCTCGTCTCGATGGGCAGCCTCGGCGACCGCATCGGCCGCAAGAAGATCCTGCTCATGGGCGCCACCGCGTTCGGGCTGATATCGGTCCTCAACGCCTACGCGACGACCCCGGAGACGATGATCGCGGCCCGGGCCCTGCTCGGCGTCGCCGGCGCGACCCTGATGCCCGCCACCCTCGCCCTGATCCGCAACCTCTTCCACGACCCGCGCGAGCGCAGCCTCGCGGTCGGCATCTGGGGTGCGACCGCCTCCGCGGGCACCGCGGTCGGGCCCATCGTGGGCGGCTTCCTCCTCGAACACTTCTGGTGGGGCTCGGTCTTCCTCATCAACCTGCCCGTGATGGTCGTCCTGGTCGTCGTCGGCATCCGGACGCTCCCCGAGTCCCGCACCCCGAACCCCGGCCCGTGGGACCTGCCCAGCGTGCTGCTGTCCCTGGTCGGCATGATCGGCGTGGTCTACGCCGTCAAGGAGGCCGCCACCCACGGTCTCACCGGGGTCTCGCTCGGCACGGCCCTGCTCGGCGCGGCCGCGCTGTACGGCTTCGTCCGCCGCCAGCTGACCCTGCCGACTCCGCTGCTGGACATGCGACTGTTCCGCAACCGCGGCTTCAGCGGCGCGGTCCTGGCCGACCTGCTGACCATCCTGGGCCTGTCCGGCCTGGTGTTCTTCCTCTCCCAGTACCTCCAGCTCGTCCAGGGCCGACGCCCGTTCGAGGCCGGTCTGGCCGAACTGCCCGCCGCCGTCGGCGCGGTGGTGGCCGGTCTGATCGCGGGCCGAGCGGCCCGCCGCTTCTCGGTACGGGCCGTGGTCTCCGGAGGTCTCGCGGCGATCGGCCTCGCGCTGGCGGCCCTGACGACGATCGGTCAGTCCACCGGTTACCCCCTGCTGGGCGCCGCCCTGCTGGTGGTCGGCGTGGGCGCGGGATTCTCCTTCACGGTGACCGCCGACGTCATCCTGGGCTCCGTGCCCAAGGACCAGGCGGGAGCGGCGTCCGCGGTCTCCGAGACGGCGTACGAACTCGGCGCGGCCCTCGGCATCGCCGTACTCGGCTCGATCGTGACGGGTGTGTACAGGGACTTCGCGGCCCCGGCGGGCACACCGGAGGGCGCCCACGAGTCACTGGGCGGCGCGGTGGAGGCGGCGGGACACATGTCGCCGACCACGGCCGAGCAGATGCTGTCGTCGGCAAGAGAGGCGTTCGTCGACGGCCTGGTCGTGGCGGTCGGAGTGGGCGCGGCGATCCTGCTGGCGACAGCCGCGGCCGCATGGTTCCTGCTCAGGGGCCGACACCTGGAGACCGAGGGCTAGAACCCACCCAGGAGAAACCCCCAGGGCCGCGGGGAACCGCGCGAAAACGACAACGCACCCGCACCCGATCCTCGGCGGCGGGGAAAGCACCCCCCCAGGGGCGCGGGGAACTGCGCAAAAACGACAACGCACCCGCACCCGATCCTCGGCGGCGGGGAAAGCACTCCCCCCCCCAGGGGCGCGGGGAACTGCGCGAAAACGACAACGCACCCGCACCCGATCCTCGGCGGCGCGGGAAGCACTCCCCCCCAGGGGCGCGGGGAACTGCGCAACAAACCCCGACGGACCCGCACTCGAAATCGGCCAACCGCCGGAGGCGCTACGCGGCCTTCGCCTTCGTGGCGTACATGTCCACGTACTCCTGCCCCGACAACCGCATGACCTCGGTCATCACCGAGTCCGTCACGGCCCGCAGCACATAGCGGTCCCGGTCCATCCCGTCGTACCGGGAGAACTCCATCGCCTCGCCGAACCGGACGGTGACCCGCCCCGGCCTCGGCATCCCCGCCCCGCCCGGCTGCAACTTGTCGGTGCCGATCATCGCGAAGGGAACGACCGGCGCCCCGGTCATGAGCGTCAGCCGGGCGATACCGGTCCGCCCGCGGTACAGCCGACCGTCGGGCGACCGTGTGCCCTCGGGGTAGATGCCGAAGACCTTGCCCTCCTCCAGCACGCGCCGTCCGGTCATCAGCGCCGCGACGCCGCCGCGGCCGCCGTCGCGGTCCACCGGGATCATGCCGACCCCGGTGAAGAACCAGGCCATGAAGCGGCCCTTGAGGCTCTTGCCGGTGACGTACTCGTCCTTGCCGATGAAGAAGACCTGACGGTCGCACACGAGCGGCAGGATCATCGAGTCGATGAACGTGAGGTGGTTGCCTGCCAGGATGACGGGGCCGTCGCCAGGGATGTGCTCCGCGCCCTCGACCCGGGGGCGGAACATCAGGCGCATGACCGGTCCGAGTACTGCCTTGATGAGCACGAAGCGGGACAACGAGCCCTCCGATGTCAAGGGAAAAGGGTATGAGTCTGTGCAGGTGAGGACGATACTCGCGGCACCGGCGGTGGCGCACATCGGGTCACCCAGGTCTTACGCACTGTTGACGTAGGTCTACCTGTACGGCGGTATCGTCGCCTGCTTGTCATCTGCCCGGAACGTGGCGAACTACCGCGCGGAACCGGCCGGATGGCCGTACGGCACATGCCATCCGCCGTCACCCGCGTGTTAGGACCGAGGTCTCCCGACGGTCATGTCCACGCCCCTACGATCGGGCCGCACGGACGAGCCGACGGCAGGAGACCCCTCATGGGAACGCAGGGCAAGCAGGAGTCGAACCAGCAGGCGAGCGCGGGCGGAACCGGACGGCGGGCGCTCCTCGGCGCCGCCGTGCTCGGTGCCACCGGAACGGTCCTCGGCCTGTCGGGCACGGCGAGAGCCGCCGAGTCGTCCCGCTCCGGAAAGGGCCTGAAGAGCCTGCCCGTGCCGACGATCATCGGTCACCGCGGCGCGAGCGGCTACCGGCCGGAGCACACCTTCGGCTCGTACCAGCTCGCCCTCGACCTGGGCGCCGACATCGTCGAGGCGGGGGACCTCGTCCCCACCAGGGACGGTCACCTGGTGTGCCGTCACGAGCCGGAGATCGGCGGCACCACCGACGTCGCCGACCATCCGGAGTTCGCCGGACGCAAGACCACGAAGGTCCTCGACGGCGTCTCCACGACCGGCTGGTTCACCGAGGACTTCACCCTCGCCGAGCTGAAGACCCTGCGCGCGGTCGAACGCATCCCGGCCAACCGCCCGCACAACACGCTCTACAACGGCCGCTGGGAGATCCCCACCTTCGAGGAAGTCCTGAGGTGGCAGGACGAGCAGACCCGCAAGCGCGGCAAGCAGGTCTGGATCTACCCCGAGACCAAGCACCCCACCTACTTCCGCAAGCTGGGCCTGGGTCTGGAGGAGCGGGTCGCCAAGCTGCTGCACAAGTACGGCAAGGACAAGAAGAACTCGCCGGTCATCGTGCAGTCCTTCGAGCCGAGCAGCATCCAGCGCCTGAACAAGCTGGTCGACAACCCCCTCGTGGTACTGCTGTCCGGCGCGAGCTCGCGCCCCTGGGACTTCATCGAGGCGGGCGACCCGCGCACGGTCGCCGACCTGGTCACCCGGGCGGGTCTCAGGGAGATCGCCGGCTACGCCCAGGGCATCGGCCCGACCCTCGACCTGGTGATCCCGAAGGACGCCGCCGGCAACCTCACCACGCCGACCACGCTGGTGAAGGACGCCCACGCGGTCGGTCTGGTGCTGCACCCCTACACCATGCGCAACGAGAACCCCTTCCTGCCCACGAGCTTCCGCAAGGGCACGGACGCGGACGCCTACGGCGACTCCTTCGGCGCGTTCCGCACCTACTTCGCGACCGGCATCGACGGTGTCTTCACGGACAACCCGGACACCGGGCTGCTGGCCCGCGCGGACTTCGTCAACGGCTGAGTCCCCGTTGGAGTGACAGTCGGCCGCCCCGGCAACCAGCCGCCCGGGCGGCCGCATCGTGTGGCACATGACGCACGACCTGCTCACCACCCTGCGCCCGCTCCTCACCGCGGAGGCCTCCGCCGAGGCCCATGCCACCGGGACCGAACCCGGCGACCTGGAACAGGCGGTCTGGCTCCGTCTGCTGGAACGCCTCGCCACCGACGGCCCGCCCCCGGACCCCCAGGGCTGGCTGCGCAGGGCCGTCCGCGCCGAGGTCCGCCGCGCCCGCCGTACGACCCGCCGCGAGCAGCCGTACGAGAGCGACCCCGCCGACGACCTCGACCGCGGCCCCGAGCAGCTCGCGCTGGCCGCCGCCCGGCACCGCGCCCTGCGCGAGGCGGTGCACCGGCTGCCCGGCCGTTGCTCCCGTCTCCTCCAGGCGCTTCTCTCGCCCCGGGACCTCACCTACCGCGAGATCGCGGGGGAGTTGGGTATCTCACAGGGCAGTCTCGGACCGGAACGTTCCAGATGTCTGGGATGTCTGCGGCGATTGCTGGCGCCGGAGGTTGCGGCCCGCGAAGTGCGGGGATAGGAGTGAAGGACCACAGGCGATCAGGTGAGCGAGGGGCGTGCGCACATGGGCATGAGCGTGACCATCTCGGTGGCGACCGAGCAGGATGCCGAGCAGATCTTCAGATTGCAGTACCTGTGCTTCCAGAGCGAAGCCGCGCTGTACGCCAACTACCGCATCGCCCCGCTCGTCCAGAGCCTCGACTCGGTCCGGCAGGAACTCGCCGCCGACTGCGTCTTCGTGGCCCGTCTGGGCGACGAGGTGGTCGGCTCCGTGCGAGGCAGTCTCACCGAGGACGGCGCCGCCGCCATCGGCAAGCTCTGCGTCCACCCGCGCCTCCAGGGCCACGGCATCGGCGCGCGGCTGCTCCGCGCGGCCGAGGCGGCGCTGGCCGGGGAGCGCGGCGCCAAGAAGTTCCGCCTCTTCACCGGCCATCGCAGCGAGGGCAACCTCCGCCTCTACCGCCGGGTCGGCTACGAGACGGTCGGCACCTCGCAGGGCGCCGACGGCGTACCGATGATCGTCCTGGAGAAGCAGGTCGGGGAGTACGCGGCTACGGCCTAGACGCGGCCGTACGGGACTTCCGCAGCCAGTACAGGGCGGACAGCGGCAGCAGCACGGGGATGAACACGTACCCCATCCCGTACTTCGACCACACGGTCGAGTCCGGGAAGGCCGACGGCTCGACCAGGGTCCAGGTGCCGACGATCAGCACCCCCGCCAACTCGGCGGCGCAGCACACCTGCGCCGCTCTGCGGGCTGTCTCGCCGCCCCGCACCAGCGAGTACGTGATGAATCCGTACACCACGCCCGCCACGGCCGACAGCGTGTAGGCCAGCGGCGCCCGGTCGAACTCGGTCGCGATCTGGTACGCCGACCGCGACACCGCCCCGACCACCATCACGCCGTAGAACCACACCAGCAGCATGCCGGGCCCGCTGATGAGCCGGTCCGGCTTGTCGTCCACCGCCGCCATCTCAGCCTCCCCAGATGTCGTAGAGCCGCACTTCGAGCACGGCGAGCACCACACCGCCCGCGGCTGCCGTCACCGAACCCCAGCGGGTCCGCTCGGACAGCGACATGAACCCCACCGCCGGAACGCACGCGACCGCTCCGAGCAGATACGCCACGAAGATCGCCGTGCCCTGCTCCGGCTTCTCGCCGCGCGCCAGCTGGACGATCCCGACCACCAGCTGGATCACGGCCAGCAGGGAGACCACGGCCATCCCGATGAAATGCCAGTCCTTCGTCGGTTGGTCACGGTAGGCGGCCCAGCCGCACCAGGCGGCGAGCAGCAACGCGGCGACGCCGGTCACCAGCGTCAGGGCATCAAGCATGCTGTGACCTTATTACGGCGTATCAGGCGTCCCGCGATCGGCCCCGGGCCCCGGTGTCGACCCCGGCTCGGGCCCCGGCTCGGGCCCCGGCGCGGACCTCGGCGCGGACCTCGGCGCGGACCTCGGCGCGGAGTCGGCGCGGAGACGGGACCGTGCCCGGCGTCGTCGGCCCCGCCGTCCGATGACCGTGGCGTTGACCACAGCCCGGCAGGTCGACGAGTTCGGCGCGGACCAGGGCGCGATGACGCGGTCCGCCTTGTCGGCGCTGGTCACGGACGGGGGAGCGGAGAGTCGTGTGCGCGGCCGGGGCGATCCCGTACCCCGTCCACGGCTGTCCGGCATGCGGACAGCGGGGTCTTGGTCAGGACCGTACGTCTGCTTTACTGATGCTCATGACCACTACGAGCAGCCGCACCCTTGCGACCGAGGCGACCATGACGCCCGGTGCTCGTTGTATGTGTCGAATGTGCGCCTTCTAGAGGGCCCCCGCACCACCACCCCCGAGCTCGCGCCCCGAAGCGAGACGCCGTGGCATGTCCGTGCGCCGCAAGTCCGCCGTACATGACGTAGCCGCGCCCCGCGCACATGTTTCTCCCCGGTTCCCCGCCACAGCGAGAGCCGTGTCGCGTCCCTGACAGCCTGCACCCGTGCGCCCGGGCACACCCACGCCCGCGCACTCGACAGTGACGGAAATCCACGTGATCACCACCACGGGCCTCACCAAGGTCTACCGCTCGCGCGGCCGTGAGGTCACCGCCCTCGACGGCGTCGATCTCCACGTCCGCGAAGGCGAGGTGTACGGCGTCATCGGCCAGTCCGGCGCCGGCAAGTCCTCGCTCATCCGCTGCATCAACCTCCTGGAGCGTCCCACCGCCGGCACGGTCACCGTCGCCGGACAGGACCTCACCGCGCTCGCCGGGCGCGGACCCCGGGCCGGCAAGGAGCTGCGGCAGGCGCGCAGCCGGATCGGCATGGTCTTCCAGCACTTCAACCTGCTGTCCTCGCGGACCGTGCAGGACAACGTCGAACTGCCCCTGGAGATCCTCGGCGTCTCGGGGCAGGAACGTTCCCGCAAGGCGCTGGAGCTGCTCGACCTGGTCGGTCTCGCCGACAAGGCGAAGTCCTTCCCGGCCCAGCTCTCCGGCGGTCAGAAGCAGCGCGTCGGCATCGCCCGCGCACTCGCCGGCGACCCCAAGGTGCTGCTCTCCGACGAGGCCACCAGCGCGCTCGACCCGGAGACCACCCGCTCCATCCTCCAGCTGCTGCGCGACCTGAACCGGCAGCTGGGCCTCACCGTCCTGCTCATCACCCACGAGATGGACGTCGTGAAGTCGATCTGCGACTCCGCCGCGCTGATGCGGAACGGCCGGGTCGTCGAGTCCGGCACGGTCGGCGAGCTGCTCGCGACCCCCGGCTCGGAACTGGCCGGCGCGCTCTTCCCGGTCGGCGGCGACGCCACCGGCGAGGACCGCACGGTCGTCGACGTCACCTTCCACGGCGAGGCCGCCACCCGGCCCGTCATCTCGCAGCTGTCGCGCACCTACAACATCGACATCTCGATCCTCGGCGCCGCCATCGACACCGTCGGCGGGCTCCAGGTCGGCCGGATGCGCATCGAACTGCCCGGCCGCTACGAGGACAACGTCGTGCCGATCGGCTTCCTGCGTGAACAGGGCCTCCAGATCGACATCGTCGAGCACACGGCCGACACGGCGAACTCGGCCCAGGAGTCCGTGCTGCTGAAGGAAGGTGCCAAGTGACCTGGTCCGAGATGCAGCCCCTGCTGTCCCAGGCGTGTTGGGACACCCTCTACATGGTCGGCTGGTCGACGCTCATCGCCATCGCCGGCGGCCTCCCGCTCGGCGTCCTGCTGGTCCTGACCGACCGGGGCGGCCTGTTGCAGAACCTCGTCGCCAACAGGGTGATCGGGCAGGTCGTGAACATCGCCCGCTCGCTGCCGTTCATCATCCTGATGGTCGCGCTGATGAACTTCACCCGCACGATCACCGGGACGACCATCGGCCGCGAGGCCGCGATCGTGCCGCTCGCCATCGGGGCCATCCCGTTCTTCGCCCGCCTGGTCGAGACGGCCGTCCGCGAAGTGGACGGCGGACTCGTCGAGGCCGTGCAGACGATGGGCGGCAACACCTGGACGATCGTGCGCAAGGTCCTCGTGCCGGAGTCCCTGCCCTCGCTCATCGCGAGCACCACGACCACGATCGTGGCCCTGATCGGCTACTCCGCCATGGCCGGCACGGTCGGCGCGGGCGGCCTCGGCGACATCGCCATCCGCTACGGCTACCAGCGCTTCGAGACCGAGCTGATGTGGATCACGGTGGCGATCCTCGCCGTCGTCATCTCGCTCATCCAGTTCGCCGGCGACTACGCGGCCCGCTCGCTGCACCGCCGCGGCGGCGGCTCGGGCCCCCTGCCGAAGCTCCGCCTTCTCAAGGCCAAGGAGCCGGCCGCCGCGGACATCGGCAAGGTCGCCTGAGCGCTCCCAAAGCCGCTCCCACAGATCCCCCGCACACCCCACGCGGGCCGCAACACCCTCAGGAAAGGCACTTTTCGTGCGTAACACCGCCAAGCTCACCACCGCAGTCCTCGCCGTCGGCGCCCTCACCCTGGGGCTCACCGCCTGCGGCTCGGACAAGGACTCCGCCTCCGACACCAGCGGCCCGCTGGTCGTCGCCGCGAGCCCGACCCCGCACGCCGAGATCCTGAACTTCGTCAAGGACAAGCTGGCGAAGAAGGCGGGACTCGACCTGGAGGTCAAGGAGTTCACCGACTACGTCACGCCGAACACGGCGACGGAGGACGGCTCGGTGGACGCCAACTACTTCCAGAACCAGCCGTACCTCGACGACTTCAACAAGAAGAACGGCACCCACATCGTGCCCGTCGTCACGGTCCACCTGGAGCCGCTCGGCCTCTACTCCCACAAGGTCAAGAGCGCCGACGCCCTGAAGAGCGGCGCGACGGTCGCCGTCCCGAACGACAGCGTCAACGAGGCCCGCGCGCTCAAGCTGCTCGCCGCGAACAAGCTGATCACCCTCAAGGACGGCGTGGGCAACGAGGCGACCCCCGCGGACATCACCGAGAACCCCAAGAAGCTCAAGTTCAAGGAGCTGGAGGCGGCGCAGACCCCGCGCTCCCTGGACGACGTGGACGCCGCCGTCATCAACGGCAACTACGCCATCGAGGCCGACCTGAAGCCCGCGTCGGACGCCCTCGTCCTGGAGTCCGCCACGGACAACCCGTACGGCAACTTCCTCGCCGTCAAGGACGGCGACGAGGACGACCCGCGAGTGAAGAAGCTGGCCAAGCTCCTCACCTCCGCCGAGGTCAAGAAGTTCATCGAGGACACGTACGACGGCTCCGTCATCGCCTCGTTCTGACCACCTCCACCGGCCGGGGGACCGGCACATGCGCCCGGGGTCCACTCCCTCACTCGGTGTGGACCCCGTGGTGTGGTTCCGTGCTCACATGCTGCATGCTGGGCAGTTCAGCGGACCCTGACGGGGCGGCAGGTCGCACCCCGAAGTCTCGAAGGTTACGGAGCGGCGCATGACGAGCACCTTCCCCAACATCTCCATCAGCACGGAGCGGTTGGTGCTGCGCCCCCTCGACGAGGACGACGTGCCCGCCCTGGCCGACATGATGAACGACGAGCAGGTCGCCGCCTGGACGGCCGTGCCCCAGCCGTTCGACGAGGCGGCCGCCCGCCGCTGGATCACCGAGTACGCGCCCACCGAACGCGCCGAGGGCCGCGGCCTCGACCTCGCCGTCACCGAGTTCCTCACCCAGCGCCTGGTCGGCGTCATCCAGCTCACCAAGACCAACTGGCACGTCCGCTCCACCGAACTGTCGTACATCATCGCGCCCTGGGCGCGCGGCGAGGGCTACGCCTCCGAGGCGGCGCTGGCCACCGCCCAATGGCTTCTCGACGACCGGAAGTTCGAGCGCGTCGAGCTGCGCACGGCCGCCGACAACACCGCCTCCCAGCAGGTCGCGCAGAAGATCGGCTGTATCAGCGAGGGCGTGCTGCGCGGCGCCTGCATAGCGCGGGTGCGGGCCGAGGACGGCAGCTGGAACGAGGTGCGCACCGATTACATCGTGTGGAGCCTCCTCCCGGAGGACCTGGAGGGTCCCGGGGAGCACTTCGCCGAGAGCGGCGGTTTCACGTCGTACACCGACTGGAACTGACCCCCGGGCCGGTGCCACCGCCATTGCCGTGACCCACCGACCAGGTACCCTCACGGAGCCCGCTACCTGCGTGAACCCCGGGGGAGACTGACGACGATGGCCGACCGCGTCACGGTGATCGGATGGGACGGTTCGCCGCTGACCGCCGCGGCCCGTTCCGCCCTGGGTGCCGCCACGCTGGTGGCCGGCGCCCCCCACCACCTGACGCTGCCCGAGGTGCCACCCTCGGCGGAACGCGTCCGGCTCGGCAGCGTCTCCCTCGCCGCCCGCCGCATCGCGGGCCACCGTGGCAGCGCGGTCGTCCTCGCCGACGGCGACCCGGGCTTCTTCGGCGTCGTACGGACCCTGCGCGCACCCGAGTTCGGCCTGGAGGTCGAGGTCGTCCCGGCCGTCTCCGCCGTCGCCGCCGCCTTCGCCCGGGCCGGCATGCCCTGGGACGACGCCCACGTGGTCGTCGCCCACCGGCGCACCCTGCGCCGCGCCGTGAACGTGTGCCGCGCCCACACCAAGGTCGCCGTCCTCACCTCCCCGGGCGCCGGCCCCGCCGAGCTCGGCCTGCTGATGGAGGGCGTGCACCGCACGTTCGTCGTCTGCGAGGAACTCGGCACCACCCGCGAACAGGTCAGCGTCGTCACCTCCGACAAGGCCGCCGACCACACCTGGCGCGACCCCAACGTCGTCATCGTCATCGGCGGTCCCACCGGGCCGGTCGTATCCGGGGACAGCGGCTGGATCGCCGGCCGCGACCCGGCCGCCGGCCCGCGCGGCTGGGCCCTGCCCGCCGAGGCGTACGGCGGCGGACTGGGCGAGGGCGAGGCGGAGCTGCTGCGCGCCGCCCAACTCGCCCGGCTCGGACCGCGCGTCGGCGACCTCGTCTGGGACATCGGCTGCGGCAGCGGCGCCTTCGCGACCGAAGCGGCGCGGGCGGGTGCCGCCGTGATCGCCGTCGACCGGAACCTCGACGCGTGCGCCCGCACCGACAGCTCCGCGCGCCGCCACGGCGTCCAGCTCCAGATCGTCCACGGCACCGCCCCGCACGTCCTGGAGAACCTGCCCGAACCCGACGTCGTACGGATCGGCGGCGGGGGAGCGGCCGTGGTCTCCGCCGTCGCCGACCGCCGCCCGCAGCGCATCGTCACCCACGCCGGGACCCGCGACGCCGCCGAGCTCGTGGGCCGTGACCTGACCGAGCATGGCTACCGCGTCGAGTGCTCCCTCGTCCAGTCCGTCGAACTCGACACGCGGGCCTGGACGGAACGGGAACGGAGCGTCGCGTTCCTCCTCACCGGAGAGATCGTGCGGCGCGCATCGCCTCGTTGAGGCCGGCGGACAGGTGAGGGACACGTGAGGGACGCGTGAGGGACCGGTGCCGGACGGGCGACGGCCAGGGCCTTTCCGACCGCCGATCGTGACCCGGCGCGCCCTCCCCGTGATCCTGTTGTCGTACCGCGCGCGGTAGGCTGGCCGATCGTCGTACCGCTTCCGGTCGCCCGGCACTTCGTCGGTCAATGTCCGGAAAACACATCCCTTTTGGGGTGGGTGTGGTACGGCAGAACCGGAGGGCGCGCAACGTGGCGCAGTCCACAGCGGGGCGTCGCGGATCAAGCTGTCGCGACGCGACTACGGCCGGGACAATGCCACTGAATGGCTTTGTCGCTTTTTCGGACGGGGTCGTTCGTGCCGCTGGGCGCGGACGCTCGTTCTTCACTACGGGGCGGTCGGTGCGCCGCTCCGGGTGAGCTGGTCGTAGAAGCACTAACCGATGGGCGAGGGGTACGCATGACCGACACCGGCCAGGTCCCGGGCGAGGGGTTGCCGGAGAGCGTAGGCATGGTGGAACAGCCGGGCGCCCCCGCGCACGGTGCGTACACCTACCTCTCCGAGACCACCGCCGAGGACGAAGACCTGTTGCTGCTGCCGGGTGCCCAGAGCGCGTGGGGCAACGAGGTGGCGCCGCCCGCCCCGGAGCCGGTGGTCGAGACGGTGCACGAGCCGGGCCCGCACGAGACGGCAGGCCGCGACAGCGGTTCGGTCGACCTCAGCGGCGTCCGCCTTCCGGGCTCGTCGGCGCCCCAGGCGGCCCCGCGCCGCCCCCTGCATCTCGGCCCGCAGATCCCCGACGCCTCCGCGAGCCCGGTCCGTTCGCTCGCCGATCGCGGCCCCGCGGGCGCGCCGGTACGGCAGCCCGGCCCGTCCGCGTCCGGCCCCGAGTACCTCGACGCCCCGCACCTGCGCGAGATGCCCCCGCAGGGTGCGTCCCCCTGGGGCGCCGCGCAGCCGCAGGTCGAGCACGGGGGGACGGCTGCGGAAACGGTTATTCCGGCGACGGCCGCGGCGGCGCAGCAGCGCGAGCCGGTCGGCGTGGCCCAGGCCGCCGTGGCCCGGGTGGCGACCGAGGCTATCGCCGCGACCGCCCCCCAGGAGCCCCAGGAGCCCCAGGAGCCCCAGGAGCCCCAAGAGGTCCAGGAGTCCGAGGCCGTCGGTGAGGTGCCCGTGCCCGCACAGGCCTCCGCGGCCTACGGAGTCATCGACCCCGGTGAGTTGCTCGGCGCCGCGATGATGGCGGAGGCGGAGGAGGTACCCGCGGTCCCGGTCGCCCAGGTCGGGCAGGACGCGGCCGACGTCCCCCTCTCCGGAGACGACCGCGCCTCGTACGGCAGTGCCGTGTCGGCCGTCGACACGCCGGCGGAAGCGGCGCCGGCGCCGGGAGCGGCACAGGGTCCCGAGGCCGTGTACGCGGAGCAGCCGGTCGCCGCCGCCGAAGGCGCCCCGCCGACCGAACCCGCTGTGGCCGAGGCGGCCGTGGCCGAGGCGGCCGTGGCCGATGTGGCTGTGGCCGATGTGGCTGTGGTGACCGAGGCGGCTGGGGCGACCGACGCGGCCGAGCCTGCCCAGACGGCAGAGGCCGCCGAGGTGGCAGAGCCTGCGGAGGTTCCTGACGCGAACTCCGTCGCGGAGACGGTCGCTCAGCCGGCCGAGGCCGGGCAGACGATCCCGGTCGAGACGCCTCAGCCGCAGGAGCCCCAAGAACCCCACGAACTCCACGAGGCCCAAGAAGCCCAAGAGCACGAGGCGCCTCACGCGGAACTCGGCGACACGTCGGCCCAGGTCTACGAGGCGCCGACGGCGGAGGCGGTCCCGGTCGCCGAGTTCGTCCCCGCACCCGCGCCCGCCGCCGCTTCCGAAGTCCCCGTGTCGGATCCCGCCGTGGCCCTCGAGCCCACGCCTGCTGAGCCGGCTCCCGCGCCCGCGGTCGCTCAGGCTCCCGAGCCCGCGGCCACCGTCGTCCCCGACGCGCCCGAACCTGCGGCGCCCGCGCAGGAACCGCCCGGCCCGGTGGCCGAGGCCGTCGCGCCCGAGGCGCCCTCCGCGCCGCAGGTCTCCGACCCCGCCGCCGCTCCCGCCCCCGTGCCCGCCGCCGCTCCCGAGTCCGTCCTGCTCGTCGACGCCTTCGTGGCGTCCGCCGAGATCGCCGCCGCGGCCGCCGCCGAGTCGACCGCCCCGCAGGCGGAACCCGCTCAGGAGCAGGCCGTCCCGTCGATCCCGGACGTTCAGCCGGAACCGGAGCCCCGGACGGTGGTGGAGGCGGCGAACGAGACCTCCGCCGTGGCCGCGGCCGCCCACATCGCGGTCCCCGCGTCTCACATCCCGGAAGCGCCTGCTCCCGACACGGCCCCGCAGCCCGCGCTCGAGGTCGCACCCACACCCGCACCCGCAGCAGAACCCGAAGCCGAACCCGCGCTTGAGGCCGAGGCCCTGACCGAGCAGCTGGAGTCCGCCCCGGCCGCAACCCTCGCGGAGCCGGAGCCGGAACTGTCGACGACGCCGGAGCCGCAGCCGGAACCGCCGACGGCGGAGTCACCGATCGGGGCACCCCCCGCGCCGGTCCTACCCGAGGCCCAGCCCCAGCCCGAGCCCGTGGCGGTCGCGGTGTCCGTGGACGCCTCCGCCATCCCGCAGCCTGCACAGCCGGAGCACGCGCATGCGCATCCGCAGCCCGTCCAGCAGTTGGTGGCCGCCGCCCCCCTGGCTCACCAGCCGGATCAGCCGGATCAGCCGGCGCAGCCCTCCGCGGACCAGCCCCTGGGCCAATTCGTCCCGGTCGAGGGCATGGTGCCCACCACCCCGCACCTCGCCCCCACCCCGCCGCACCCCCTCGTGCTCCCCACGGAGGAGCAGACCGCCCACCCGGCGGCGGAACACACGGCGGCGGAACACCCGGCGGCGGAACACCCGGTGGCGCAACCGCACCAGGCCGCCGACGCAGGCGCCGCCCTTCCCCCCGTCACGGTCCCCGCCCCCCGCGGCGCCGACCCCGCTCCCGCCCCCGCGATCCCGGGCACGGAGCCCGAGACCGGCATCGACCCCGATGTCGCACAGAGCCCGGAGGACCTGGAAACCAGGGCCGCCGACCAGGAAGAGAGCCCGGCCCCAGTGGAAGAAGTTCGAGAGTCCACCGGCCCCGCCGCGCCCGCGTACGACGACGCCGAGCGCGAGGCCGTCCTCAAGGTCATGCGCGAGCGCCGGGACATCCGCAACGGATTCCGCCCCGACCCGATCCCGCACGAGGTGCTGCTGCGTGTTCTGGAGGCCGCCCACACCGCGCCCTCCGTCGGTCACTCGCAGCCCTGGGACTTCGTCGTCATCCGCTCCGCGGACACCCGGCGCGCGATGCACGAGCTGGCGACCCGTCAGCGTGACGCGTACGCGAAGTCGCTGCCCAAGGGCCGGGCGAAGCAGTTCAAGGAACTGAAGATCGAGGCCATCCTCGACACCCCGGTGAACATCGTCGTCACCGCCGACCCGACCCGTGGCGGCCGCCACACCCTGGGCCGTCACACCCAGCCGCAGATGGCGCCGTACTCCTCCGCGCTCGCGGTCGAGAACCTCTGGCTCGCCGCCCGCGCCGAGGGCCTCGGCGTCGGCTGGGTCAGCTTCTTCGACGAGCGCGAGATGGTCCGCGCGCTGGGCCTGCCCGAGCACCTCGAAGTGGTCGCCTACCTCTGCGTCGGATACGTCGACGAGTTCCCGGACGAGCCCGAGCTGATGCAGGCCGGCTGGGCCAAGCGCCGTCCGCTGTCGTGGGTCGTCCACGAGGAGACGTACGGCCGTCGCGCGCTGCCCGGCGAGGACCCGCACGACCTGCTCGCCGAGACCGTCGCCAGCGTCCGCCCGCTCGACGCGAAGGCGCTCGGCGAGGCCTGGGAGCGGCAGAAGCGGATGACGAAGCCGCCCGGCTCGCTCGGCATGCTGGAGATCATCTCCGCGCAGCTGTCCGGTCTGTCCCGGCAGTGCCCGCCGCCCATCCCGGAGCCCGCGGCCGTCGCGATCTTCGCCGGCGACCACGGGGTGCACGCGCAGGGGGTCACCCCCTGGCCGCAGGAGGTGACGGCCCAGATGGTCGCCAACTTCCTCGGCGGCGGAGCGGTCTGCAACGCCTTCGCCACCCAGGTGGGCGCCGAGGTCTGCGTGGTGGACGTGGGCGTCGCCTCCGACCTCCCCGCGACCCCCGGTCTCCTGCCGCGCAAGATCCGCGCGGGCACGTCCGACATGACCACCGGCCCCGCGATGACCCGCGACGAGGCCAAGCAGGCCATCGAGGTCGGCATCGAGACCGCCCGCGACCTGGTCGCGGCCGGCAACAAGGCGCTGCTCACGGGCGAGATGGGCATCGCGAACACCACGGCGTCCGCGGCCCTCATCTCGGTCTTCACGGGCGCCGACCCGGCCGAGGTCACCGGCCGCGGCACCGGTATCAACGACGAGACCCTCGCCCGCAAGACCGAGGTCGTGCGCCGCGCCCTGGAGGTCCACCAGCCGGACCCGGCGGACCCCATCGGGGTCCTGGCCGCGATCGGCGGCTTCGAACACGCGGCGATGGTCGGCCTCCTCCTCGGCGGCGCCTCCCTGCGTACGCCCGTGATCCTGGACGGCGTCAGCGCCGGCGCCGCCGCCCTGGTCGCCCGCGCCATCGCCCCCGAGGTCCTCGCGGCCTGCATCGCGGGCCACCGCAGCGCCGAACCCGGTCATGTCGCGGCCCTGAACAAGCTGGGCCTGCGTCCCCTGGTCGACCTCGACCTGCGCCTCGGCGAGGGAACGGGCGCCCTGCTCGCCCTGCCGCTGGTGCAGAGCACGGCCCGGGCGATGCACGAGGTGGCGACGTTCGATTCGGCGGGGGTCACCGAGAAGTAGGACCCGCTCCGGGGCCGGCGGGCACGCCCTTGTGCTGCCCCCGGCCCCGCCGCATGCTGAAGTCACCTCTAAAATGCGCACGTCAGGGCCGCTCCAGAGCCGCAGCGCCCACCCTCTGCTCTCTGCCCGTACGAGGAGCCGCACCCTCATGGCCGAACACCCCGCCTACCCCGTAGGCCTCCGTCTCGCCGGCCGCAGGGTCGTCGTCCTCGGCGGCGGCCAGGTCGCCCAGCGCCGTCTTCCCGCGTTGATCGCGGCAGGCGCCGACATCCACCTCGTCTCCCCCGCGGCGACGCCGTCGGTGGAAGCGATGGCGGACGCGGGCGAGATCACCTGGTCGAAGCGCCCGTACGCCGCCGGCGATCTCGCCGAGGCCTGGTACGCCCTCATCGCCACGAGCGACTCCGAGGCGAACGGCCGGGCCTCCGCCGAAGCCGAGGCGCACCGCGTCTGGTGCGTCCGCTCCGACGACGCCGACGCCGCGACCGCCTGGACCCCGGCGACCGGCCACAGCGAGGGCGTCACGATCGCCGTGCTCACCACCGACGCCCGCGGCCGCGACCCGCGCCACACCGCCGCCGTCCGTGACGCGGTCGTCGAGGGGCTGCGCGACGGCACCCTCGTGGCCCCCCACCACCGCACCCGGACCCCCGGGGTCGCGCTGGTCGGCGGCGGTCCCGGCGACCCGGACCTGATCACGGTGCGCGGGCGTCGCCTGCTCGCCGAGGCGGACGTCGTCATCGCCGACCGGCTCGGCCCGCGCGACCTCCTCGCCGAACTCCCGCCGCATGTCGAGGTGATCGACGCGGCGAAGATCCCGTACGGCCGGTTCATGGCCCAGGAGGCCATCAACAACGCGCTGATCGAGCACGCCAAGCAGGGCAAGTCGGTCGTCCGCCTCAAGGGCGGCGACCCGTACGTCTTCGGCCGCGGCATGGAGGAGCTCCAGGCCCTCGCAAAGGCCGGCATCGCCTGCACGGTCGTGCCGGGCATCTCCAGCTCGATCTCGGTGCCCGGCGCGGCCGGCATCCCGGTCACCCACCGGGGCGTCGCCCATGAGTTCACGGTGGTCAGCGGGCATGTCGCCCCCGACGACGAGCGGTCCCTGGTCGACTGGCCCTCCCTCGCGAAGCTCACCGGCACCCTGGTGATCCTCATGGGCGTCGACAAGATCGGGAAGATCGCCGAGACGCTCGTCGCGCACGGCAAGTCGCCCGACACCCCGGTCGCCCTCGTCCAGGAGGGCACGACGGCCGCCCAGCGTCGTGTGGACGCGACCCTCGCGACGGTCGCCGAGGCGGTCCGCACGCAGGAGGTGAGGCCCCCGGCGGTGATCATCGTCGGCGCGGTCGTCGCCGTCGGCTCGCGGAGCTCCGAGTAACCGCGGGTAACACAACCGTTCCGAGCCGTTGGCAGCACACCCAGGACAAGGCAGTATCACCCTGTGGCCGATCTCATCACCGTTGAGGACCCCGACGACCCGCGCCTGCGCGACTACACCGGCCTGACCGACGTCGAGCTGCGCCGCAAGCGCGAGCCCGCCGAGGGCCTGTTCATCGCCGAGGGCGAGAAGGTCATCCGCCGGGCCAAGGACGCCGGGTACGAGATGCGCTCCATGCTGCTCTCCGCCAAGTGGGTCGACGTCATGCGCGACGTCATCGACGAACTCCCGGCGCCGGTCTACGCCGTCAGCCCGGAGCTCGCGGAACGGGTCACCGGCTATCACGTCCACCGCGGCGCGCTGGCCTCCATGCAGCGCAAGCCCATGCCGGACGCCGCCGAACTCCTCGTGTCCGCCCGCCGGGGTGTCGTCACCGGTGATCGGCGGGACGGCGCGGGCGAGCGCGTCGCGATCTTCGAGGGATTCGTCGATCACGCGAACCTCGGGGCGGCCTTCCGAAGTGCCGCCGCGCTCGGCATCAAGGCGATCCTGCTGTCGCCGGACTGCGCGGACCCCCTCTACCGGCGGGCGATCAAGGTGTCGATGGGCGCCGTCTTCTCCGTCCCCTACGCACGCTTCGACGCCTGGCCGGCCGGCCTCGACGTCGTGCGCGACGCCGGGTACGCCATCCTGGCCATGACCCCGGACGAGAAGGCGACCCCCCTCGACGAGCTGAACCCGGAACGCTTCGAGAAGAGCGCCATCATGCTGGGCTCGGAGGGGCACGGTCTCTCCACGTACGCCCTGCGCGCGGCGGACGAGTGGGTGCGCATCCCCATGTCCGCGGGCGTCGACTCCCTCAACGTGGCGGCCGCCTCCGCCGTCGCGTTCTACGCGACCCGGCCGAGGCCCGCCTGACAGCCGGACGGCGCGCGCGACGAGGGCCGGAGGACGAATTGCGTCCGGCCCTCATGCCGCGCGTTGCCGCGGTCAGCGGTGGTGGCACTCCCAGTGCCCCTTGACCCACTGGTGGTCCCAGTGGCCGGGGACATAGACCCACTTGTAGGTGTAGTGGTCCTCCCAGTGGCCGTGGTGCCAGGTCCTGTGGTTGACCCGCTTCTTCTCCCAGTGGCCCTTCACCCACTTCTTCTCCCAGTGGCCCTTCACCCAGTGGCAGTTACCGTCGTGGTCGGTGGTCACCACGGTCGGGGCGGAAGTGGGAGCGGGGGCCGCGGTCGCCGCGCCGGACATGCCGAGCACGGCCCCTCCGGCCAGTAGGCCCGTCGCGGCGGCTCCGGCCACCAGGCGGCGGGCTCGCAGGAAAGCGGTCATCGGACACATCTCCCTAGAACGTTCAGCGAAGAGCACGTCGACGGGGCCGGGCCGTTCTCGCGCCACCCGCCGTGCCGGTGGCGTGGGGTGGATCCGTGAGGAACGCCGTTCCCGTCCTGCTGTGCCGGACGCGGGGGATTCGGACCCGAAAGCCGGACGGATGATGGCAAAGCGGAAAAATGTAGCGGCAGAGTAAAGGCCAGGGGCGTCCGGCCGGCGGGCGTCCACGCGGGATCCGTGGATCCGCGAGCTCGCCCGGCCGGGTGAGAACCTGCGGCTTTCGTGTACAACACGGCGGCATCCGCGTGCTGTGCGGCTACGAATCCCCTGCGAACAAAAGCCGTCCCCGACGAGTCGTTCCAGGGGAGCCCCCCATGTCCATGACCACGTCACCGCCGACGACACCGCCCACGACGGTGTGTTGCGCCGTCGCCCTGCCGCACTCCAGGCGGGCCCCGGCCCTGGCTCGTCGGGTCAGTGAGAGATGGCTGAAGGCGACCGACCCGGTCGACCGCGTGCCGGACGCGGTCCTCGTCGTCTCCGAACTGGTGACCAACGCGGTCCGCCACACCTGCGGTCCCTGCACGCTCACGCTGACGGTACGCGACGGCCGGCTGGACATCGCCGTCGCCGACGACAGCGAGGAGCTTCCCGAGCTCCGCAGCCGGTCGGAGGCCGACGAGCGCGGCGGCCTCGGCATGGGGGTCATCCGCGGGCTGGGCGGACAGATCAGGCTGGTCCCCGCCCTCGGCGGCAAGACCGTACACGTCCTGCTCGACCTGAGATCCGCGCGCGGCCCGTCCCCGGAGCGGTGAGGAGCTTCCCGGTGCAGGTCCCCTCCCTCCGCACACGCCGCGGGCGGGCCGTCCGAACCCAGCACGAGGCACGAGGGGAGCAGGGCTTTGCCGCACAGCTTCGATCCGGACACCCGAGTGGAGGACCTGCTGGCCCGGGTGGCGGGTGGTGACCAGGACGCGTTCACCGGCGTCTACGACGCGCTGTCCGGCAGCGTCATGGGACTGGCCTGCCGGATCCTGCGGGACGTCGCTCAGGCCGAGGAGGTGACCCAGGAGGTCATGATCGAGGTCTGGCGCACCGCGGACCGCTACAGCCCCGAGCGGGGAACGGCGAAGGCCTGGGTGCTCACCGTGGCCCACCGCCGGGCGGTGGACCGGGTACGGTCCGCGCAGGCCGGCGCGGACCGCGAACAGCGCACGGGCATCCTCGCGCCGGAGCGCCCCTTCGACGAAGTGGCCGAGATCGTCCAGGACCATGACGAACATCGACGGCTCCACCGCTGTCTCACCGCGCTGGCCCGCCAGGAGCGAGTGCCGCTGATGCTCGCCTACTACCAGGGCCTGACCTACCTCGAGGTCGCCGACGCCCTCTCCACCCCCGAAGGAACGGTGAAGTCCCGAATGCGCGCGGGGCTCCGGCGACTGCGCGCCTGTCTGGAGGCGGACGCATGACACCTGAGGAGGATCGCCACCTGGCCATCGGCGCATACGTGCTGTACGCCCTGCCGCCCGCCGAGGAAACCGCGTTCGAGAACCATATCGCCGGCTGCGAACAGTGCCAGCGGGAGGCCGTCGGTCTCCTGGAGACCACCGCCCGGCTCGGCGCCTCGGTACCGAGCGTGCCGGTGACTCCGCAGGCACGCGCCCGCACGCTGCACGCCGTCACCCACACCCGCCAGGACCGCGTCCCGCACCGCCCGCGGGCCCCCGGCCACCGGGTGCTGCGCCTCGCGCTCGCCGCGAGCGTCGCGGCGGCTGCCGTGCTCGGCGGAATCGCCGTCCGGCAGCACGTCGAGGCGGACGACGCGCGTACCCGGGCGGTGCGGGCCGAGCAGCAGGCCCGCACCGCGGGCGCCGCGATCACCGAGGTCCTCACCGCACCCGACGCCACCGTCCACACCGGCCACCTGACCGGCGGGACCACCGCCGCCGTCGTGGTCTCCCGCGACCAGGCGCGGGCGGTCTTCGCCGCATACGACCTTCCCGCCCTGACCGGGGGCAAGGTCTACGAGCTCTGGTACGCGGCCGAGGCGGGCGACGTCCGCTCGGCGGGCCTGGTGACCGGCAGCGCGCCGAACGGCTCCCACGTCCTGAAGGGCTCGCCCGCCGGCGCCGTCGCCGTCGGGATCACCGTCGAACCGGCCGGCGGCTCACCGCAGCCCACCACCGAGCCCCTCGGCGTCATCCCCATCGCCACCTGACGCGGTCCGGCCCGGCTTCCCGGCCGCCCACGGGCCCCGGCCCGGTCAGTCTCCGAGCGGACCGCCCGGCTGCGGCCTCAGGTGCTGCTGCTCCTGCCGTACGACGCCGTCGCCGCCGCCGAGCCCGCGCGCCGGACCCTGGCAGCCCTGGACGACCGCGATGCCGAGCGCGACCAGCAGGGTCACCACGACGAACACGAACAGCCGCTGGCGCAGCAGCCGCGGATTGGCGGGCCGCCGCCCGGTTCCCGTGGTTCTCGGCCCCGGGCGCCGGACCCCGCCGCGGGATGCCGGCCGGTTGCCGCTGCCGGGGCGGGTGTTGCGCGAGGGGGCCGGCCGGGCTCCCGACCGCGACGACGAGGCGGTGCCGCCCCGTGCGGCGTTGCCCCCGCGAGCCGGCGCTCCGCCCCGCGAAGGAACCGCACCGCGCGAGGGCGCCCCGTTCCGCGGCGGCGTACCGGGCCCGGCCGGCTGGCGCAGCGTGCGCTCCGGGTAACCGGGTTCGGAGAGCCGCCCCGTGGGCCGGTCCGCCTCGGCCGCCCTGGGCGACGGAGGACGCGCGTCCGCCAGACCCTGGGCCTCCCGGGTCGCGATCTCCTTCAGGCGCAGCGAGAGATCGAGGGTGCTGGGCCGCTCCTCGGGGTCCTTCGCCAGACAGGCCCGCACCAACGGGGCCAGCGCGTCCGGTACGCCGTGCAGATGCGGCTCCTCGTGCACCACGCGGTACAGCATCACCTCGGAACTGCCGTGCCCGAAGGGAGAGTCGGCCGTCGAGGCGTAGGCGAGCGTGGCGCCGAGCGAGAACACGTCGGTGGCCGGGGTGACCAGCGCCCCGCGCACCTGCTCCGGCGCGAGGAAGCCGGGGGAGCCGACCGCCGTGCCGACATGCGTCAGCGTGGACGCGCCCGTCGCCCAGGCGATGCCGAAGTCGATGATCCGCGGGCCCTTGGGGGAGAGCAGGATGTTGGAGGGCTTCAGGTCCCGGTGCACGACCCCGGCCTCATGGACGGCGACGAGGCCCTCCGACAGAGCGGCTCCGATCGAGGCCAGCTCGGCGGCCCCGAGCGGCCCCTCGTCGTTGACCTTGTCGTGGAGGGAGGGCCCGGGCACGTACTGGGTGGCGAACCACGGCCGGTCGGCGTCCAGGTCCGCCGCGACCAGCCGCGCGGTGCAGCCGCCCCGGATCCGGCGAGCGGCCGAGACCTCGCGCGCGAACCGCGACCGGAACTCCTGGTCCTCCGCCAGATCGGGCCGGATCACCTTCAGCGCGACCCGCTGCCCCTTCTTGTCGGAACCCAGATAGACGACGCCCATCCCGCCCGCGCCGAGCCGTCGGTGAAGCCTGAACGAGCCGACGACGCGCGGGTCCTCGCGCCTCAGGCGCATCATCGCCATGTTCATCCCCGCTGCCCGGTCCGTGTGACGTGGCACAGCTTACGTTTCCACGGCCGTTCGCGCGCAGAGGCCGCGCCCTCTCGTACCGATCGATTGTCAGTGCCTGGTGAGGGACTTGAAGGGTGATCAGCAACCCTGCGAACAGGCAGGCTTTGGCCGTCCGGCGACCCCAACCGCCTTTCGGGCAAGGCGGATTGAACCCCTGGCAGGTGACCGTGCGCGGACCGGCGCCGACACCGGCGACGGGAGGCGGACCCGGGGGGTGACGGCCCGCCGGGCGGCCCGGCGAGGGGTGGCGGCGGGGCGGCAGGGGGCGGCTGAAGTGAGCGATGTCACGGCAGGGCGTCCTGCCCACGTCCTGAGGCGGTACGGGAATCCGCCCGGGACCGGAGAGCCCCTCCGGGAAGACCCCGAGACCTAGGACCTTTTCTCCACCCAGGGGAGTACTCCGCAGGTCATGGCTCATCCTCCGGGAGGCCCGGCAATCGGTACGAGGGCATGACGCCCGGCGGCCGCCCCACGCCTAGATTTGAGGTCAAGCGGCGGGTGCAGCACTCGTCCCCCGAGGTCAGACACCCGCCGCTGCCAACGACAACTGATCAGGTCAGGAGAGGGACCATGGCCCTTACGGCACCGCGGACGATGATCCGCACACAGGGACGCGGTACGCGTCCTCGTCGCACGGGCCGCCGCCACCCCCTGGTGGCGACGCTGATGGCCCTTCCCCTGGCGGTCCTGCTCCTCGTCGTCTTCGACGGCTGGGAGACAGTGGCCACACAGGCGTCGTCCGTGGGAGTGATGCTGGGGCGCTGAGCGGCGACCCCAGGCCCGAAAGAGCGGTTCGGGCGGGGACATCCACCCATGAAACCCCGTGGGGACGGGGGTGCGGCGGACGGCAAAAAATGCAGGCGCAGCTGGGGAGCTGCGCCTGCATTGTTTTTCCCGCCGACCCGCGACTGCGCCGACCCGCGACTGCGCCGACCCGCGACTGCGCCGGCCCGCGACGCGTTCCCCGGCCCCCGCGACTGCGCCGGCCCCGCGACTCCCGTGACCCCGCCGACTCCGGTGGCCCCGCCTGCGTACCCTCACGGGAAGACCCGCAGACCCGCAGACCCGCAGACCCGCACGCCGCCGCCCAGGGAGCCCCGTGACCGCGCACCCCCTGCTCACCGAGCTCGCCCGCCGAGCCGGAGCCAAGGCGCACGAGGTCACGCCGGCCTGTCCCTGCGGCGAGGCCACCCTCGCGGACCGCCCCGACGCCACCGTCGTCCGGCATGCCGACACCGTCGCGAAGGCGCACGCCCCCGACACCGATCCGGCCGGGCTCACCCCGCGTCTCGTCCTGGCGGCCCGCATCCCCGACCTCCTCCTGCCGCCGCTCACACCGGCTCCGGCCGCCCTGCACGGCCGTCTCGTGACCTTCTGGCCGTACGGCACTCCGGTGGACCCGGACGATCCCGACCTGGCCCCCTGGGAGGCCGCGGGCGCCCTGCTCGCCCGTCTGCACCGCACCCCGGCGCCGCCCGCGCTCCCGCAGATGCGCGGTCCCGCCAAGGCCGCCCACGCCGTGGCCCGCCTGCGCGCGGCCGGACCGCACCCCGCGGTCGCCCCCGTCCTGAGCGCCTGGCGCGCGCTTCCCGCCTGGGCCCGGGCCGAGGCCCCCATGCCCGACACCGCCACCCTCTGCCACGGCGACCTCCACCTCGGCCAGCTCGTACGCCATCCGGCGCCCGACGGGCCCTGGCGCCTGATCGACGTCGACGATCTCGGCGTCGGTGTCCCTGCCTGGGACCTCGCCCGCCCGGCCGCCTGGTACGCCTGCGGGCTGCTCCCGCCCGAGGAGTGGGCCCGCTTCCTCGCCGCCTACCGTGCCGAGGGCGGCCCCGCCGTCCCGGAGGACGGGGACCCCTGGACCGCCCTCGACGTCCCCGCCCGCGCACTCACCGTACAGACCGCGGCACGCTCCGTCACGAAGTCCCTCGCGGAGGGCCGGGCGTTGGACGAGGTCGAGCAGTGCCTGGTCGACGCCTGTGCCCGAATGGGTTCCGTCCCCCCGCAGTTGACGGCGAGCCGCGCGAAGTAAGGTGCAACCGACCGCAGCCGGACAGTGTCTGTCCAGGCGGTACGCGAAACAGCACCGACCGGCGAGGAGTTGAGCCGAACCATGCAGTGCCCGAAGTGTCACGCTCAGATGCACACGTACAACCGCAACGGCGTCCAGATCGAACAGTGCAGCAACTGCCGCGGGATCTTCCTCGACTACGGCGAGCTGGAGGCGCTCACCCGCGTCGAGTCCCAGTGGTCCCAGCCGGCACCGCCGCCCCCGGGCGCCCCGCAGGCGTACCCCGCCGCCCCGGCCGCTCCCGCCTGGGGAGCCCAGCACGGCGGCGGTCACCACGGGGGCCACTACGGCGGTCACCACCGTCAGAAGGGCTTCGGCCACATGCTGTTCTCCAGCTGAGTCGACGCAGACAAGAAGCCCCCGACCGCGAAGGCGGCCGGGGGCTCTCGGTGTGTGGACGATACTGGGATTGAACCAGTGACCTCTTCCGTGTCAGGGAAGCGCTCTCCCGCTGAGCTAATCGTCCTCGGGATCACGACGCGAAGGCCGTGTGCACTGCGTGCGCGATACTGGGATTGAACCAGTGACCTCTTCCGTGTCAGGGAAGCGCTCTCCCGCTGAGCTAATCGCGCGGGTTCGGATCTTCGAACAGATCCAGTGGACGATACTGGGATTGAACCAGTGACCTCTTCCGTGTCAGGGAAGCGCTCTCCCGCTGAGCTAATCGTCCTTGGAGGTGGAGACGGGATTTGAACCCGTGTAGACGGCTTTGCAGGCCGTTGCCTCGCCTCTCGGCCACTCCACCAGGAGTGCAGGGGACCCGGAGGACCCCTTATTCCTTCGAGCGGACGACGAGGCTCGAACTCGCGACCTCAACCTTGGCAAGGTTGCGCTCTACCAACTGAGCTACGTCCGCCTGTCGGTTCGGTCGGCTCTCGCGTCCCGGCGACGTGTTGAACTCTAGCGGATTCCCGGGCCAGCACAAAAACGCGTTTGTGCAGCGTGCTGCGCTGTGCCTGCTCGCGGACCTGGTCAGGGCCCCCGGCCGGGGCGTGCGGGACATGCCCGGACCACCACTCGAGCGACCCGCCATACACTCGACCACGTGCTCGACCTCCCTCCTCTCGCCCGTTTCGGCACCCGTGTAGCCACCGGCCTCCTCGACGTGACCAGCGATCCGGCGGCCCTCGACGGCGCCGGTTTCTGGGCCGTCTGCGTCGACTTCGAGGGCCGTCCGGTCTGCGCGCGCTTCGCCGACGTACGCGAGGAACCGGTGCCCGCTCCGGTGCCCGGTGCGTGGCGCGGGCCCGCGGCGGGCGACTGGACGTCCTCGCTCGACCGCGCCGCGTACACGGCGGGCGTGCGCCGCATCCGGGAGCACATCGCGGCCGGCCAGGTGTACCAGGCCAACCTCTGCCGAGTCCTGACCGCGCCGGTCGCGTCCGACGCCGACGTGGACGCACTGACCGCCCTGCTGGCCCGGGGCAACCCCGCGCCGTACGCAGGAACGATTCGTCTCCCGGCGCACGGCATAGAGACGGCCACCGCGTCGCCCGAGCTCTTCCTGCGCCGTGCCGGCCGGGTCGTCGAGTCCGGGCCCATCAAGGGCACCGGGCGCACCGAGGCGGACCTCCTGGAGAAGGACTACGCCGAGAACGTGATGATCGTCGACCTCGTCCGCAACGACCTGGGTCAGGTCTGCGCCACCGGCAGCGTGACCGTCCCCGACCTGTGCGCCGTCGAGAAGCACCCAGGTCTGGTCCACCTCGTGTCCACGGTCCGCGGCGAACTGCGCGACGGCGCCGGCTGGCCGGAGCTGCTCGACGCCGCCTTCCCGCCCGGCTCGGTCACCGGCGCCCCCAAGTCCAGCGCCCTGCGGATCATCGACGCGCTGGAGACGGCACCGCGCGGCCCCTACTGCGGCGGCATCGGCTGGGTCGACGCAGACCGGGGGACCGGCGAGCTGGCCGTCGGCATCCGCACCTTCTGGATCGATCGCGCCATCGATCGCGCCCCCGGGGGTCCGGCCGTGCTGCGCTTCGGCACCGGCGCGGGCATCACCTGGGGCTCGGACCCCGAGGCCGAGTGGGCGGAGACCGAGCTGAAGGCCTCCCGACTGCTCGCGATAGCGTCGGGAACGTACGAGGCCAAGGGAGAGGTACTGACGTGAAGATCTGGCTCGACGGCGGGCTGCAGGACGCCGACTCCGCCCGTGTCTCCGTCTTCGACCACGGACTGACCGTGGGCGACGGCATCTTCGAGACGGTGAAGGCGGTCGACGGCGTGGCGTTCGCGCTGACCCGCCATCTCGACCGGCTGACCCGCTCCGCGCGCGGTCTCGGCCTGCCGGACCCCGACCACGACGAGGTCCGCCGCGCCTGCGCCGCCGTCCTCGAGGCCGACCCGATGCCGCTCGGTCGGCTGCGCATCACCTACACCGGCGGTTATGGCCCCCTCGGCTCCGACCGCGGCGAACACGGCCCCACCCTCGTCGTCGCCCTCGGGGAGACCACCCGGCGCGCCGACTCCACGACCGTCGTCACGGTCCCCTGGACCCGCAACGAACGCGGCGCGCTCACCGGCCTGAAGACGACCTCGTACGCCGAGAACGTCGTCGCCCTGGCCCGCGCCCACCAACACGGTGCCACCGAGGCGCTGTTCGCCAACACGGTCGGCCAGCTCTGCGAGGGCACCGGGTCCAACGTGTTCGTCGTCCTGGACGGCGAGATCCACACCCCGCCGCTCGCCTCCGGCTGCCTCGCGGGCATCACACGCGAGCTGACCGTCGAGTGGACCGGCGCCAAGGAGACCGACCTGCCGCTGGACGTGCTGGAACGGGCCGAGGAGGTCTTCCTCACCTCCACCCTGCGGGACGTCCAGGCCGTTCACCGCGTCGACGAGCGCGAACTGCCGGGCACGCCGGGGCCGGTGACCGCCAAGGCGATGCGGATCTTCGCCGAGCGCGCCGCCGACGACCTCGACCCGTAAAGTCCCGGACCGGGCCCGGAAGGACCCGGGAAATCAGGCTGACGGCGCGCGCCGCGGTGGGTAGAAAAGCCCTGATGACCACGACCCTGCGGCCGACCGAGCCGCTTCAGCGCACCGCCGACGGGGCGCTCTCGCGCCACTATCAGGTCTGTGTGAACAGCCGTCCCGTCGGAGCGGTCCACCTCTCGACCTCTACGGCCTACGGCGCCGGCGTGGCCCAGATCGCCGACCTGCGCATCGAGGAACCGGACCGCGGGCGCGGCCGGGGCACGGTGGCCGCGCTGGCCGCCGAGGAGGTGGCCCGCGGCTGGGGCTGCAGGCGGATCGAGATCAGGGTGCCCGCCGACGCGGACACCGCCCTGCGGCTGGCGGTGGCGCTCGGCTACGTCCACCGCAATCGCGGCATGGAGAAGCCCCTGGGCGCCACCGCTCCCCGACTGCCCGAGGGCAGCCGGGGCAGGCCCATGACGGAGGCCGAGTACCTGCCCTGGCTCGAACACGGCGTCGCGGCCTACGCCCAGGACTGGGCGGATCGCGGGGTGCCCGAGGACGAGGCGTGGGCCAGGTCGCGGCGGGACCACGAACGCCTGCTGCCGCAGGGCCGGGCGACGGAGAACATGCTGTTCAGCGTCCTGGAGCAGGACGGCGCACGGGTCGGCACGCTCTGGGTCGCGATCATCGGCGACAAGGCGTTCGTGTACGACGTCGAGACCGACGAGGCCTTCCGCGGCCGAGGCCACGGACGTTCCCTGATGCTGCTGGCCGAGGCCGGGGCGATCGCGGCCGGCAAGCGCGTTCTCGGCCTCAACGTCTTCGCCGGCAACACCCCGGCCGAGCGGCTCTACGAGTCGCTCGGCTATCTGCCCGTGGACTACTCGATGTACAAGAACCTGCTCTGAACCGGCCCGCGCGGAGCCCGCCTCACGCCTGCTCGGCCAGCAGTCGGTCGGCGATAACCTCGACGCGCTCGCGCAGCCCCTCCTGGCTCTTGCCGCCGTCGAGTCGTTCGCCGCCGATGACGTACGTCGGGGTGCCGGTGACGCCGATCGCCTTGCCCTCGGCCTGGTCGGCGTCCACGATCAGGATGTGCCGTCCGTCGATCAGGGCGGTGTCGAACTCCTCGGCGTCAAGCCCGAGTTCACCGGCGACCTCGACCAGGAAGGATTCTCCCGCCCGGGCCAGCTCCTCGACCCGGCCCAGCACGGCCTCGATGTACGGCCATCCCCGGCCCTGCTCGAAGGCCTCCTCGGCGGCCTGCGCGGCGGCGAAGGCGTGCCGGTGCTTCTCCAGCGGGAAGTGCCGCAGCCGCAGCTCGAGCCGGTCGCCGTACCGCTCGCGCAGGGCGCGCAGGTCGTCGAGAGCGCCGCGGCAGTCCGGGCACTGGAGCTCGCACCAGACGTCGAGGACGACGGCGGGACGGGCGGCCGCAGTGCCGGGCGCGGCGGCGGAGGTCGGGGGCGAGTCGTTCATGAAGCCAGTCTTCCAGCCCGGACCCCGGCGCCCCAATCCGGACCACCGGCCGCCCGGGCACGGCGCTCCCGGCCGGGCCGGAGGGACGCCGCGGGCGGCACCTGCGGAGGAGCCGACCCGGAGATGTCCCTGATGTCCGGCCGGAGCATGGCCCGCGAGCGGTGCGCAGGTGCAGGATGGAAGGGACGAGGCGCGGGCCGGTCGGCCGCGGTGCCGAGTCGACGTGATCTCTGCCCGAGTGACCCCACGCCTGGAGGACCGGATGATTGCCGAGACCGTCTGTTCCGCCGCCGCCGTGGCCGGCCTGGGCATCGCGGTGGTCACCGCCTACCGCAAGCGCTTCCTGGCGGCGGCCCGCATCGCCGCCTACGCCCTGGTGCCGCTGGGCCTCGTGATGACCGGCGTCGTCGAATGGGTCGCCGACACCGCCTTCAGCCCGACGGCGTGGGCGGGCTTCGCCGTGCTCGGCGGGGCCTGGGCCTTGTTCGCCACCACCCGCGTCGTGGAGCGCCGCCGCGGCGGCACCCGCAAGGAGCGCAGAGCGGCGGCCCGCGCCGCGCGGGCCGAGACGGTGGCCCCCGCGGCCTCCGCGCCCTCCCTGGGCCAGGCCTCCCGCCCGGCGCCCCGCCCCACGGCCGCGCCCCGCGCGACCGGCGGCTCCGAGGACTTCAGCGACATCGAAGCCATCCTGAAGAAGCACGGCATCTGAACCAGGTCTCTTCACCTGCGCCCATGGGGTGGCCCGGCGATTGAAACGACACAGTCGGCCTGCCCGTGCGCGGAAGTGATCACGGCCCGACAGCGACGTCGCGCAATGCGGCATACTCCCGCTCAATCCGGGCGCGTGATCGCGCGAGGGGCGTCACCTGCGTCATCATCGCCCGCGAGATGCTGGACACGACACAGAGCGACGCCGCGCCGAAGCAGGACGAGCCGCGCGGGTGCCTCTTCGCCCTTTCCCAGCCACCGCTGATGATCTTTCTGGCGGTGATCGGGTGTCTGCTGCTCATGGCTTCGCTGCATGACCTGCTGCTGCTCTGAGCCGTACCCGCGGTCCCCGGCGTCACCCGCCGGGGCCGCGTCGGCATCGACGGACGTCAAGGGACGTCATGGGACGTCGGACGTCATGGTCCGCAAGGAACTCCGAGAGGGAACTCCTCGCGGCGCAGCCGGCCTCAGCCCGCCGCCTCCTTGCGGCGCGCCCGGTAGGCGGCCACGTGCAGACGGTTGCCGCAGGTGCGGCTGTCGCAGTACCGACGGGACCGGTTGCGGGAGAGGTCGACGAAGGCACGTCGGCAGTCCGGAGCCTCGCAGCGCCGAAGCCGCTCCTGCTCCCCGGCCACCACGAAGAACGCCAGTGCCATCCCGCAGTCGGCCGCCAGATGGTCGGCGACCGAGGCGCCCGGCGCGAAGTAGTGCACATGCCAGTCGTAGCCGTCGTGATCCGTGAGGCGTGGCGTGGTGCCCGCGGCGGCGACCAGCTCGTTGATCAGTCCGGCGGCGGCCCGCGGGTCCGACGCCGCGAAGATCCCGGCGAACCGTCCACGGATCTTGCGCACCGCGGACAGGTCGAACTCGGACAGCACGCCGACGTCACTGATCTCGTGCTTTCGTACGAAATCCGCGAGTGCGGAGACATCCGGCAGCGCGTCCGGAGTCGTGTCGTCCTCCGGTGCGGTGTTCACCAGTTCCACCACGGCATCGAGCGCACACCGGGTGTCGTGGGTGATCAGCACATTTCGCTCCCTGGCCTGGGGTCGGGCGAGCGCCCGCCGATGCTGGCCGATGGTAGCCGCACCGGGCGGTCGGGCAACGGCCACTCGTGGACCGGATCCCCGGGCGTCCGACGCCGGGAGGCCGGGGGAGTGCCGCCCGCGCCTGCCGCGCGCACGCCGACGCCGTCCCACGGGAAACCCGTGGCACGGCGTCGGCGCATGCCCTATTCGGTTGTCCTGGCCCGAGCCGTCTCCCCGAGTGGACGGCGCCGGGCAGCTCGGTGTGAGCCTCGCCCTAGCTCTCCGCCAGGATGTGCGAGAGCTCCTGATCGAGATCGAAGTGCCGGTGTTCCGTGCCAGGGGGCACGGCGGCGTCCGTCCGCTTCAGGAAGGACTCCAGGGCCCGCGCAGGGGCCTCGAGCAGGGCTTCGCCCTCGGGAGAGCTCAGGGCGATGCAGACGACGCCCTGACCGTGACTGCGCGACGGCCAGACACGGACGTCGCCGGTGCCCGTGGGCCGGTGCAGGCCCTCGGCGAGCAGGTCGCGGGCGAACACCCACTCGACGGTCTCCTCAGCACCGGTGTGGAAGGTGGCGTGCACGGCGTAGGGGTCGGCCGTGTCGTACCGCAGGCCTGCGGGGACAGGCAGGGACGACTCGCTCGACACAACGAGGCGCAGGTGCAGCTCGCAGCTGACCGTGGTGTTCATAAGCGCCAGGGCCTTTCGCTCAGTGTGCGCTCGGGGATTCGCACGTCGGCGAAATCGACATGCCACCTACGGTGCCGTTGTAAACCCCTCTGAGTGTTTTGCGTGCCTTTACGTAACTCTTCCGGCCGACAGTGCGTTCGCCCAGTACCACCATTCCGGTGACCGGATTCTCTCGGGTAGGGTCAGGCTGTATGAACACGGGGAGTGACGAGTCGGGCGAGGCGGTCATGGCGGCGGAGAGGTCGAAGCCGGGCGGAGCGTCGGAGGAGCAGCAGGACCAGGGGCTCGGCTCCAGGGCGCCCGAATTCGTCAAGGCGCGCCGCATGCTGCACCTGAGCTGGCAGGTCGGGGTCTTCGTGATCGGCCTCGCCGTGGTGGCCGCCGGCATCGTCATGCTGCCGCTGCCCGGTCCCGGCTGGGTGGTGATCTTCGGCGGCATGGCGATCTGGGCGACCGAGTTCGTCTGGGCGCAGCTGGTGCTCCGCTGGACCAAGCGCAAGGTCACCGAGGCGGCCCAGCGCGCGCTCGACCCGAAGGTGCGCCGCCGCAACATCACCCTGACCGCGATCGGCCTCGTGATCATCGCCGTCCTGACGGGCGTCTACCTGTGGAAGTTCGGCTTCGAGATGCCCTGGAAGATCAAGGACCAGTGATCCGCCGCGGAGGCGCGGGGGCGGGTCGGCCGTGGTCAGGGCCACCCGCTGACATGGGGTAATGTTCTTCCTGCGTCCGGGCGATTAGCTCAGTGGGAGAGCGCTTCGTTCACACCGAAGAGGTCACTGGTTCGAACCCAGTATCGCCCACCCGGAACGTCGGCCCGTCTGCGAGAACGCAGACGGGCCGACGTCGTTGGTACGGCGGTCGGCACAAGAACGACGCCCGCGCCCACGGAGACCTCCGGGCCCGTGGAGCCCGCCCGCGCCGCCTCTCCGGCCCGCGCCGCGCCTCTCCGGCCCGTGGGGCCCGCCCGCGCCGCTTCTCCCGCCCGCGCCGTCCCTCCCGTCCGTCGAGTCCCGCCGCGTCGCATCCTCGGTTCGGGGAGTCCGGCCGTGCCCCCTCTCCGGGCCCGTCGAGACCCCCGCGTCGTCTATTCGGTCCGTCGAGCCCGGCCCGCGTCGCCTCTCGGTCCGTCGAGCCCGGCCCGCGTCGCCTCTCGGTCCGTCGGGCCCGGCCCGCGTCGCCTCTCGGCCCGTCGGGCCCGGCCGTGCCGCCTCTCGGCCCGTCGGGCCCGGCCATGCCGCCTCCTCGGTCACCCGTTGTCGACGCGCACCCGCCCTCGTGTTCCTGTGCCATCACACGCCCGCTCACCACGCCCGCTCCTCCCGCCGGAGGGCCGCCCCCCTCGACGGAGGACCGCCCCCCGCCGGAGGGCCGCCCCCCGGCCGGAAGACCGCTCCTTCCGCCGGCCCGCGCCGCATCTCCCGAGCGGCCGAGTCGCCGCATGTCGCCACTCGTCTCTCTCGTCCCGGCAAGCTCACACTCCTCGGTCGACTCCCTTACCCGTAGGCGGATTTCAGCCCCTCGACATGATCTTCCGATGGCCAGCCAGGGGTTCGGGGTACCGAACAGACGCCCGCCACCTGCAAGTTCGTCCCCGTCACGCGACCACGTGACCCAGGCGAACGCGGTTCACCGGAGAGCGGGCGCACAAGAAATTCCTGTCCGAATCATTGACGCTCTCTCAACCCCCTCGTACCTTGTGCCAGCAAGCGCTTTCTTGAAACGATTCATGCAAGCGGCAACGACGCTGCGGGGAGGGCCCGACTGTGGGAACCAGCAGGAATGTTGAGAGGCGAACGATCCTGAAGGCCGCGGGGGCGACGGCGGCCACACTGGGCCTGGCCGCGACCACGGGGTGCGGGGGAGACGACGGCGCGTCGGCGGACGGGACGGTCACGATCCGTTACGCGTGGTGGGGTGGCGAGCCGCGCACCATCGCCATCAAGAAGACGATCGCGCTCTTCGAGAAGAAGTACCCGAAGATCAAGATCAAGCCCGAATTCACCGACTACGAGGCGTTCTGGGAGAAGTTCCAGACCCAGGCCTCCGGCGGGAATCCGCCGGACGTTTTCCAGAATGCCGTCGGCTTTCTGCGCAAGTACGACAAGCGCGGTGTTCTGATGGATCTCAAGGCGCAGGCGGACGCGGGGAACCTGAGCCTGGAGAACTTCCGCAACGGGGTTCTGGCGAACGGTCAGGTCGACGGCAAGCAGATCGGCATACCCGTCGGGGCCAACACCATGTCGCTCGTCGTCGACCTCAAGGCCTTCAAGAAGGCCGGCGTCGAGCCGAAGTTCGGCTGGACCTGGGACGAGTACTTCGCCGCGCTGCAGACGATCCAGGACAAGCTGAAGATCGCCGGTGACACCGGCTACTTCAACATCATGTACCTCTACGACCTGTACCTGCGTCAGAACGGCAAGGCCTTCTTCACCGACAGCGATCTCGGCTTCACCGAGGACGATGTGACGCAGTGGTGGGCGGACGGCTACAAGCGCGTGAAGTCCGGGCTGGTCGCCGACCCGAAGAAGATCGAGCAGGTCAAGCCGAAGTCCGGACTCTCGGCGGGCCTCGCCGCGTCCGAGTTCACCTGGGACAACTTCTCCATCCGCTACCAGGGCGAGGGCGAGTCGGACTACGGGCTCGCGCCGATCCCCACCACGGACGGCAAGGACACCGGCCAGTACCTCGGTTCGCTGATGCTGAGCGCCTTCTCCGGGACGAAGCACCCGAAGGAAGTGGCCCAGTTCATCGACTTCATGGTCCACGACCCCGAGGTCGGCAAGATCATGGGCTACGACCGAGGCATCCTCGCCACCACCGAGCAGTACGACGCCTTCAAGCCGACCGACCCCAACAACAAGGGCGTCTCGGCCTACGAGGACGAGGTCGCCAAGGCCGGCGTCCTCGGGAAGATCACCCCGCACCCGTCCGGCGCGGACGTCATCGAGGCGGCCTTCCTGCGGATCGGCGGTGAGGTCGCCCAGGGCAAGACCAAGCCCGCCGACGCGGCGAAGGCGCTGTTCAGCGAGGCCAAGGCCGCGTTCGCGGGCTGAGGGGACGTACCACCATGACGCTCGTCAAGGAAGCGCCCGCGCGCCCGGCGAAGAAGCGGTCCGCCGCTCCTGTCGCCGGGCGGCGCGGGCGGCGCCGCGAGAACCTCGCCGGCTATCTCTTCATGTCGCCGTGGATCGCGGGTTTCCTGCTGCTCACGGCGGGGCCGATGATCGCGTCGCTCTACTACGCGTTCACCAGCTACAACCTGTTCACGCCGCCCCGGTGGGTGGGGCTGGACAACTTCACGACGATGTTCCAGGATCCGCGCTGGCAGAAGTCGGTTCAGGTCACGCTGAAGTACGTCGTCGTGGCCACGCCGCTGAAGCTGCTCCTCGCGCTGGGAGTGGCGCTGCTGCTCGCCCAGAAGCGGCGCGGACAGGCCCTGTACCGGGCCGCCTTCTACATGCCGTCGCTGATCGGCGCCAGCGTCTCCGTGGGCTTCGTGTGGCGGGCGCTGTTCTCCGACGACGCCGCCGTGGACCGTACGCAGAAGATCTTCGGCCTCGACGTCGGGGGCTGGATCGGCAACCCGGACTACGTCCTGTACTCCCTGGTGGCGCTGAGCATCTGGCAGTTCGGCGCGCCCATGGTCATCTTCCTGGCGGGGCTCAAACAGGTGCCGCAGGAGCTGTACGAGGCCGCCGAGATGGACGGAGCCGGCCCCTTGCGGCGGTTCTGGAACATCACGCTGCCGATGATTTCCCCGGTGCTCTTCTTCAACGTGCTGCTGGAGTCCATCCACGCGTTCCAGGTGTTCGGCTCGGCGTACGTCGTCTCCGACACCCGGTGCGGACCGGCCGACGCCACCCTCGTCTACACCTGTTACCTGTATCAGAAGGGCTTCAAGGAGGCTCAGATGGGCTTCGCCTCCGCGATGGCCTGGACGCTCGTGGTCGCGGTGGCGCTCGTCACGGCGGTCCTGTTCTGGTCGCAGAAGAAGTGGGTGCACTACGAGGAGGCCGCCAAGTGACCAGTGCCACCGGCCCCGCCGTGCGCCCCGCGAACGAGCGGCGGCGCATCGGATCCCTCGCCTGGCACGTGGGCGCGATCCTCGTGCTCGCGGTCGTCCTCTACCCGGTGATCTGGGTGCTCGGCGCGTCGTTCAAGCCGAGCAAGGACATCATCGCCAGCCTCGACCTGCTGCCCACCGAGCCGGTCTGGGCCAACTTCTCCGGGCTCGCCGACGGCATCTCCGGCATCTCCATCACCAGCTTCTTCAGCAACTCGCTGATGTACGCGGGTCTGGCCGTGGTCGGGGTGGTGCTCTCCAGCTCGCTGACGGCGTACGCCTTCGCCAAGATCCGGTTCGCCGGGCGGAACCTGCTGTTCACCCTGATGATCGGCACCCTGCTGCTGCCGTACCACGTGCTGCTCATCCCGCAGTACGTGCTGTTCCGCAACCTCGGGTACATCGACACGCTCGTGCCGCTCGTCGCGGGCAAGTTCCTGGCCACGGAGGCGTTCTTCGTCTTCCTGATGGTGCAGTTCATGCGCGGGCTGCCGCGCGAGCTGGACGAGGCCGCCAAGCTCGACGGCTGCGGGCACCTGAGGACCTACTGGTCCATCGTGCTGCCGCTGAGCCGCCCGGCCCTCATCACCAGCGCCATCTTCACGTTCATCAACGCGTGGAACGACTTCATGGGGCCGTTGATCTATCTCAACACCCCTTCCAAGTACACCGTCTCGCTCGGCCTGATGATGTTCCGTGACCAGGAGGGCATCTCCAACTACGGCAGCATGATCGCGATGTCGCTGGTGGCGCTGGTGCCGGTCATCGCCTTCTTCATGGCCTTCCAGCGCTATCTCATCGACGGCATGGCGACCTCCGGACTGAAGGGCTGAGGCGGTCACCATGGCGCATGCTGGCGTGAAGGCCCGCTCCCGGCGCAGGGAGTCCGTGTTCGGCGAGCGTTTCGCGGTGTTCGCCGAGTGTCTGCTCACCGGAGTGTGGATCGCCGTGGCCTGTCTCGGGGTCGTCACCTACCCCGCGGCCTTCGCCGCCGGCGCACGGCATCTGCGCCGTCGGACGACTCACGAGGACGGTGGCCTGCGGGAGTTCGTCGCGGACTTCCGGGCGGCCGTACGCGGCGGGTGGCTCGTCGGGCTGGCCGGGTGGGCGGCGGCCGTCGCGGTCTGGGTGGACGTCCTGGCCGCGCGGGCCGGGATTCCCGGTGGCCCGTTCGTCGGGGCCGTCGGCGTCCTCGCGCTGATCGGGCTTGCCGTGGCCCTGCTGCGGGCGGCGGCCGTCTGGACTCCGGGCCGTGCCTGGCGGGCGCTGCTCGCGGATGCCGGGCGGCGGACCGTGCTCGATCCCGCCGGGTCCTTCCTGGTCGTCTGCGGGCTGGCCGTCGTCACCCTGTCCGCCTGGTTCGTCGCGCCGCTGGCGGTCCCCGTCCTCGGGGCCGTCGCGGCGGCGGCCGTCGCCGTCGAGGAGCGGTACCGGCACCGCTGACGGCCGCTCCCCCGTACAAGGTCGGCGCCCCGTGCGCCGCGCCTCTCTCTGTCATGCCCCTGACCACACCTGCACCCGCACGGAAAGGAAAGGCTGCATCTCATGTCTCCCATCCCCCGTAGGTCCCTCCTCAAGGCGGCCGCCGTCGCCGGCGCCGCCGCGCAGTTCAGCTGGGCCCTGGGCGCCAAGGACGCGCAGGCCGAGCCCAGAGCCGCCGCGGCCGACGCCGATCCGGTGACCCTGGACTGGCTGGAGGACGGCGGCCTCGGCGCCGCCCCCGGCTCCACGCTCGGCGTGCCCTGGCCCGTGGGCACGTACCAGGAGGACCAGACCTTCGCGCTGACGGACGCCGACGGCAAGGACGTCCCCGTACAGTCCTGGCCGCTCGCCTACTGGCCGGACGGGTCGCTGAAGTGGACGGCGCACGCCGTCGGTTCGGGCTCCGGCAAGCTCACCCTCACCGCCGGCACCCCGGCCGAGCCCGCGAAGAAGGTGACCGTCGACAAGCGCGGCGGCACCATCGACGTGTCGACGGGCGTCATCACCGCGAAGATCGGCACGTCGGGCGCGACCCTCATCAAATCCGTCACCCGCGGCTCCACCGAGATCGCCAAGAACGGCCGACTGGTGCTGATCCGGCAGCCCGAGATCGAGGACGAGGACCAGGGCGCCGTCAAGACCGAACGCTTCGAGGGCGCCATCGACGGCGTCACCGTCGAGCAGAGCGGCCCGGTCCGCGCGGTCGTCCGCATCGACGGCAAGCACCGCAAGGGCAGCCGCAGTTGGCTGCCGTTCTCCATCCGCCTCTACTTCTACGCGGGCGCCGACTCCTTCCGCATGGTGCACACCATCACCTACGACGGGAAGCAGGAGCCGGGCAAGGCGAGCGGCGACTTCATCCGCGGGCTGGGCGTGCGCTTCACCGTCCCGATGCGCGACGAGTCCTACGACCGCCACATCCGTATCGGCGGCGAGGGCACCGGTCTGCTGCGCGAGGCGGTCAAGGGCATCACCGGTCTGCGCCGTGACCCCGGCGCGGCGGTGCAGGCGGCCCAGTACGCGGGCCAGAAGCTCCCCGACCCCGCCACCTGGGACCAGCGGGTCACCACCCGCCTCCAGTACATCCCCGAGTGGGGCGACTACACCCTCTCCCAGCTGTCGGCGGACGGCTTCACGCTCCGCAAGCGCACCAAGAAGGGCTACGGCTGGATCGGCGCCGGCGGCGGCAAGCGGGCCTCCGGCTTCGGATACGTCGGCGGGGCGAGCGGCGGCTTCTCCTTCGGCCTCAGGGACTTCTGGGAGAAGCACCCCGCCCAGCTGGACGTCCGTGACGCGCACACCGACGAGGCCGAGGTCACCCTCTGGCTCTGGTCACCCGAGGCCCAGCCCATGGACCTGCGCTTCTACCACGACGGCATGGGCCAGGACACCTTCCCCGAACAGCTCGAAGGCCTCAACATCACCTACGAGGACTACGAGCCCGGCTTCGGCACCCCCTACGGCATCGCCCGTACGTCCGAACTCCTCTTCTGGGCCAACGAGTCGACGCCCGCCCCCGAGAAGCTCGCCGAACAGGTCGAGGCCGTACGGGTGCTGCCCCAGCTCGCCGCCCCGCCCCGGCAGCTCATCAAGGCCAAGGTGTTCGGGCCGGGCCTCTACGCCGAGCCGGACCGCTCCACCCCCGCCAAGGCGAAGATCGAGGACCATCTCGACTTCCTCTTCACCTACTACAAGGACCAGGTGGAGCAGCGCCGCTGGTACGGCTTCTGGGACTACGGCGACATCATGCACACCTATGACACCGTCAGGCACCAGTGGCGGTACGACATCGGCGGCTACGCCTGGGACAACTCCGAGCTCTCGCCCGACCTCTGGCTCTGGTTCACCTATCTGCGCAGCGGCCGCGCGGACATCTTCCGCTTCGCGGAGGCGATGACCCGGCACACCGGCGAGGTCGACGTCTACCACCTCGGCCAGTGGGCGGGGCTGGGCACCCGGCACGGCGTGCAGCACTACGCCGACAGCGCCAAGCAGCAGCGCATCGCCAACACCACCTACCGCCGGTACTACTACTTCCTCACCGCGGACGAACGCGTCGGCGACCTCATGCACGCCAACGTCGACTCCGACGAGACGTTCCTCGCCCTGGACCCGCTGCGCAAGATCCGCACCGAGCCGTACACCCCCGACCGGCACGCCCTGTCGATCGGCTTCGGCACCGACTGGAGCGGCCTGGTTTCGGCGTGGCTTACCGAGTGGGAACGCAGGGGCCCGAAGTGGGAGAAGGCGAAGGCCCGCGTCCTGTCCACCATGGAGACCATCGGAGCCCAGCCCAACGGCTTCGTGCAGGGCAGTGGCCTGTACGACCTCGACACCGGCAGGTTCGCGGTGGCCACGACCCCGGTCGTCGGCGTCTCGCACCTGTCGGCCGTCTTCGGCCTCAACGAACTGTGCGCCGAGCTCATCCACCTGGTCGACATCCCGAAGTTCAAGGAGGCGTACCTCGACTACTGCCGCTACTTCAACGCCACCAAGGCGGAACAGGCGGCGCGCTACGGCAGCAACTTCGGCACCCTGCTGCTCTTCCAGGGCCACTCACGTCTCGACGCGTACGCCGCCGTCCAGACCGGGGACGAGACGCTCGCCAAGCGGGCCTGGTCGAAGTTCTACAGCTCCGACGGCTACACCGAGTCTTCGCCGTGGAAGACGGAGCCGGTGAGCGGCCCCGCCGCCCTGGTCGCGGGCAGCGAGGCCGCCTGGGTGGCCACCAACGACACCGCCCTCTACGGTCTCGCCGCCATCGAGAACCTGGCACTGCTCGGCGACAAGATGCCGTAGCGGGCGGCTAGTTCATCCGCCCCAGGACCTCCCGCACCCGCCGGACATCGCGCAGCCGCCGCTCGTACGTCGCACCGAGTGCGAGCAGCAGCAGCCCGGCGAGGGCGGGAGGTACCCAGCGGGGGAGCGCGTCGGTCACCTGGACGAGATACGGGGCCAGCTCGTGCAGCGTGACCAGGGCGAGCACCGAGCCGCCCAGCACGAGCGGGGCCCGCAGCCGGTGCCGGGCGCCGAGCAGGGTCAGCAGCAGCCCGGCCGCGCCCAGCAGCAGCGGCCGTGTCCACTCGGGGTCGCTCCAGGCCATGGTGAGGCTCGGCAGCAGCGTGACGGTGAGACCGGGACCGTACGCCGTCCAGGACGACGCGGCCGGGTCGCGGCGCCTGCGCAGGACTCCGGCGAGCAGCGCGGGGACCGTGACCGGCAGCGTGTACGCCTCCGGGAGCCCCACCCGCCAGGCCGCCAGCCGGACCCAGGTGGCCAGCACGAAGAGGGCGACGGCCGCGTAGCCGACGTCACGGCGGTCCGGGCGTACGGCCGTGCCCGCCGCGATCACCCCGCACAGGGACAGCACCAGGGCGAGCAGGGGCGGGTCGGCCACCGCGAGGCCGATGGCGACGAGCCCGGCGACGGCCCCCGTCACCTCGACCGCCACCGTCGTCACGGGGTCGGCGAGCCGTGCCGCGAGCAGGGCCGCGGCCACCGGGACGACGAGCACCAGCAGCGCGACGTGCTCCGGCCGCCAGTCGGCGGACGCGCCCACGGCGCAGGCCAGGGCCGTGGCCCAGCCCAGGGAGGCGGCCGCGGACACCGGCGCCTGCCGACCGCGCCACGCGGCTGCCGCGAACACCACGGTCAGCGACGCGAGTACGGCGAGGGTGGCCGGCTCGGTGGCCAGGGACAGGAAGGCCAGGCCGAGGGCGGTCAGCGGGGCGAGCCCGGCGGCCGTCCGTGCCGCCGACCCCTGAAGCACCGGTGCCAGGAGCGCCGGCACCATGAGCCCCTGGATCAACAGAGCGGCGAGATAGGGGAGTTCCAGCGCCGAGGGCGTGACGAGCACCGCGGCCCAGGTCAGCGTCAGCGCGGCGGTCAGCGCCCGCGGGCGCCACTTCTCGCCGCGGACCGCCGTGGCCAGGACCGCGGCGACCGCGACGAGGATCAGCGGCACCGTGACGGCGTACGGCGGCCAGAAGGCGTCGACCGTCACCGCGGCACGGGCGTCGGCCGGAGCCCCGGACCAGACGTGGCCCAGCCACGCCGTCGGTCCCAGCAGCGTGACGGCCACGGCCGGCACCGCCCACAGCACCGCGCCCGCCTGGACAATGCCGGACGCCAGAGCGACACCCCGGCGCACCGCCACCGGGCCCCGCGCGGCGGCCGGCAGCGCGATCCCGCAGGCCAGGACGGCCGGCACCACCCAGTCACCGGGCACCGACACCCGTAGGACACCGCCCAGGCCGGCCACCACGCACAGGGCGCCGGTCGCCGCCATGCCCGTGGCGAGCCCTGTCCGCGGCGCGAACCGGGCCACGCCCAGGGCGATCACCGCCGCCAGGAAGAGGAGCGCCGCCGCACGGGCGGCGGCGCTCGGACCGGCCGCTCCCAGGCAGAGCACACCGGCCGCCAGGACGCCCCAGCCGCCCGTGCCGAACGCGCACACCAGGGCGACGAGACGCACCGGCCGCTCGGCCGCCCGGAGCGCGACCAGCGCGTCGAACGCCGTCGTCAGCAGCACCGCGGCCGTGACCGTGAGCGGCCCGCCGCCGAGCGCGATCGTCCAGAGCGCCAGGGGGAGTTGCGCGGCCGCGAGGGCGGCGGGGTGGGGCAGGCGCAGCGCGGACGAGCCCGGCAGTGCGGCGAGCGCCGTGCCGTAGGCCGCCCACAGAGCCGCCACCGCCGTCGAAGCGGTCGCCGCGTACGTCGTCGCGTCCGCCGCCGTGAACACCACCTCGTGCAGGGCGTAGGCGTCCAGCACCGTCAGCGCGAGGCCGAGGCCCGCCACCGACTCGGCGGTCGAGCGCAGCCCCCGCCGCAGCAGCGCCACGGGCGCGCCGAGCACCGCCAGCGTGACCGCGCCCAGCACCAGGGAGCGGCCGGCGATCCCCAGATGCCCCCAGCTGACCAGCGTGAACACCATCGCAGCGATGGTGAGCAGGATGCCGCCGAGCAGGAGGAGGACGTTCTGCACGCCCGGGGCGGTCGCCTCGGGTCGGTCGGCAGGGCCGGACCGCGCCGGGGGGCTCGGCCACACCGGCGGGGCCGGCTGCGCCACCTGCTGAAGCGTCGTGATCAACCAGGCGCGGCGGGCCAGCAACTGGGCCCGACGGGCGTCCAGTCGCCGGAGCTCGCTGTCGAGGAAGCGCAGCTCCTCGGCCGGGGGCGGAAAATACGTCATGTCCCGGAGTGTGGTCCGCGTCACGCCCCACGGCATGAGCGCACGTACTCAGGACGTACTCAAATGCCGTGGGCCCGACCCGCGCGGGCACACTCGGACCATGGACTGGACCCGGTACCGCTTCCGCAGCCTGTGGGCCCTGCCCGCGCCGCCCGCCCGCGTGTACGACGCGCTGGGACGGGTCGAGGACTACCCGCGCTGGTGGCGCCAGGTGCGCGAGGTGAACCGGGTCGACAGCGCGACCGGCGTCCTGCGCATCCGCTCCCTCCTCCCGTACGACATCACCTTCACCGCTCGTGAGGTGCGGCGCGACGCGGCGGCCGGCGTTCTGGAGGTCGCGATGACGGGCGACCTCGACGGCTGGGCGCGCTGGACGATCACCGCCGACGGCGCCGGCACCCTCGCCCGCTACGACCAGGTGGTCCAGGTCGACAAGCCGCTGCTGCGGCGGCTCGCGGTCCCCGGCCGTCCGGTGTTCCGCCTCAACCACCGGCTGATGATGCGGGCCGGACGGCGCGGCCTGGCCGCGTACCTGGAAGCGGTTTGAAGGAAGCCCGCGAAGACCTGTATTGTTCGGTGCGTTCCCGGGCGATTAGCTCAGTGGGAGAGCGCTTCGTTCACACCGAAGAGGTCACTGGTTCGAACCCAGTATCGCCCACCGGGAAAGGCCGGTCCGCAACACGCGGACCGGCTTTTTTGTGTGCCCGACGCCCTGGCTAGGCCGCCGCGGGCAGCTCCGGGCGCAACGGCCAGGAGGTGTCCACGATCTCCGGCGTGCCGCTGCGCGCGAACCACGCCTGGAGCCCCCGCGCCTGAGCCGCGTGCCAGGTCGCCTGGAGCGAGTGCAGTTCGGCGGGGGACAGACGCTCCAGACGGGCCGCGAACCGCCGGCCCAGCGCCCGGACGACCTCCAGCGCGGCCAGTGCGTCCGCCGCCGCGTCGTGCGCGTCGGCCAGCGTCACGTCGTAGTGCGCGCACAGGTCGGTGAGTGTGCGCCGGCCCTTGCGGTAGCGGTCCAGATGCTTGTCGAGGACCCGCGGGTCCAGTACCCGCAGCGGTGTCGCGTCCACCCAGTTGCCCAGCGCGGAGGCGCGGTGCCTGCGCAGCTCACGGTCGAGCAGCGTCAGGTCGAACGGTGCGTTCATCACCACCAACGGACGTCCCGCGGCGGCCTGTTCGGCGAGCAGCTCGGCTATCTCGAACATCACCGGCGACGGCCAGCGGCCGTTGCGCTGGAGGTGATCGTCCGTCAGCCCGTGCACCTCCGTCGCCCCGGCCGGCACCGGCACGCCCGGGTTCACCAGCCAGCGGCTCACCCTGGGCCGGACCCCCGGCGCGTCCTGGACGACGAGGGCGGCCGACACGATCCGGTCGGTCTCCACGTCGACGCCCGTCGTCTCCGTGTCAAAGGCGGCCAGAGGCCCCTCGTACCAGTACGTCATACCCTCACAACCCCTCGTTCACCCACGGCAGCTGACGCCCCGTCTTCTGCCTGTTTGGTGATACCCGGGCTGTTTGCGCCGTACGCCGGAAGGACACAACACGAGTACGGGTCATCGCAGTTCAGCGGCCCGTCACGGGGACTGGCTTTGCGTGGAAGGCTGTTGGTCATGGCGATAGCGCAGCCCGAGCGGGGCGGGCTGCTGCCCGAACGCGAGGGGCTTCATCGCGGCACGCTCGCCACCACCGCCTGCATGGAGACACTCCAGGTGGGCTATCTGCACGCCGTCGCGGCGGCGGCGGGGTGCTCGCTGTCCCAGCCGTTCCCGGACAACGGCATCGACTGGCACGTCAGCCACAGCGCGCCCGGGCACACCGTCGACGACGAGGTGACCATCAAGGTGCAGCTCAAAGCGACCTACCAGATCCGGCCCAACCCGCCCGGCCGTTTCTTCTCCTTCACGCTCGACAACGACCACCTGCGCAAACTCGCCCGCACCCCGGTGTCGGTGCACAAGATCCTCGTCGTGATGCTCGTCCCGCGGTCCCAGGACCAGTGGCTGCGCGCCGGCCACGACTGCCTCGAACTGCGGCACTGCTGCTACTGGGTCAATCTCGCCGGCCACCCGATCACCGGCCGGACCCGGACCACCGTGCGGATACCGACCACACGCATCTTCGACGACCGGGCGCTGTGCGAGATCATGACGCGGGCCGGGACGGGAGGCAGACCATGACCCACCGCCCCCTCGACGAGCCACTGCGGCCGGTACGGCCGCACCCCGAGGCCCACTGGAACCAGGCCCCCGAGCCCGGCGAGGTCGACCCGGCCGTCCTCGCCGCGCTGCTGCGCCGGCACGGCTGGCAGCGGCGCGGCGGCGCCGCCGGCCGCTACGGCCGCTGGACCCCGCCCGGACCGGGCGGCGGCGGGACCAGCCTGCTGGTGCCGGAGAGCCGGGCCTTTCCCGACAGCGACGACCTGCTGGGCGAGGCGCTCCTCGCCCTGGCCCGCAGCGGCATGCCCGCCGCTCGCGAGGTGCTCGTCGGGCTCGCCGTCCCGAGCGACGAGATCCGCTGGTGGCGGGACACGCCGACCGGACCCGCCGGGGCCGCGTCGTGGCCCGTGGAGGAACGGCTGCGCGCCGCCGCCCGGCAGATGCTGCTGGCCGGCGCGCTCGCCACGCGCGCCCGTGCCGGCTACTACGGCGCCCGGCACCGGCGCGCGGCCTTCGCGACGCTGGACAGCGTCCTCGTCGGCTCCGCGGCCGGTGGACGCCGTCTGACGGCCTTCGTGCCCGTGGCGGCCGCCCGCCCGCTCGCCGTCCGCCTCCACCAGGCCCTGTACGCGGTCCGTGAGGCCATCGACTACCAACGGGCCACCGGGGGCATGGACGCCTTCGACGGCGCCGTGGAGGCCGGCGTCAGCCGCGAGCTCACCGCGGCGCTGATCACCCTGGTCCGGGGCACCGAGGGCACCCGGATCGCCGTCGAGTGGGCGCCGGCCGCCGGAGTCCCGGAGGCGTGCGCCGCGGGCGGTGAACCGGTCGAGTTCTCGCCCGGCGACCTGTCCGTGCTGCGCGAGGCGGGCGCCCGCTATCTCCGTGCGGAGCCCTCCGTGCCCGTGCGGATCACCGGCACGGTCGTCCGGATGCGCAGGTCGGGGCCGCGCGGCGAGGGCAGCGTACGGCTGCGGGTGCTGGCCGGCGCCGAGATCCCGCACGTCCGGCTCACCCTCGACGAGGAGGACTACCGCATCGCCGGCCAGGCCCACCTGGTCGGACTGCCGGTACGGGTGCAGGGCCGGCTGGAGAGCAGGGGCGGGTTCCGCAGGCTCACCGGCGCCTGCGGCGTCGTGCCCGTGCAGGTCGACGAGGCCGAGCGGGACCGGCTGATGAAGTCGCTGCAGGAGAATCTCGACTACTTCGAGGAAGCGTGCGGAGGGGAGGAGCCGGGAAACTGATTTCGCGGTCGGAGGGGGTGGGTCGGTACGATCGCCTCTTGCGCGCGCTCAGGGTATGGCGCCGCACCCACCTTCAGTCAGGAGAGACCGGTGTCAGACGTCCGTGTGATCATCCAACGCGATTCCGAGCGGGAAGAGCGCACGGTGACGACGGGCACCACGGCCGCCGACCTCTTCGCCGGCGAGCGCTCGATCATCGCCGCCCGCGTGGCCGGCGAGCTCAGGGACCTGTCGTACGTGCTCGGCGACGGCGAAGAGGTCGAGGCCGTCGAGATCTCCTCCCCGGACGGCCTGAACATCCTGCGCCACTCCACCGCGCACGTGATGGCCCAGGCCGTGCAGGAGCTCTTCCCCGAGGCCAAGCTGGGCATCGGCCCGCCGGTCAAGGACGGCTTCTACTACGACTTCGACGTCGAGAAGCCGTTCACGCCCGAGGACCTCAAGGCCGTCGAGAAGAAGATGCAGGAGATCCAGAAGCGGGGGCAGAGGTTCGCCCGTCGCGTCGTCACCGACGAGGCCGCCCGCGAGGAGCTCGCCGACGAGCCCTACAAGCTCGAGCTGATCGGCATCAAGGGCTCGGCCTCCACCGACGACGGCGCGGACGTCGAGGTCGGCGCCGGCGAGCTGACGATCTACGACAACCTGGACGCCAAGACCGGTGACCTGTGCTGGAAGGACCTCTGCCGGGGTCCCCACCTGCCCACCACCCGCAACATCCCGGCGTTCAAGCTGATGCGCAACGCGGCCGCCTACTGGCGCGGCAGCGAGAAGAACCCCATGCTCCAGCGCATCTACGGCACCGCCTGGCCCTCCAAGGAGGAGCTGAAGGCCCACCTCGACTTCCTCGCCGAGGCCGAGAAGCGCGACCACCGCAAGCTCGGCAGCGAGCTCGACCTGTTCTCCGTCCCGGAGCAGATCGGCTCAGGCCTCGCCGTCTTCCATCCCAAGGGCGGCGTCATCCGCCGGGTCATGGAGGACTACTCGCGCCGCCGGCACGAGGAGGAGGGCTACGAGTTCGTCTACACCCCGCACGCGACGAAGGGGAAGCTCTTCGAGACCTCGGGCCACCTGGACTGGTACGCCGACGGCATGTACCCGCCCATGCAGCTCGACGAGGGCGTGGACTACTACCTCAAGCCCATGAACTGCCCGATGCACAACCTGATCTTCGACGCGCGCGGCCGCTCCTACCGTGAACTGCCGCTGCGCCTCTTCGAGTTCGGCACCGTGTACCGGTACGAGAAGTCGGGCGTCGTGCACGGCCTGACCCGCGCCCGCGGCTTCACCCAGGACGACGCGCACATCTACTGCACCCGCGAGCAGATGGCCGACGAGCTCGACAAGACGCTCACCTTCGTCCTGAACCTGCTGCGCGACTACGGTCTGACCGACTTCTACCTGGAGCTGTCGACCAAGGACCCGGAGAAGTTCGTCGGCTCCGACGAGGTGTGGGAGGAGGCCACCGAGACGCTGCGGCAGGTGGCCGAGAAGCAGGGCCTCCCGCTGGTCCCGGACCCGGGCGGCGCCGCCTTCTACGGACCGAAGATCTCCGTCCAGACCAAGGACGCGATCGGCCGCACCTGGCAGATGTCGACCGTGCAGCTCGACTTCAACCTGCCGGAGCGCTTCGACCTCGAGTACACCGGCCCCGACGGCTCGAAGCAGCGCCCGGTGATGATCCACCGTGCCCTCTTCGGCTCGATCGAGCGCTTCTTCGCGGTCCTCCTGGAGCACTACGCGGGCGCCTTCCCGGCGTGGCTGGCCCCGGTCCAGGCGATCGGCATCCCGATCGGCGACGGACACGTGGAGTACCTGGAGAAGTTCGCCGCCGCCGCGAAGAAGAAGGGCCTGCGGGTGGAGGTGGACTCCTCCTCCGACCGTATGCAGAAGAAGATCCGCAACGCCCAGAAGCAGAAGGTGCCCTTCATGGTCATCGCGGGCGACGAGGACATGTCGGGCGACTCGGTCTCCTTCCGCTACCGCGACGGCTCGCAGGAGAACGGCATCCCGTTCGACGAGGCCATCGCGAAGATCGCGAAGGTCGTCGAGGAGCGGACGCAGGTCTGATCCGGTCCTACGGCCCCGCAGGCCCCCGGAAGGCTCAGCCTTCCGGGGGCCTGCGGTCGCTCTCGCGCGAGAAGATCTGCAACAGCCACGACGAGAACGACCCCGTCACCGCGCCGAGCAGGGCCAGCCCGCCGGCCATCATGCCCATCGCGATCGCCCGGCCGCCCGGGGTCACCGGTGTGATGTCCCCGTAGCCGACCGTGCTGAGTGTCGCGGCGGCCCACCAGACCGCGTCCCCGAACGTCCGCATGGAGGCGTCGGGCGCCCCCCGCTCCTGCTGGTAGACCGCGAGGGCGCCGGCGAAGCCGAGGAGCAGCGTCGACAGACCGGCGTACGCGATCACGCGCGCGTGCAGGGACAGCCGCGGCTCCCCCTGCCGGTTCTGGATCGCGTCGTACAGCGGGACGATCCGCAGCGGCCGCAGCAGCGGCAGCAGCACCACCACCGTGTGCAGGAAGTGCGTCCTGACGAAGCGCGTGAAGCGCAGCCCGCTGAGGTGCCGGCGCACGGCGTAGTCCGCCGCGAACACCAGCCAGAGTGCGAGCATCGTGAACCCGCACAGGCTCTTCCAGACGGACGGCATCCCTTCGGCGAGCACGCGGGCGGCGTAGGTGGCCAGGAACAGCAGCGAGGCCAGGAACAGGGGGATCTCCGTGCGCTGCTCCCAGCGGGCGTAGCGGCTGTCTTGGTCCATCGGCCCAGCTTGGCCCGCGAGGCTTTTCCCGCAGCCCCGCCGACACGCCGCGAATGGGCGAAGCAATATGCTGCCTTGCATGACGAGTGAGCCGGAACAGCAGATCGGAGTGGGTACGCAGGACGCGTTCCAGCGTCTGTGGACCCCCCATCGGATGGCCTACATCCAGGGTGAGAACAAGCCGACCGGCCCGGGTGCCGACGACGGCTGTCCCTTCTGCTCGATCCCGGCCAAATCGGACGAGGACGGGCTGGTCGTCCGACGCGGTGAGCACGTGTACGCGGTGCTGAACCTGTACCCGTACAACGGCGGCCACCTGATGACCGTCCCCTACCGGCACGTCGCCGACTACACCGACCTGACGGTGCCGGAGACGGCCGAGCTCGCCGAGCTGACCAAGCAGGCGATGACGGCCCTGCGCACCGCGTCAGGAGCGCAGGGCTTCAACATCGGCATGAACCAGGGGTCCGTCGCGGGCGCCGGCATCGCGGCCCACCTGCACCAGCACATCGTGCCCCGCTGGGGCGGGGACACGAACTTCATGCCGGTGGTGGGCCACACCCGCGTACTGCCGCAACTCCTGGCGGACACCAGGAAAATGCTTGCAGAGGCCTGGCCGACGACCTGACACAGGTGATGGTCAGCCCGTCCGGCGCTTGAGGACGAGGTCCCTTCGGGGCCGAAAGCGGGGTCCGGGGGCGCAGCCCCCGGGGAAAGGCACCCCGGGGGACACCCGCACGGTCCTGGCCGACCGCCGGAGGCCTACGCGTCGTACGTGTCCGCCTTGCGCGGTGACAGGTCCTGGACCGCACCGCTGAGGACCGACGAGCGCGAGCTGAACTTGTCGGTGTCCACGTCGTGTTCCTTGAGCACCTTGATCGCGGCCGTGTGGACCACGCGCAGCACCGGCGTGGCCGCGCGCAGCGCGTCGTCGGCCATGAAGCGGTGCCGCCAGGGCTGGTCGGCCCAGGCGTGCCGCAGACCGAAGGGCTCGGGCAGGCCGATGGAACCGCCGAGCCACTTCAGCAGCGGCGGGTACCAGCTGATCGTCGCCCGCGCGGCCAGCCGGACCACCTCGTCGGGGGTGACCAGCGGGAGCTTGACCGTCCGCGTCTCCCAGAACCGGACGCTCTTGGCGACCTCCTTGGTGGGAGCCTCGGACTTCGTGGTGAACAGGCCGTTCACCGGGCCCAGGGCGTGCCCGGTGACCTCGATGCGCAGCGTCTCGTGCAGCACCGTCACCGTGATCAGCATGGTGATGATCAACTGGCCGTCCCAGAGCGGCCACTGGACGCCCAGGTAGTGCCGGTCGCCGCCGCCGAACTGCTGGTTGTTGCAGATGTCCTCTATGGCTCGCGGCTTGACCTGGTACGCCTCGACGTCGGTGCCCTCCGGCCGGGCGACCGCCTTGGCGTTCTCACCGACCGGGGTGACGATCCAGTGCCGGACCGTGGGCGGCGGGAAGCCACCGGTCTTCAGGCTCTGCCGGGGGAGCAGGTTCAGCTGGTCGTGGATGGCCCGCACGACCGTCCAGCTGCGGAACTCGTGGACGCCCTTCACGGGGTCGAGCGGGGTCAGCTCCTCGGCGAGGTGCCAGGCGCCCCAGCGGGTGCCCATGCCGAGTATGCCCTTGGGGCCGGCGTAGAAGACCGAGTTGGACTGCTGTTCGGCGCTCAGCCGGGCCAGGGACTGGCGCAGCTGCTCGGCCGCCGTCTGGTTGGGGCTGGTCGGCACCGCCTCGGGGACCTTCGCGCCGACGCTGCTGCCGGACAGCAGGCTGTCCCAGCGCCCGCGCAGATCCGTCGCGGTGGCCTCGCAGAACCGCTTGGCCAGGAACCAGCCGACCACCGGCGCCACGACGCACCCGCGCGCGTACCACCCCACGAGGCCGGTGAACGGCATCTTGATCAGGAAGAGCACGGCGAGGGCGCCCACGGCGACGAGCAGGCCGGTGCCGATGCCGGAGACCCGCCTGTTGTCCAGCTTCCCCATGGTCGCGCGCAGCTGGAAGACCAACAGCCACACCAGCAGGCCGGGCAGGAAGAGCACACCGCACAGCAGCATCACGCCGGTGAGCTTCTGGTCGCGCTCGCGGCGGATGCGGTTGGCCGCGAGGCAGTGCTCCACGACGGCCTGCGGCTCACTGCCGAAGGACTGGATGAGCGGCTTGCGGCCGACGCCCAGCATGCGGTCGATCACCGCCTGGGAGAACGCCTCGCCGAGGTTGGGCCGGAAGATCCTGGCCCAGCTGCGGCCGGGATTGACCGCGGTCTGGTGCCACTCGTTGTCGGCCTTCTTGATGTCCTCGACCGGGTTGTCCCGGTAGGCCGCCGAGGCCAGCGCGAAGGTGGGTGTCTGCCCGCCGTCGCCCGTCTGCGGCACCTGTGGTCCGAAGATGTCCGCGTAACCGCTGCCAACGGTCATTCCCGCCCCCGATCGCCGCCCCTGCCTTCTGCGGCTTTCCCGACTTCCGTACTTCGCACACCTGTTGATCAGGTCATCAGCGTATCCGCAGGCGGTGACATCCGTCGGCGGACGACCGAAGCCGCCCGCCGGATCGGAGGGAAACGTTCCACTACGGTGCCCCACGGGCCACTTGAGGCCCGTGGGGCACCAACCGTCAGGCGCTCTGCGCCTGTTGGCGGACCTTCTCGGCGACCTGTGCCGGCATCGGCTCGTGCCGGGCGTACACGCGCTGGAAGCGCGCCGTGCCGTGGGAGAGGGAGCGCAGGTCGACCGCGTACCGGCCGATCTCGATCTCCGGCACCTCGGCCCTGACGAGGGTGCGGCCGCCGCCGGTCTGCTCGGTGCCCAGCACCCGCCCGCGCCGCCCCGACAGATCGCTCATCACGGCGCCCACGTACGCGTCGCCGACCAGGACGGTCACCTCGGCCACCGGCTCCAGCAGATGGATCCGCGCCTCGGCCGCCGCCTCCCGCAGCGCCAGCGCGCCCGCCGTCTGGAACGCGGCGTCGGAGGAGTCCACCGAGTGCGCCTTGCCGTCGAGCAGGGTGACCCGGATGTCGACCAGCGGATGCCCGGCCTCCACCCCCTTGGCCGCCTGCGCGCGGACGCCCTTCTCGACGGACGGGATGAACTGCCGGGGCACCGCGCCGCCGACGACCTTGTCCACGAACTCGATGCCGGCGCCGCCCGGCAGCGGTTCCACCTCGATCTCGCAGATGGCGTACTGCCCGTGTCCGCCGGACTGCTTGACGTGCCGTCCGCGCCCGCCGGACCGCGCCGCGAACGTCTCCCGGAGGGGGACCTTGTGCGGGACGACGTCGACCTGGACGCCGTAGCGTGAGCGCAGCCGCTCCAGGGCGACGTCCGAGTGGGCCTCGCCCAGACACCACAGGACCACCTGGTGGGTGTGCTGGTTCTGTTCCAGGCGCATCGTCGGGTCCTCGGCGACCAGCCGGGCCAGCCCCTGCGAGAGCTTGTCCTCGTCGGCCTTGCTGTGCGCCTGGATGGCGAGCGGCAGCAGCGGGTCGGGCATCTGCCAGGGCTCCATGAGGAGCGGGTCGCCCTTGGCGGACAGGGTGTCGCCGGTCTCCGCGCGGCCGAGTTTCGCCACACACGCCAGGTCGCCCGCGATGCAGTGCGTCAGGTTCCGCTGCTGTTTCCCGAACGGCGCGGACAGGGCGCCGATGCGTTCGTCGACGTCGTGGTCCTCGTGGCCGCGGTCGGCGAGGCCGTGCCCCGAGACATGGACGGTCTCGTCGGGGTGCAAGGTGCCGGAGAAGACCCGGACCAGCGACACACGGCCCACGTAGGGGTCGGACGAGGTCTTCACGACCTCCGCGACCAGTGGCCCGTCCGGATCGCACGCCGTCAGCTCGCGCGGCTCGCCGTCGATCGTCGTCACACGGGGCGCCGGGCGCTCCAGGGGCGTCGGGAAGCCCCTCGTGACCAGTTCCAGCAGCTCGACCGTGCCGAGGCCCTGCCGGGCGCCCTCGGCGGCCGGGGCGGCCGCGAGGACGGGGAAGAAGGCGCCCCGGGCGACGGCCCGCTCCAGATCCTCGATCAGCGTCTTGACGTCGATCTGCTCGCCGCCGAGATAGCGGTCCATGAGGGTCTCGTCCTCGCTCTCGGCGATGATCCCCTCGATCAGCCGGTTGCGGGCCGCCTCGAGGTCGGGCAGCTGGTCCTCGCCCGGCTCGGACACCTTGCGTTCGCCGGTGGAGTAGTCGAACAGCTTCCGGGACAGCAGCCCGGTCAGTCCGGTCACCGGCGCGTGCCCGTCGGGGCCCTCGGGCCCGTGCAGCGGCAGGTACAGCGGGAGGACCGCGTCCGGGTCGTCGCCGCCGAAGGCCTCCGCGCAGATCCGCGTCATCTCCTCGAAGTCCGCGCGGGCGGCCTCCAGGTGGGTGACGACGATCGCGCGGGGCATGCCGACGGCCGCGCACTCCTCCCACACCATCCGGGTCGAGCCGTCCACGCCGTCCGCCGCCGAGACGACGAAGAGGGCCGCGTCCGCTGCGCGCAGACCGGCCCTGAGTTCTCCGACGAAGTCGGCGTATCCGGGGGTGTCGAGGACGTTGACCTTGATGCCGTCCCATTCCACGGGCACCAGGGAGAGCTGTACCGAGCGCTGCTGCCGGTGCTCGATCTCGTCGTAGTCGGATACGGTGCCGCCGTCCTCCACGCGGCCCGCCCGGTTCACCGCTCCCGCTGTCAACGCGAGAGCTTCCACCAAGGTCGTCTTGCCCGATCCGCAGTGGCCGACCAGCACCACATTCCGTACGGACGCGGGGTGGTCGGCCGCTGTAGCCCTGCCGGCGGCTCCGGGATGTGCCTTGTCGCCCATTTTCCTTGCCTCCCGAACACGGTGAGGTCACTGGGGGCGCGGGCACGGCGGCCCCGCGTGCGATGGCGGCTCCGGCGACGCCCGCGGTCCTTCGAGCTTTCCACTCCCGTCACGGCGCGTCCATACGGCGGACGCGACCCGGCCGTGACCCGGATTCGGTCAGGCCGTGACACGGGGGTCCGGGTGCCCGACCGTCGCACACACGCGCGCGTGGCTACGATGGGCCAGCCGGCGGCCAGCAGGGGCCGCGCGGCGACACCGACCCTCGGGAAGGCCATGCTGAACAAGTACGCGCGTGCATTCTTCACGCGTGTCCTCACACCGTTCGCCGCGTTTCTCATCCGCCGGGGTGTGAGCCCCGACACGGTCACGCTCCTCGGCACCGCCGGAGTGATCGCGGGCGCGCTGGTCTTCTATCCCAGGGGCGAGTTCTTCTGGGGCACGATCGTGATCACGCTCTTCGTCTTCTCCGACCTGGTCGACGGCAACATGGCCCGCCAGCTCGGCCGGACCAGCCGCTGGGGCGCCTTCCTCGACTCCACGCTCGACCGGGTCGCCGACGGCGCGATCTTCGGCGGCTTCGCGCTCTGGTACGCCGGCAACGGCGACGACAACGTCCTGTGCGCCGTCTCGATCTTCTGCCTGGCCAGCGGCCAGGTGGTGTCGTACACGAAGGCCCGGGGCGAGTCGATCGGCCTGCCGGTCGCCGTCAACGGGCTCGTGGAGCGCGCCGAGCGCCTGGTGATCTCCCTCGTCGCGGCCGGTCTGGCGGGTCTGCACACGTTCGGCGTGCCCGGCATCCAGGTGCTGCTGCCGATCGCGCTGTGGATCGTCGCCGTCGGCAGCCTCGTCACCCTGATCCAGCGGGTCGTCACCGTCCGGCGCGAGTCGGCCGAGGCGGAGGCCGCCGCGGCCCAGGAGGACCCGGACTCCCGGGGACACGAGGCGCAGGGGAGCGAGGCCGCGAAGTGAGCGCCCAGGAGCGCCTGACCGACGCGCTGTACGGCCTCGGCTGGAGCACCGTCAAGAAGCTGCCCGAGCCCGTCGCCGTCCGCCTCGGCCGCACCGTCGCCGACCTCGCCTGGAAGCGGCGCGGCAAAGGCGTGCGACGGCTGGAGAGCAACTACGCGCGCGTGCTGCCGGACGCGAGCCCCGAGCGCCTGGCCGAGCTCTCGCGCGCGGGGATGCGCTCCTATCTGCGCTACTGGATGGAGTCCTTCCGGCTGCCGACCTGGAGCGCCGAGCGCGTCGGCAAGGGCTTCGAGCCCAAGGACCTGCACCACCTGACCGACGGCATCGCCTCCGGCCGGGGCGTCATCCTGGCGCTGCCGCACATGGCCAACTGGGACCTGGCCGGCGCCTGGGTCACCACCGAACTGCGGACGCCCTTCACCACCGTCGCCGAGCGCCTCAAGCCGGAGACGCTGTACGACCGGTTCGTCGCCTACCGGGAGGGCCTCGGCATGGAGGTGCTGCCGCACAGCGGCGGTACCGCCTTCGGCACCCTGGCGAGGCGGCTGCGCGACGGCGGGCTGGTCTGCCTGGTCGCCGAGCGCGACCTGTCCGCCTCCGGGGTCGAGGTCAACTTCTTCGGGGACACCGCCACGATGCCCGCCGGACCCGCCCTGCTCGCCCAGCAGACCGGCGCGCTGCTGCTCCCCGTCACCCTCTGGTACGACGACTCGCCCGTCATGCGGGGCCAGGTGCATCCCCCGGTCGAGGTACCCCGGTCAGGTACGCGGGCCGAGAAGACGTCTGTCATGACACAGTCGCTGGCAGACGCCTTCGCCACCGGCATCGCCGACCATCCGGAGGACTGGCACATGTTGCAGCGGTTGTGGCTCGCGGACCTGGAACCCCGCCCGTCGGACGGGGACCCCGCGTGAGGATCGGCATCGTCTGCCCGTACTCCTGGGACGTGCCGGGCGGCGTCCAGTTCCACATCCGCGACCTCGCCGAGTACTTCATCCGCCTCGGCCACGAGGTGTCCGTCCTGGCCCCGGCCGACGACGACACCCCGCTGCCGCCGTACGTCGTCTCGGCCGGCCGCGCCGTCCCGGTGCCGTACAACGGCTCGGTGGCGCGCCTCAACTTCGGCTTCCTGTCCGCCGCGCGGGTGCGCCGCTGGCTGCACGACGGCGCGTTCGACGTCGTCCACATCCACGAGCCGACCTCGCCGTCGCTCGGACTGCTGACCTGCTGGGCGGCCTCGGGCCCGATCGTGGCCACCTTCCACACGTCCAACCCGCGCTCGCGCGCCATGATCGCCGCGTACTCCATCCTCCAGGCCGCCCTGGAGAAGATCAGCGCGCGGATCGCGGTGAGCGAGTACGCCCGGCGCACGCTGGTGGAGCACCTCGGCGGGGACGCGGTGGTCATCCCCAACGGCGTCGACGTCGACTTCTTCGCCAGGGCCGAGCCCAACCCCGACTGGCAGGGCGGCACGATCGGCTTCGTCGGGCGCATCGACGAGCCCCGCAAGGGCCTGCCCGTGCTGATGCGGGCCCTGCCGAAGATCTTCGCCGAGCGCCCGGACGCCCGGCTGCTGGTCGCCGGCCGCGGCGACGAGAAGGAGGCCGTGGAGGACCTGCCGAAGGAACTGCACGCGCGCGTGGAGTTCCTCGGCATGATCAGCGACGAGGACAAGGCGCGTTTCCTGCGCAGTGTCGACCTGTACGTCGCGCCCAACACCGGCGGCGAGAGCTTCGGCATCATCCTCGTCGAGGCCATGTCGGCCGGGGCCCCGGTGCTCGCCGCCGACCTGGACGCCTTCGCCCAGGTCCTCGACCAGGGAGCGGCCGGCGAACTGTTCGCCAACGAGAACGCGGACGCGCTGGCCGAGGCGGCGGTACGGCTCCTGGGCGACCCCGAGCGCAGAGCCGAGCTGCGGGATCGGGGCAGCGCGCACGTACGGCGCTTCGACTGGTCGACCGTCGGCGCGGACATCCTGTCGGTGTACGAGACGGTGACGGCCGGCGCGGCGGCGGTGGCGCCCGCCGACGACCGGGGATCGCCGGGCCTGCGAGCACGGCTCGGACTGGCGCGGGACTGACCCGCCCGCCGCCCTGAGGGTCACGGGTAGCCTTGCCGCCCGTGACCGCAACCCTGATCTGGACCCTTGTCGTCCTCGTCGCCATCGGCCTGTACCTGAGCTGGACGGCGGGACGCCTGGACCGGCTGCACGCCCGCATCGACGCCGCCCGCGCCGCGCTGGACGCCCAGTTGCTGCGCCGGGCGTCGGTGGCCCAGGAACTGGCCACCTCCAAGGTGCTCGACCCCGCCGCCTCGATCGTCCTGTACGAGGCCGCGCACGCGGCGCGGCAGGCCGAGGAGGAGCAGCGGGAGGTCGCCGAGAGCGACCTCAGCCAGGCCCTGCGGGCCGTCTTCGCGGACGCGCGGCAACTGGACGTCGTACGCGAGGCGCCCGGGGGAGACTCCGCGGCCCATGAGCTCACCGAGGCCGTCCGCCGGGTCCCCATGGCCCGCCGCTTCCACAACGACGCCGTGGGCGCGGTCCGCAGACTGCGCCAGCACCGCAAGGTCCGCTGGTTCCGGCTGGCCGGCCACGCCCCGTTCCCGATGGCGTTCGAGATGGACGACGAACCGCCGCCCGCCCTCGCGGACCGCGCGGCCTGACCCGATGTCCGACGGCGCGGAGCCGAGGGAGCTCTCCGCCGTAGCTGAAGGGCAGGCGCACCGGAGCGCTGGACCGGTCCCCGGGGCCGCCCGACCCCTCGGCCCGGCCCGGCGCGGTCCGCGTGATCGACCAAAAGGATCCACGGGCTTTCCATTGGCCCTTGCTGTGGACTGGTCCACTCGCGTTTCCTCGTTGCTGCCGAAGCCCCTTTTTTCCGACGAGTGAGGTCACCCCGTGTCCAGCACGATCTCCGAAAACCAGACCCCCGAGACCGGCACCGCGCGCGTGAAGCGCGGTATGGCCGAGCAGCTCAAGGGCGGCGTGATCATGGACGTGGTCAACGCCGAGCAGGCGAAGATCGCCGAGGACGCGGGCGCCGTGGCCGTCATGGCGCTGGAGCGGGTCCCGGCCGACATCCGCAAGGACGGCGGCGTGGCCCGGATGTCCGACCCGACCATGATCGAGGAGATCATCGAGGCGGTCTCCATCCCGGTCATGGCCAAGTCGCGTATCGGCCACTTCGTCGAGGCCCAGGTCCTTCAGTCCCTCGGCGTCGACTACATCGACGAGTCCGAGGTCCTCACTCCGGCCGACGAGGTCAACCACTCCGACAAGTGGGCGTTCACCACGCCCTTCGTCTGTGGCGCCACCAACCTGGGCGAGGCCCTGCGCCGCATCGCCGAGGGCGCCGCGATGATCCGCTCCAAGGGCGAGGCCGGCACCGGCAACGTCGTCGAGGCGGTCCGCCACCTGCGTCAGATCAAGAACGAGATCGCCCGGCTGCGCGGCTTCGACAACAACGAGCTGTACGCCGCCGCCAAGGACCTGCGTGCCCCGTACGAGCTGGTCAAGGAGGTCGCCGAGCTCGGCAAGCTCCCCGTCGTGCTGTTCTCCGCCGGTGGTGTCGCGACCCCGGCCGACGCCGCGCTGATGCGCCAGCTCGGCGCCGAGGGCGTCTTCGTCGGCTCCGGCATCTTCAAGTCCGGCGACCCGGCCAAGCGCGCCGCCGCCATCGTGAAGGCCACCACCTTCTACGACGACCCGAAGATCATCGCGGACGCCTCCCGCAACCTGGGCGAGGCCATGGTCGGCATCAACTGCGACACCCTGCCCGAGGCCGAGCGCTACGCCAACCGCGGCTGGTAATCACCGCCATGAGTCACGAAGCCCCCGTCATAGGCGTCCTGGCACTCCAGGGCGACGTCCGGGAACACCTCATCGCCCTGGCCGCGGCCGACGCCGTGGCCAGGCCGGTGCGGCGCCCCGAGGAGCTCGCCGAGGTCGACGGTCTCGTCATCCCCGGCGGTGAGTCGACCACCATCTCCAAGCTGGCAGTCCTCTTCGGCGTGATGGAGCCCCTCCGCGCGCGCGTGCGGGCCGGAATGCCCGTCTACGGAACCTGCGCGGGCATGATCCTGCTCGCCGACAAGATCCTCGACCCGCGCTCGGGCCAGGAGACCGTCGGCGGCATCGACATGATCGTGCGCCGTAACGCGTTCGGGCGGCAGAACGAGTCCTTCGAGGCCGCCCTCGCCGTGCACGGCATCGCGGGCGATCCGGTGGAGGGCGTGTTCATCCGCGCTCCCTGGGTCGAGTCCGTCGGCGCCGAGACCGAGGTGCTCGCCGAGCACGAGGGCCACATCGTCGCCGTCCGCCAGGGCAACGCGCTCGCCACGTCGTTCCACCCGGAACTGACCGGCGACCACCGTATGCACGCCCTGTTCGTCGACATGGTGCGCGCGAACCGGGTGACGGACTCCTTGTAGGATCTGGGGGGTCCCCAGATCCCCAAGGTCTGCGGGAGTTCGGATCAGGTGGGTTACGCGAAGGAGACAGGCAGATGTCCGGCCACTCTAAATGGGCTACGACGAAGCACAAGAAGGCCGTGATCGACGCCAAGCGCGGCAAGCTCTTCGCGAAGCTGATCAAGAACATCGAGGTGGCGGCCCGGATGGGCGGCGTCGACATCGAGGGCAACCCGACCCTCTACGACGCCATCCAGAAGGCCAAGAAGAGCTCGGTTCCCAACAAGAACATCGACTCCGCGGTCAAGCGCGGCGGCGGCCTCGAGGCCGGCGGCGCCGACTACGAGACGATCATGTACGAGGGCTACGGCCCGAACGGCGTCGCGGTCCTCATCGAGTGCCTCACCGACAACCGCAACCGCGCCGCCTCCGACGTCCGCGTCGCCATGACCCGCAACGGCGGCTCCATGGCCGACCCGGGCTCGGTGTCGTACCTCTTCAACCGCAAGGGCGTCGTCATCGTCCCCAAGGGTGAGCTGGCCGAGGACGACGTGCTCGGCGCGGTCCTGGACGCGGGCGCCGAGGAGGTCAACGACCTCGGTGAGTCCTACGAGGTCCTGTCCGAGGCCACCGACATGGTCGCGGTCCGCACCGCCCTCCAGGACGCCGGCATCGACTACGACTCCGCCGAGGCCAACTTCGTCCCGACCATGCAGGTCGAGCTGGACGAGGAAGGCGCGAGGAAGATCTTCCGGCTGATCGACGCGCTCGAGGACAGCGACGACGTGCAGAACGTCTTCGCGAACTTCGACGTCAGCGACGAGGTCATGGAGAAGGTCGACGCGTAGCGTCGCCGCGAGCTGAGCGGATCCGTCGGGCCGGTGGGACACGTCCTACCGGCCCGACGTCGTTGTCGGTGGCAGCGGATAGCCTGGCGAACGTCAGAGATCACCGTCCACGGACCGCAGCGGCGGTTCAGCCGCGAAGAGGGGAAGAGGGGGAGACGCGTGCGGGTATTGGGGGTGGACCCCGGACTGACCCGATGCGGTGTCGGCGTCGTCGAGGGAGTCGCTGGCCGACCGCTCACCATGCTCGGCGTGGGTGTCGTACGGACGCCCGCGGACGCCGAGTTGGGGCAGCGCCTCGTCGGCATCGAACAGGGCATCGAGCGGTGGCTCGACGAGTACCGCCCCGAATACGTGGCCGTGGAGCGGGTGTTCAGCCAGCACAACGTCAGCACCGTCATGGGCACCGCACAGGCCAGCGCCGTCGCCATGCTGTGCGCCGCCCGCCGCGGCATCCCCGTCGCCCTGCACACCCCGAGCGAGGTCAAGGCCGCCGTCACCGGCAGCGGACGGGCGGACAAGGCCCAGATCGGCGCGATGGTCACCCGCCTGCTGCGGCTCGACGCGCCGCCCAAGCCCGCCGACGCGGCCGACGCCCTCGCGCTCGCCATCTGCCACGTCTGGCGCGGCCCCGCGCAGAACCGACTCCAGCGGGCCGTCGCCCAGCACGCGGCCACAGCACAGACGACACCGAAAGGCCGTACGGCATGATCGCCTTCGTCAGCGGCACCGTCGCCGCACTCGCTCCCGACACCGCCGTGGTCGAGGTGGGTGGCGTGGGCATGGCCATCCAGTGCTCGCCGAACACGCTGTCCACGCTCCGGCTCGGCCGGCCGGCCAAGCTCGCCACCTCCCTCGTCGTACGCGAGGACTCGCTGACCCTGTACGGCTTCGTGGACGACGACGAGCGCCAGGTCTTCGAGCTGCTCCAGACGGCGAGCGGGGTGGGCCCCCGGCTCGCCCAGGCCATGCTGGCGGTGCACCCGCCGGACACCCTGCGCCGCGCGGTGGCCACGGGCGACGAGAAGGCCCTCATCGCGGTGCCGGGCATCGGCAAGAAGGGCGCCCAGAAGCTGTTGCTGGAACTGAAGGACCGCCTGGGCGAGCCGCTCGGCGCCCCCGTGGTCGGCGCACCGGTCACCAGCGGCTGGCGCGACCAGCTGCACGCCGCCCTGATCGGGCTCGGCTACGCGACCCGCGAGGCCGACGAGGCGGTCGCCGCCGTCACCCCGCAGGCCGAGGCCGCGGACGGCGCGCCCCAGGTGGGGCACCTCCTGAAGGCCGCCCTTCAGACCCTGAACCGCGCCCGCTAGGAGACGTCAGTGAACTGGGACGACACGACCGAGGACACCGCCCCTGAGCGGCTGGTCGGCTCTGTCGCCGACCGTGAGGACCAGGCGGTCGAGGCCGCGCTGCGCCCCAAGGACCTGGGCGAGTTCATCGGTCAGGAGAAGGTCCGCGAACAGCTCGACCTCGTCCTGCGCGCCGCACGCGCGCGGGGCGCCACCGCCGACCATGTGCTGCTCTCCGGCGCCCCCGGCCTCGGCAAGACCACCCTGTCGATGATCATCGCCGCCGAGATGGGCGCGCCGATCCGCATCACCAGCGGCCCCGCCATCCAGCACGCGGGCGACCTCGCGGCGATCCTCTCCTCCCTCCAGGAGGGCGAGGTCCTCTTCCTCGACGAGATCCACCGCATGTCGCGGCCCGCCGAGGAGATGCTCTACATGGCGATGGAGGACTTCCGCGTCGACGTCATCGTCGGCAAGGGCCCCGGCGCCACCGCCATCCCGCTCGAGCTGCCCCCGTTCACGCTGGTCGGCGCCACCACGCGCGCGGGCCTGCTGCCGCCCCCGCTGCGCGACCGCTTCGGCTTCACCGCGCACATGGAGTTCTACGAGCCCGCCGAGCTCCAGCGCGTCATCCACCGTTCCGCGGACCTCCTCGACGTGGAGATCGACACCGCCGGCGCCGCGGAGATCGCCGGCCGCTCCCGCGGCACCCCCCGGATCGCGAACCGTCTGCTGCGCCGCGTACGCGACTATGCGCAGGTCAAGGCCGACGGAAGGATCAACCGCGAGATCGCGGAAGCCGCGCTGAAGGTCTACGAGGTGGACGGCCGTGGCCTGGACCGCCTCGACCGCGGGGTCCTGGAGGCCCTGCTGAAGCTGTTCGGCGGCGGCCCGGTGGGTCTGTCCACGCTCGCCGTGGCGGTGGGCGAGGAGCGTGAGACCGTGGAGGAGGTGGCCGAACCCTTCCTGGTGAGGGAGGGACTGCTCGCCCGCACCCCGCGAGGGCGGGTGGCGACGCCGGCCGCCTGGGCGCACCTCGGCCTCACCCCGGCTCAGGGAAGTGGACAACAGGACCTGTTCGGGGCGTGACGCCGAGGGCCGCGGCGGAGGTGTTGGCCGGGTCAGGAACCCAGGTGCCATGCTGAGCGTTGTTCCATGCGCGCGGACTCGCTTAGACTCCGCCGATGCCGCCGTTGTCGGCAGCACACAACCCCCATCCAACAGGCCGCTCCACCATCGCGGTCGTCCGAAGGAAGTCCGTCCCGTGAGTCCTGTGACCCTCCTCCCGTTCATCGTGCTCATCGGGGCCATGTTCCTGATGACCCGGTCGGCCAAGAAGAAGCAGCAGCAGGCCGCCAGCATGCGTAACGACATGCAGCCCGGCAGTGGTGTCCGCACCATCGGGGGCATGTACGCGACGGTGAAGGAGGTCAACGAGGACACGGTCCTCCTCGACGCCGGTCCCGGCGTCGACCTGCTCTTCGCGAAGAACTCCATCGGTGCCGTCCTGACCGACGACGAGTACAACCGCATCGTCCACGGCATCGAGCACGACCTGAAGTCCGACTCCGACGTCGTCCCGGACGACGCCTCCTCCCTCACCGGGTCCGCCGAGGCCGCCGAGACCGACGACTCCGTCGACGAAGCTGCCGCCGCCTCCGACGACAAGGCCGTCGACCTCGGCAAGAAGGACGCGACCGACGAGGTCCAGGAGAAGGCCGCCGACGCCGAGCAGGCCGAAGCCGCCGAAGAGCCGAAGAAGACGACCGACGGCGACTCCGACGCGAAGAAGTAGCCACGTCCCCGGCGTGCACGGGTCCCACCCGTCCGCGCCGGGGCACGCGCATCTCGCCAGGGGATCCCGACACCATGTCATGGCCGCGGCCGCGCTGACCCGGCGCGAGGCGGCCCGAGAGGGAGTACGAGAAGGTGGCAGCACCTAAGAAGGGCCGGAGCGCGAGTGCCCAGAGCAAGCCAGTGCGCTCGCTGGTCCTGATCCTGATCGCCATCGTGGGGCTCACCGCAGGCATGTTCGCCTCCGGTCACACCACTCCGCGTCTCGGCATCGACCTTGCCGGCGGTACCAGCATCACGCTGAAGGCGAAGTCGGACCAGGGATCCGCGATCAACAAGGCCAACATGGACACCGCGGTCGACATCATGAACCGCCGTGTCAACGGGCTGGGCGTCTCCGAGGCGGAGGTGCAGACCCAGGGCAGCGACAACATCATCGTCAACATCCCCAAGGGCACCAACTCGGAGAAGGCCCGGGAGCAGGTCGGCACCACCGCCAAGCTGTACTTCCGTCCGGTCCTGGCCCAGGAGGCCACCGGCTCCGCCGCCGCCTCGCCGAGCGCGTCCCCGAGCGGTTCCTCCAGCGCCTCTCCGAGCCCTTCGGCGAGTGCCTCCGGCACCGGTGAGAAGGCGACCTCCTCGTCCTCCCCGTCGGCCTCCGCCACCTCGCAGGGCCGTGCCGTCACCGACGCGCTGAAGGCCGACTCCACCCCGTCGGCCTCCGCCAGCGCCAAGGCGAGCGCGTCCGCCAGCCCGTCGGCCTCCGCGAGCAGCGGCGCCGCCGTCTCCGCGGAGGACGCCGCGCTCCAGGCCAAGTACGCCGCCCTGGACTGCTCCAAGGAGTCGGTCCGCGCCAAGGCCGGCGAGGGCGTCAAGCCCGAGGACACGACCGTGGCCTGCGGTGAGATCGACAAGGTCTGGTACAAGTACGTGCTCGGCCCGGCCGCCGTCGACGGCACCGACGTCGACAAGGCCCAGGCCGTCTACGACACGCAGACCGCCGCCGGCTGGCAGGTCACGATGGACTTCACCAAGAGCGGCGGCAAGAAGTTCGCCGCCATCACCGCCCAGCTCGCGCAGAACACCCAGCCGCAGAACGAGTTCGGCATCGTGCTCGACGGCAACGTCGTCTCCAGCCCGTACGTGAGCTCCTCCATCACCGGCGGCCAGGCCCAGATCTCGGGCAGCTTCACGCAGGAGGAGGCCCAGGGCCTCGCCAACATGCTCTCCTACGGTGCGCTCCCGCTCTCCTTCCAGGAGCAGAGCGTGACCACGGTGACGGCGGCGCTCGGCGGCGACCAGCTGCACGCCGGTCTGCTGGCCGGCGCCATCGGCCTCCTGCTGGTCGTGATCTACCTGGTGGCCTACTACCGCGGCCTCGCGATGATCGCCCTGGCGTCGCTGCTGGTCTCCGCGGCCCTCACCTACGTGCTCATGGCGCTGCTCGGCCCGGCCATCGGCTTCGCGCTGAACCTGCCGGCCGTCTGTGGCGCCATCGTCGCCATCGGCATCACGGCGGACTCGTTCATCGTGTACTTCGAACGCGTCCGGGACGAGATCCGCGAGGGCCGTACCCTGCGCCCCGCCGTCGAGCGCGCCTGGCCGCGTGCCCGGCGCACCATCCTGGTCTCCGACTTCGTGTCGTTCCTCGCCGCCGCGGTGCTCTTCATCGTCACGGTCGGCAAGGTCCAGGGCTTCGCGTTCACACTGGGCCTGACCACCGTCCTGGACGTGGTCGTGGTCTTCTTCTTCACCAAGCCGCTGATGACGCTCATCGCTCGGCGGAAGTTCTTCGCGAGCGGCCACAAGTGGTCCGGCCTCGACCCGAAGAGCCTGGGTGCCCAGCCGCCGCTGCGCCGCACCCGCCGTCCCGGCGGTCCTGCCGCCGGCCCCGTCGAGACGAAGGAGGCCTGAGCGATGTCGAAACTCGGTAACCTCGGCGCCCGGCTGCACCGTGGCGAGATCAGCTACGACTTCATCGGCCACCGCAAGCTCTGGTACAGCATCTCGATCCTGATCACCATCACGGCCATCGTCGGCCTGGCGGTGCGCGGCCTGAACATGGGCATCGACTTCCAGGGCGGAGCCGTCTTCAACACGGAGAAGACCAGCGTCTCCGTCTCCCAGGCCGAGGAGTACGCCAAGGACGCGTCCGGCCATGACGCGGTCGTCCAGAAGCTCGGCAACGGCACGCTGCGCATCCAGATCGCCGGCATGGACATCAAGGAGTCCACCGGGATCAAGAACGAGCTCGCCAAGGACCTGAAGGCCGACCCGGAGACGATCACCGCCGAACTGGTCGGTCCCAGCTGGGGCGACCAGATCGCCAGCAAGGCCTGGCAGGGTCTGGCGATCTTCATGGTGCTGGTCGTGATCTACCTGGCGATCGCCTTCGAGTGGCGTATGGCCATCGCGGCCCTCGTCGCCCTGATCCACGACATCACCATCACGGTCGGCATCTACGCCCTCGTCGGCTTCGAGGTCACGCCCGGCACGGTGATCGGTCTGCTGACGATCCTCGGTTACTCGTTGTACGACACGGTCGTCGTCTTCGACTCCCTCAAGGAACAGACGAAGGACCTCACCAAGCAGACCCGCTTCACCTACAGCGAGATCGCCAACCGCTCGATCAACGGCACCCTGGTCCGCTCCATCAACACCACGGTCGTCGCGCTGCTGCCGGTGGCGGGCCTGCTGTTCATCGGCGGCGGCTTCCTCGGCGCGGGCACGCTCAACGACATCTCGCTGTCGCTGTTCGTCGGCCTCGCGGCCGGCGCGTACTCGTCGATCTTCATCGCCACGCCGCTCGTCGCCGACCTCAAGGAGCGCGAGCCGCAGATCAAGGCGCTGAAGAAGCGTGTCCTGGCCAAGCGCGCCCAGTCGTCGGCCGAGGAGGCGCCCGCGCAGACCCGTGGCGACGACTCCTACGGCGACGGGCCCGAGGACGCCGAAGCCGCGGTCGTCGGGCCGCGCAACCAGACCGCGTCCCGGGGCCGGGGCCGCGGCCGTCCGTCGGGCAAGCGCCGATGACCGAGCTCACCGACATCTCGGCGCTGCTGCACAGCCGCATCCGTGACGTGGCCGACTACCCGGAGCCGGGGGTGATGTTCAAGGACATCACCCCGCTCCTGGCGGACCCGGTGGCGTTCACCGCGCTCACCGACGCGTTCGCCGGGATCGCCGAACGCACCGGCGCCACCAAGGTCGTCGGCCTGGAGGCCCGGGGCTTCATCCTGGGCGCCCCGGTCGCCGTCCGGGCGGGCCTCGGCTTCATCCCCGTGCGCAAGGCGGGCAAGCTCCCCGGAGCCACCCTCGGCCAGGCCTACGACCTGGAGTACGGCTCGGCCGAGATCGAGGTGCACGCCGAGGACCTGTCCGCCGACGACCGGGTGCTGATCGTCGACGACGTCCTCGCCACCGGCGGCACCGCCGAGGCGTCGATCCAGCTCATCCACCGGGCGGGCGCCCAGGTCGCGGGCGTCGCCGTCCTGATGGAGCTGGGCTTCCTCGGCGGCCGTCCCCGTCTGGAGGCGGCCCTCGGCGGAGCGCCGCTGGAGGCGCTGCTCACGATCTGAGAGCGGTCCCACAACCGTCGTACGCCAAGTGGGCGGGCCCGGAGGAATCCGGAGCCCGCCCCTTGTGTTTCTCCGGTAGACGGCCCTCACATCGGCCTGAAGGCGATCCTGGAGCTCAGGATCGCTACGATGGGTGCTCCGGAGCCTGACCGGGGGACCCGGATCGCGCACGAGGAGTCCTCTTGCCAGACGAGGCCCAACACCTGACCGCCGCCAAGCCCGAGCCCGCCTCGGGTCCCGCGGCCACGCCCGCGTCGCCCGCGTCGCACGCGAAGGACGACAGCCGTGGGGCGGTCGAGCACGACCGGTCCGCGCCCGTCGACAAGCCCGCCGAGCAGCCCCGGCCCAAGCCGGCCCAGCCCGAGGGCTCCTCGGCCGCGCCCGCCGGCCGCCCGGCCGCCGCGCAGCCCCCGGCCCGCTCCGGCTCCTCCAACCGCGTCCGCGCCCGCCTCGCCCGGCTCGGCGTCCAGCGCCAGAACCCGTACAACCCGGTCCTGGAACCGCTGCTGCGGATAGTGCGCAGCAACGATCCCAAGATCGAGACGGCGACGCTGCGCCAGATCGAGAAGTCCTACCAGGTCGCCGAGCGCTGGCACCGGGGTCAGAAGCGCAAGAGCGGCGACCCGTACATCACGCACCCGCTCGCGGTGACCACGATCCTTGCCGAGCTGGGCATGGATCCGGCCACGCTCATGGCGGGCCTGCTGCACGACACCGTCGAGGACACCGAGTACGGCCTGGAGGACCTGCGCCGCGACTTCGGCGACCAGGTCGCCCTGCTGGTCGACGGCGTCACCAAGCTGGACAAGGTCAAGTTCGGCGAGGCCGCGCAGGCCGAGACCGTGCGCAAGATGGTCGTCGCCATGGCCAAGGACCCGCGCGTCCTGGTCATCAAGCTCGCCGACCGGCTGCACAACATGCGCACCATGCGTTACCTCAAGCGCGAGAAGCAGGAGAAGAAGGCGCGCGAGACCCTCGAGATCTACGCGCCGCTCGCCCACCGTCTCGGCATGAACACCATCAAGTGGGAACTGGAGGACCTCGCCTTCGCGATCCTCTACCCCAAGATGTACGACGAGATCGTACGGCTGGTGGCCGAGCGGGCACCGAAGCGTGACGAGTATCTGGCCATAGTGACCGACGAGGTCCAGGCCGACCTGCGCGCCGCCCGTATCAAGGCGACCGTGACCGGTCGCCCGAAGCACTACTACAGCGTCTACCAGAAGATGATCGTCCGCGGCCGTGACTTCGCGGAGATCTACGACCTGGTGGGCATCCGCGTCCTCGTGGACACGGTCAGGGACTGCTACGCGGCCCTCGGCACGGTGCACGCGCGCTGGAACCCGGTCCCCGGCCGGTTCAAGGACTACATCGCGATGCCCAAGTTCAACATGTACCAGTCGCTGCACACGACGGTCATCGGCCCCAACGGCAAGCCGGTCGAACTCCAGATCCGCACGTTCGACATGCACCGCCGTGCCGAGTACGGCATCGCCGCGCACTGGAAGTACAAGCAGGAGGCCGTCGCCGGCGCCTCCAAGGTGCGCTCGGACCAGCCGAGGACCACCGGCAAGGACGATCACCTCAACGACATGGCGTGGCTGCGCCAGCTCCTCGACTGGCAGAAGGAGACCGAGGACCCCGGCGAGTTCCTGGAATCCCTGCGCTTCGACCTGTCGCGCAACGAGGTCTTCGTCTTCACGCCGAAGGGCGACGTGATAGCGCTGCCGGCCGGCGCCACGCCCGTGGACTTCTCGTACGCGGTGCACACCGAGGTGGGCCACCGCACCATAGGAGCCCGCGTCAACGGACGCCTCGTCCCGCTGGAATCGACCCTGGACAACGGCGACCTGGTGGAGGTCTTCACCTCCAAGGCGGCCGGGGCCGGGCCGTCCCGGGACTGGCTGAACTTCGTGAAGTCGCCGCGCGCCCGCAACAAGATCCGGGCCTGGTTCTCCAAGGAGCGCCGCGACGAGGCCATCGAGCAGGGCAAGGACGCCATCGCACGCGCGATGCGCAAGCAGAACCTGCCGATCCAGCGGATCCTCACCGGTGACTCGCTGGTCACGCTGGCGCACGAGATGCGCTATCCGGACATCTCCTCGCTGTACGCGGCGATCGGCGAGGGCCATGTGGCCGCGCAGAACGTCGTGCAGAAGCTGGTGCAGGCCCTCGGTGGCGAGGAGGCGGCCACCGAGGAGATCGACGAGACGGTCCCGTCCCGCAGCCGTGGCCGCAAGCGGCGCAGCAACCAGGACCCCGGTGTCGTCGTCAAGGGCGTCGACGACGTCTGGGTCAAGCTGGCCCGCTGTTGTACGCCCGTCCCCGGCGACGGGATCATCGGCTTCGTCACGCGCGGTAGTGGTGTATCGGTTCACCGCAGCGACTGCGTCAACGTGGAGTCACTGTCCCGCGAGCCGGAGCGCATCCTCGAGGTCGAGTGGGCGCCCACCCAGTCCTCGGTCTTCCTGGTGGCCATCCAGGTCGAGGCCCTGGACCGGTCCCGACTCCTCTCGGACGTCACACGGGTGCTGTCCGACCAGCACGTCAACATCCTGTCCGCGGCGGTCCAGACCTCCCGTGACCGGGTGGCCACCTCCCGCTTCACCTTCGAGATGGGCGACCCCAAGCACCTGGGGCACGTCCTGAAGGCCGTACGCGGCGTGGAGGGCGTCTACGACGTGTACCGGGTGACCTCGGCGCGCAGGCCGTAGCCGAGCACAGGAGAGGCCCCCGTACGCGATGTACGGGGGCCTCTCCTATGACGGGGGCCGGCGGCCGGTCGCGGATGCCGGTCGGATGATCAGCCGCCGAACTCCTCGAGGCCCTTCAGGGCCTGGTCCAGCAGCGCCTGACGGCCTTCCAGCTCACGCTCGAGCTTGTCGGCCCTCGCGGAGTTGCCCTGGGCGCGGGCCTGGTCGATCTGCGTCCGCAGCTTGTCCACGGCGGCCTGGAGCTGACCGGTCAGACCCGCGGCACGCGCGCGTGCCTCCGGGTTCGTCCGGCGCCACTCGGTCTCCTCGGACTCCTGCATCGCCCGCTCCACGGCGTGCATCCGGCCCTCGACCTTCGGGCGGGCGTCGCGCGGGACGTGGCCGATGGCCTCCCAGCGCTCGTTGATCGACCGGAACGCGGCACGCGCCGACTTCAGGTCACCGATCGGCAGGAGCTTCTCGGCCTCCTCGGCCAGCTCCTCCTTGAGCTTCAGGTTCTCCGTCTGCTCCGCGTCCCGCTCGGCGAACACCGAGCTGCGGGCGGCGAAGAAGACGTCCTGGGCGCCGCGGAAGCGGTTCCACAGGTCGTCCTCGTGCTCGCGCTGGGCACGGCCGGCGGCCTTCCACTCCGCCATCAGCTCGCGGTAGCGAGCCGCCGTCGGACCCCAGTCCGCGGAACCGGACAGCGCCTCGGCCTCGGAGACCAGCCGCTCCTTGGTCCGACGGGCCTCCTCGCGCTGCGCGTCCAGCTGCGCGAAGTGCGCCTTGCGGCGCTTGGAGAATGCCGAGCGCGCGTGCGAGAAGCGGTGCCACAGCTCGTCGTCCGACTTGCGGTCGAGACGCGGCAGGCCCTTCCAGATGTCGACCAGCGCCCGCAGCCGCTCACCGGCGGCCCGCCACTGGTCGGACTGGGCGAGCTGCTCCGCCTCGGCGACCAGGTCCTCCTTGGACTTGCGGGCCTCGTCGGACTGCTTGGCCCGCTGCTGCTTGCGCTCCTCGCGCCGCGACTCGACGGTCGCCACCAGCTTGTCCAGCCGGTCGCGCAGCGCCTGAAGATCACCGACCGCGTGGTGCGCGTCGACCTGTTCACGGATGTGGTCGATCGCGACCTGGGCGTCCTTCGTCGACAGATCGGTGGTCTTCACGCGCTTCTCGAGGAGGCCGATCTCGACAACCAGGCCCTCGTACTTGCGTTCGAAATAGGCCAGCGCCTCCTCGGGGGAGCCCGCCTGCCAGGAACCGACCACCTGCTCGCCGTCGGCCGTACGCACGTACACGGTCCCCGTCTCGTCGACGCGGCCCCACGGGTCGCTGCTCACAGCGCCTCCTCCACATGATGCCTCCGAGGGGCTTCAGTGCCCCTGGGCATCGTCCACAGTTTCGTCACGGCCAACATAGGCGACCGGCGGGCCGCCTGTCCGCATCCAGCGCGACCGAAATTGCGCAGTTGACCGCCCCTTGGTCGGCAGTCGGCCGTCAGGATTTCGTGACCGTCGCCTTGTCGATCACGACCGTCGCGTTCGGGGCTCCGTCACCGGCGCCCGTGTTCTCGCCCGCGGCGGCGATCTTCGCCAGAACCTTCATGCCGTCGGCCGACACGGTGCCGAAGGGCGTGTAGCTGGGCGGCAGCTGACTGTCCTGGTAGACGAGGAAGAACTGGCTCCCGCCGGTGTGCGCCTGACCGGTGTTGGCCATCGCGATCGTGCCCGCCGGGTAGATGTTGTTCTTGAGGGTGGCGTCCTTCAGGTTCTCGTCCGGAATGGTGTAACCGGGACCGCCACTGCCGCTGCCCGTCGGGTCGCCGCACTGCAACACGTAGATGCCGCTGGTGGTGAGGCGGTGGCACTTGGTGTGGTCGAAGTAGCCCTTGCCGGCGAGGAAGCTGAACGAGTTCACCGTGTGCGGCGCGGCCTTCGCCTTGAGTGCTATGTCGATGTCCCCGCACGTCGTCGCGAGCGTCATCGTGTACTTCGCCGACTTGTCGATCGTGACCGCCGGCTCCTTCTTCCAGGTCTGCGTCTTGACCGAGCCCGCGGCCGCCTTCTCGCACGGGTCCTTGGCGGCGCTCGGCGTCGCGGACGGCGTCGTCTCCGAGCTCGCGTTCGCCTTGTCGTCGTCCTTCATGACGCCGGTCGCGTACAGCGCCACACTGCCGATGATGATCACGCCGAGGACCGACGCGATCACCGAGTTGCGCGCACGCGCCTTGCGTCGCGCGGAGGTGCGCCTCTGCTGCTGCCGCAAGAACTTCTCCCGGGCGAGCTGACGCTTCCGCTGTTCCTGGGTGACCACCGGGTTCTCTCCTCGTGCGTCTCGTACGTCGACTGGGACGCGTGCGTCTTGTGAGCCGACCGCCTGCGTGTGCCCCGTACCGTATATGGGTTCGCTGAGGAATCGGCAGCGCCGGTAGGCTCTGACCACTGGCGCAGCCGCCCAGAAGCCCACGCGTATCGACACAAACGAAGGACGATCGTGCTCATTGCCGGGTTCCCCGCCGGGGCCTGGGGGACGAACTGTTATCTCGTCGCCCCCGCCGCCGGTGAGGAGTGCGTGATCATCGACCCGGGCCACCAGGCTGCCCCGGGAGTCGAGGAAGCGATCAGGAAGCATCGGCTCAAGCCCGTCGCCGTCGTCCTCACCCACGGCCACATCGACCACGTGGCCTCGGTCGTCCCGGTGTGCGGAGCGCACGACGTACCGGCCTGGATCCACCCCGAGGACCGCTACATGATGAGCGACCCCGAGAAGGCGCTCGGCCGGTCCATCGGGATGCCGCTGATGGGCGAGTTGACCGTGGGGGAGCCGGACGACGTCCGTGAACTGAGCGACGGCGTCGGGCTGGACCTGGCGGGTCTGGAGTTCTCCGTCGCCCATGCGCCGGGCCATACCAAGGGGTCGGTGACCTTCCGGATGCCCGAGACGGCCGACGTCCCGTCGGTCTTCTTCTCCGGGGATCTGCTGTTCGCCGGCTCCATCGGACGCACCGACCTGCCCGGCGGCGACATGGCCGAGATGCTCGACTCGCTGGCCCGCGTGTGCCTGCCGCTCGAGGACTCGACCGTGGTGCTGTCCGGCCACGGCCCCCAGACGACCATCGGCCAGGAGCGCGCCACCAACCCGTATCTGCGGCAGGTGGCGCCCGGCGGCCAGGGAGCGGGTTCGCACACCCCTCCCCGACGAGGAATGTGACGAGAGACCTTCCGTGAGTACCTTTCAGGCCCCCAAGGGCACGTACGACCTGATTCCGCCGCGCTCCGCGAAGTTCCTCGCGGTACGCGAGGCGATCGCCGCCCCGCTGCGCAACTCCGGCTACGGCTACGTCGAGACGCCCGGCTTCGAGGACGTCAACCTGTTCGCGCGCGGTGTGGGCGAGTCCACCGACATCGTCAGCAAGGAGATGTACGCCTTCGAGACCAAGGGAGGCGACCGGCTGGCCCTGCGCCCGGAGGGCACGGCGTCCGTGCTGCGCGCCGCCCTGGAGGCGAACCTGCACAAGCAGGGCAACCTGCCGGTCAAGCTCTGGTATTCGGGCTCGTACTACCGGTACGAGAAGCCGCAGGCGGGCCGGTACCGGCACTTCTCCCAGGTCGGCGCCGAGGCGATCGGCGCGGAGGACCCGGCGCTGGACGCCGAGCTGATCATCCTCGCCGACCAGGCGTACCGGTCGCTGGGGCTGCGCGACTTCCGCATCCTCCTCAACAGCCTCGGCGACAAGGAGTGCCGCCCGGTGTACCGGGAGGCGCTCCAGAACTTCCTGCGGGGCCTGGACCTCGACGAGGACACGCTGCGCCGCGCGGACATCAACCCGCTGCGGGTTCTGGACGACAAGCGCGAGGCGGTCCAGAAGCAGCTCGGGGGCGCGCCGCTCCTGCGCGACTACCTCTGCGACGCGTGCAAGGCGTACCACGAGGAGGTCCGTGAGCTGATCACGGCGGCGGGCGTGGTCTTCGAGGACGACCCGAAGCTGGTCCGCGGCCTCGACTACTACACCCGCACGACCTTCGAGTTCGTCCACGACGGACTGGGCTCCCAGTCCGCGGTGGGCGGCGGCGGCCGCTACGACGGTCTCTCCGAGATGATCGGCGGCCCCGCGCTGCCGTCGGTGGGCTGGGCGCTGGGCGTCGACCGTACGGTGCTGGCGCTGGAGGCCGAGGGCGTGGAGCTGGAACTGCCCGCCGCCACCTCCGTGTTCGCCGTCCCGCTCGGCGAGGAGGCCCGCCGGGTCCTCTTCGCGAAGGTCACCGAACTGCGCAAGCTCGGCGTCGCGGCCGACTTCTCCTACGGCGCCAGGGGGCTCAAGGGCGCCATGAAGAGCGCCAACCGCAGCGGGGCCCGCTACACGATCGTCGCCGGCGAACGCGACCTCGCCGAGGGCGTCGTCCAGCTCAAGGACATGGAGTCCGGCGAGCAGACGGCGATCGGCGTCAACGAGATCGTGGCGGAACTGGAGTCGAAGCTGGGCTAGCGGGCGCGCGGGCCCGAGGAAGGCGCCGGTCGCCCGACCGGCGCCTTCGTCATGCGCGGGATCGTCAACCCGGCGGGCGCCCGTTCGTCCTTCGGAGGGCGGCGAGGTCCGAGCGCCCCGTGTGCGTGCCGGTCATGCGTCCGGCCTTGGCCGGAACCGAACGCCGGGGGGCCCGCTTACGTACTTCCTTATGCGCACCGAACGGTGCGCACCGGGTCCGGTGCGGCACAATGGCCCCTGCCCGAAGATGGTCCAACTCTCAAGTGACGGATCGGCGAGATGAGCAAGACGACAGTCAAAGACGTCTCCACGGAGTCCGAGCCCGAGCGCGTCGCCGCGATCGAGCCCCGGACTGTGGGCGGCAGCCGTGCGTTCGCGATCCTGCTGCTGATCACCGGTGCCGCCGGTCTGCTGGCCGCCTGGGTCATCACGCTCGACAAGTTCAAGATCCTCGAGGCCAAGGTCGCCGGCGAGACCTTCACGCCCAGTTGCAGCATCAGCCCGATCATCAGCTGCGGCAGCGTCATGGAGAGCAAGCAGGCCGCCGCCTTCGGTTTCCCCAACCCGATGCTCGGTCTCGTCGCCTACGGCATCGTGATCTGCGTCGGCATGAGCCTGCTGACCCGGGTCGCGTTCCCGCGCTGGTACTGGCTGACCTTCAACTTCGGCACCCTCTTCGGCGTGGCCTTCTGCACCTGGCTCCAGTACCAGTCCCTGTACGAGATCAACGCCCTGTGCCTGTGGTGCTCGCTGGCCTGGGTCGCGACGATCACCATGTTCTGGTACGTCACCTCGTTCAACGTGCGCAACGGCCTGCTGCCCGCCCCGGGCTGGCTGAAGGGCTTCCTCGGCGAGTTCACCTGGGTCCTGCCGGTCACCCACGTCGGCATCATCGCCATGCTGATCCTGACCCGCTGGGGCGCCGACCTCTGGGCCTGAGCCCCGTGCCGGACAGGCGTCGGACGTCACTGTCAGACCTCTGACGTAGGCTCCGACGTGTGGAGCCCGACCTGTTCACCGCCGCAGCCGAAGACCGCCAGGAGAAGGACCCCGCCGGGAGCCCCCTGGCGGTCCGGATGCGCCCGCGCACCCTCGACGAGGTGGTGGGCCAGCAGCATCTGCTGAAGCCGGGCTCACCCCTGCGCCGCCTGGTCGGCGAGGGCGCCACGGGCCCGGCGGGGCCGTCCTCGGTGATCCTCTGGGGGCCACCCGGCACCGGGAAGACGACCCTGGCGTACGTCGTCTCCAAGGCCACCAACAAGCGGTTCGTCGAACTGTCGGCGATCACCGCGGGCGTCAAGGAGGTCCGCGCGGTCATCGACGGCGCCCGCCGCGCCATCGGCGGTTACGGCAAGGAGACCGTCCTCTTCCTCGACGAGATCCACCGCTTCAGCAAGGCCCAGCAGGACTCCCTCCTGCCGGCCGTCGAGAACCGCTGGGTGACGCTGATCGCGGCGACCACCGAGAACCCGTACTTCTCGATCATCTCGCCCCTGCTCTCCCGCTCCCTCCTGCTGACCCTCGAACCCCTCACGGACGACGACCTCCGCGCCCTCGTCCGGCGCGCCCTGACCGACGGCCGCGGCCTCAAGGGCTCCCTCACCCTCCCCGAGGACACCGAGGCGCATCTGCTGCGTATCGCCGGCGGCGACGCCCGCCGGGCCCTCACCGCCCTGGAGGCCGCCGCCGGGGCCGCCCTGGACCAGGGCGAGACCGGAATCAGCCTCCAGACCCTGGAGCAGACGGTCGACCGCGCGGCGGTGAAGTACGACCGGGACGGCGACCAGCACTACGACGTCGCCAGCGCCCTCATCAAGTCCATCCGTGGTTCGGACGTCGACGCGGCCCTGCACTACCTGGCCCGCATGATCGAGGCCGGCGAGGACCCGCGCTTCATCGCCCGCCGCCTGATGATCTCCGCCAGCGAGGACATCGGCCTGGCGGACCCGAACGCCCTGCCCATCGCGGTCGCCGCCGCCCAGGCCGTCGCCATGATCGGCTTCCCCGAGGCCGCCCTCACCCTCAGCCACGTCACCATCGCCCTCGCCCTGGCACCCAAGTCCAACGCCGCGACGACCGCGATCGGCGCCGCCCTGGACGACGTGCGCAAGGGACTGGCGGGCCCGGTGCCGCCGCATCTGCGCGACGGGCACTACAAGGGCGCCGCCAAGCTGGGCCACGCGCAGGGGTACGTGTATCCGCACGACCTGCCCGAGGGCATCGCCGCCCAGCAGTACGCCCCGGACGCCATCAAGGACCGCGAGTACTACGAGCCCACCCGGCACGGCGCCGAGGCCCGCTACGCGGACGCGGTCGAGTGGACCCGGCAGCACCTCGGTCGCGACGGGTCCTGAGCACCCTGTAGACTCGCCCGAAGTGCCGCGTCCCGTGCAGTCAGAACAGGACAGTCGGCCGGAGCACCGGTCCTCGGACCTCGCTCCAGGAGCGTCGCGCACCGTCGAACGGTGTCGCGGGCAGCCCATCACCACCCGGAGTTCCGGGAACGGTCGATGGGCAACTCGCGTGTTGCACGTATGTGCCCAGACCAGGGGAGCGGCTGCCCGACAGGTTCCACGCGGACCTGACGGGTTTCCCCGGCTGCGGATGCGACCTCCCTCAACCCTGACGAGCCGGAAATTCTGGAAAGAGAGAGATCGTGGCGAACCAGCCCCGTCCCAAGGTCAAGAAGTCGCGTGCCCTCGGCATCGCGCTGACCCCGAAGGCCGTCAAGTACTTCGAGGCGCGCCCCTACCCGCCGGGCGAGCACGGCCGTGGCCGCAAGCAGAACTCGGACTACAAGGTCCGTCTGCTCGAGAAGCAGCGTCTGCGCGCGCAGTACGACGTGTCCGAGCGTCAGCTCGTCCGCGCCTACGAGCGTGCCTCCAAGGTGCAGGGCAAGACCGGTGAGGCCCTGATCATCGAGCTCGAGCGCCGTCTCGACGCGCTGGTCCTGCGTTCGGGCATCGCCCGCACGATCTACCAGGCCCGCCAGATGGTCGTCCACGGCCACATCGAGGTCAACGGTGGCAAGGTCGACAAGCCGTCGTTCCGCGTCAAGCCCGACGATGTCGTCATGGTCCGCGAGCGCAGCCGCAGCAAGACGCTGTTCGAGGTCTCCCGCGCCGGTGGCTTCGCCCCCGACGGCGAGACCCCGCGCTACCTCCAGGTGAACCTCGGCGCCCTGGCGTTCCGCCTGGACCGCGAGCCGAACCGCAAGGAGATCCCCGTGATCTGCGACGAGCAGCTCGTCGTCGAGTACTACGCCCGCTGATCCCCTTCCGGATCGGTCTGCGGCGGTCGTAGGACTTCTGCGCCAAGGCCCGTCGTCTCGCTGCCCCTCGGGGCAGGTGGGACGGCGGGCTTTCGCACGCCTAATCCGGTACGGAACGCCGGCGTCGGCGCGATAGGCTCGCCTCCAGAGATAGGTGTTCGTCAGACAGGGAGCGGGTGCGCAGTGTCCGGTGGAGAGGTGGCCGGCATCCTGGTGGCCGTGTTCTGGGCGATCCTGGTCTCCTTCCTCGCCGTCGCGCTGGCGAGGCTGGCCCAGACGCTCAGGGCGACCACCCGACTCGTCGCCGACGTGACCGAGCAGGCCGTTCCGCTGCTGGCCGACGCCTCCGCGGCGGTGCGTTCCGCGCAGACCCAGATCGACCGGGTCGACGCGATCGCCACCGACGTCCAGGAAGTCACGTCGAACGCCTCGGCGCTGTCCACCACGGTCGCCTCCACCTTCGGCGGCCCCCTGGTGAAGGTCGCCGCCTTCGGCTACGGCGTGCGCCGGGCCCTCGGCGGCCGCAAGGACGACGTGCCCGCCCGGGAGCCCCGGCGGACCGTGATCGTGGGCCGAACGGTCTCCCGGCGGGAGAAGCGCAAGCCCCGTGGAAAGAGGGACTGAGACCAGCGATGTTCCGCCGTACCTTCTGGTTCACCACGGGCGTCGCCGCCGGTGTCTGGGCCACCACCAAGGTCAATCGCAAGCTGAAGCAGCTCACCCCCGAGAGCCTCGCCGCGTCCGCGGCCAACAAGGCGCTCGAGACGGGAGCGCGCCTCAAGGACCGCGCGGTGGGTTTCGCGCTCGACGTCCGCGACAACATGGCCCAGCGGGAGGCCGAGCTGGGGGAGGCGCTGGGGATCCGCGACGATCCCGAACTCCCCGCGCCCCGGCGGTACACCGCCATCGAGAACAGCCGCAGTACCCCCAAGCACCCCGAGAACACGACGTACTCGCACAACCGGAATGAGGACCACTGATGGAGTCGGCCGAGATCCGCCGCCGCTGGCTGAGCTTCTACGAGGAGCGCGGGCACACCGTCGTCCCTTCGGCGTCGCTCATCGCGGACGACCCGACTCTGCTCCTGGTCCCCGCCGGCATGGTCCCCTTCAAGCCGTACTTCCTCGGCGAGGTCAAGCCGCCGTGGTCGCGCGCCACCAGCGTGCAGAAGTGCGTGCGCACGCCCGACATCGAAGAGGTCGGCAAGACCACCCGCCACGGCACGTTCTTCCAGATGTGCGGCAACTTCTCCTTCGGCGACTACTTCAAGGAAGGCGCCATCAAGTACGCCTGGGAGCTGCTCACCACGCCCCAGGACAAGGGTGGTTACGGCCTGGCGCCGGAGAAGCTCTGGATCACGGTCTACAAGGACGACGACGAGGCCGAGCGCATCTGGCACGAGGTCGTCGGCGTGCCCAAGGAGCGCATCCAGCGCCTCGGCATGAAGGACAACTACTGGTCCATGGGCGTCCCCGGCCCCTGCGGCCCCTGTTCCGAGATCAACTACGATCGCGGCCCCGAGTTCGGCGTCGAGGGCGGCCCCGCCGTCAACGACGAGCGGTACGTGGAGATCTGGAACCTCGTCTTCATGCAGTACGAGCGGGGCGAGGGCATCGGCAAGGACAACTTCGAGATCCTGGGCGAACTGCCGAGCAAGAACATCGACACGGGCCTCGGCCTGGAGCGCCTCGCCATGATTCTGCAGGGCGTGCAGAACATGTACGAGATCGACACCTCGATGGCCGTCATCAAGAAGGCCACCGAGCTGACCGGCGTCGAGTACGGCGAGGCCCACGAGTCGGACGTCTCGCTGCGCGTGGTCACCGACCACATGCGCACGTCCGTGATGCTCATCGGCGACGGCGTGACCCCCGGCAACGAGGGCCGCGGCTACGTGCTGCGCCGCATCATGCGCCGCGCCATCCGCAACATGCGCCTCCTCGGCGCCGGCGGCCCGGTCGTCAAGGACCTCATCGACACCGTCATCGCGATGATGGGCCAGCAGTACCCGGAGCTGGTCACCGACCGCGAGCGCATCGAGAAGGTCGCCGTCGCCGAGGAGAACGCCTTCCTCAAGACGCTGAAGGCCGGCACCAACATCCTCGACACCGCCGTGACCGAGACCAAGGCCTCCGGTGGCCAGGTCCTCGCCGGCGACAAGGCCTTCCTGCTCCACGACACCTGGGGCTTCCCGATCGACCTCACCCTCGAGATGGCCGCCGAGCAGGGGCTGTCCGTGGACGAGGACGGCTTCCGCCGTCTGATGAAGGAGCAGCGGGAACGCGCCAAGGCCGACGCCCGGGCCAAGAAGACCGGGCACGCCGGCGTGGGCGCCTACCGCGAGATCGCCGACCGGGCCGGCGCCACCGACTTCATCGGCTATGCCGACACCGAGGGCGAGTCGACGATCGTCGGCATCCTCGTCGACGGCGCCTCCTCGCCGGCCGCCACCGAGGGCGACGAGGTCGAGATCGTCCTCGACCGCACCCCGTTCTACGCCGAGGGCGGCGGCCAGATCGGCGACACCGGCCGCATCCGGGTGGACACCGGCGCCGTCATCGAGATCCGCGACACCCAGAAGCCGGTCCCCGGCGTGTACGTCCACAAGGGCGTCGTCCAGGTCGGCGAGGTCACGCTCGGCGCCAAGGCCCACGCCTCGATCGACCGGCGCCGCCGCACCGCCATCGCCCGCGCCCACTCGGCCACGCACCTCACGCACCAGGCGCTGCGCGACGCCCTCGGCCCGACGGCCGCCCAGGCCGGTTCCGAGAACCAGCCCGGCCGCTTCCGCTTCGACTTCGGCTCCCCGTCCGCCGTCCCGACGGCCGTGATGACCGACGTCGAGCAGAAGATCAACGAGATCCTCGCCCGCGACCTGGACGTCCAGGCCGAGGTCATGGGCATCGACGAGGCCAAGAAGCAGGGCGCCATCGCCGAGTTCGGCGAGAAGTACGGCGAGCGGGTCCGGGTCGTGACCATCGGCGACTTCTCCAAGGAGCTGTGCGGTGGCACCCATGTGCACAACACCTCCCAGCTGGGCCTGGTGAAGCTGCTCGGCGAGTCGTCGATCGGCTCGGGCGTCCGCCGCATCGAGGCCCTCGTCGGCGTCGACGCCTACAACTTCCTGGCCCGTGAGCACACGGTCGTCGCCCAGCTCCAGGAGCTGGTCAAGGGCCGTCCGGAGGAACTCCCGGAGAAGGTCTCCGCCATGCTCGGCAAGCTGAAGGACGCCGAGAAGGAGATCGAGAAGTTCCGCGCGGAGAAGGTCCTCCAGGCCGCCGCCGGTCTCGTGGAGTCCGCCAAGGACGTCGCCGGTGTGGCTCTCGTCACCGGTCAGGTCCCGGACGGCACGACCCCCGACGACCTGCGCAGGCTCGTTCTCGACGTGCGCGGCCGCATCCAGGGCGGCCGGGCCGCCGTGGTCGCCCTGTTCACGGTGAACAACGGCAAGCCGCTGACGGTCATCGCCACCAACGAGGCCGCCCGCGAGCGCGGCCTCAAGGCCGGCGACCTGGTCCGTACGGCTGCCAAGACCCTCGGCGGCGGCGGTGGCGGCAAGCCGGACGTCGCCCAGGGCGGCGGCCAGAACCCGGCCGCCGTCGGCGACGCCGTCGACGCCGTCGAGCGGCTCGTGGCGGAAACGGCCAAGTGAGCGGGTTGCTGCGGAAGGGCCGTCGACTCGCGATCGACGTCGGGGACGCCCGGATCGGGGTCGCCTCGTGCGACCCCGACGGGATCCTCGCCACTCCCGTGGAGACGGTCCCCGGCCGGGACGTCCCCGCGGCTTACCGCCGACTCGGACAACTGGTCGAGGAGTACGAGCCGATCGAGGTCGTCGTGGGTCTGCCTCGCTCCCTCAAGGGGGGCGAGGGCCCGGCCGCGGTCAAGGTCCGCGGCTTCGCACAGGAGCTGGCGAACAAAATCGCCCCCGTGTCCGTACGTCTGGTGGACGAGCGGATGACGACCGTGACGGCCAGTCAGGGACTGCGTGCCTCGGGAGTGAAGTCGAAGAAGGGCCGCTCGGTGATCGACCAGGCAGCCGCTGTGATCATCCTTCAACAGGCGCTGGAATCCGAACGGGTGTCAGGTAAAGCGCCGGGCGAGGGCGTCGAAGTGGTTGTCTGATCGCGATACGGTAACGTTCCGCGCGATGTGGCGGTGTTCGAACAGCGACCGCACAGAGAGAGACGGAACGGTGACGGGCCTGAGAAAGCCGCGTGATCGCCGCCTCGCGGCTCTAGGGGATCGATGACTGAGTATGGCCGGGGCCCTGGCTCCGAACCGTGGCATCCGGAGGACCCGTTGTACGGGGACGGCGGATGGGAAGGGCAGCAGGCCCCCACGGGCCATCAGCCTGCCTACGGCGACCGGCCACAGCACCACCCCTACCCGCAGCAGCCGGAGCAGCAGCAACAGGAGCAGCAGCAGGAGTACGGCGACTGGGGCCAGGGACAGGCGCAGCAGTACGACCAGCAGCAGTACGGTCAGCAGCAGTACGACCCCCAGTACCAGGGCTACGACCCGCAGCAGTACCCCGCTCAGGACCAGCAGTACCCCGCTCAGGACCAGCAGTACGCCCACCAGAACCCGCAGGCCTACCACGAGGGGTATCAGGAGGGCGGCTGGGACGGCACGGGCACCCATGCCCACATCCCCTACGCGGCCGACCCGGGTGACCCCTACGGGCAGCAGGCCGCGGCCTACGGCGCCGAACAGCCCGACTTCTACGGCACCCCGGAGGCGTATCCGCCGCCGGAGCCGCCCGCCCGGCGGCGCGCCGAGCCCGAACCGGAGCCGGTGCCGGAAGCCGAGTCCGAGCAGAAGCCCGACTGGGATCCGGGACCCGATCAGGGTGAGCACGCATTCTTCGCGGGCGGCGGGGCCGAGGACGACGACGAGCCGGAGGGCCGCGGCGACCGGCGGGGCCGGGGCGGCAAGGGCGCGAAGAGCAAGAAGAGCCGCAGCGGCTGCGCCTGCCTGGTCGTCGTGCTGGTGTTCGGCGGCGGTGTCGCGGGCGTCGGCTACTTCGGCTACGACTACTACCAGAATCGTTACGCCGCGGCTCCGGACTACACGGGCGACGGCACGAAGCAGACGGTGAGCATCCAGGTCCCCAAGGGCTCGGGCGGCGCCGAAATCGGCAGACTGCTCAAGGAGGCCGGCGTCGTCAAGAGCGTGGACGCGTTCGTCTCCGCGGTCACGAACAACCCCCAAGCGGGCGGCATCCAGGCGGGCGCGTACATCCTGAAGAAGGAGATGTCCGCGAAGAGCGCCGTGGAGATGATGCTCGACCCGACCAGCCAGGCCAATGTGATGGTCACCCCGGGTCAGCGGAACGTGTCCGTCTACAAGGCCATCGACACGAAACTCGGACTCGCCTCCGGCGCCACCAGAAAAGTGGCGGAGAGCGAGTACAAGACGCTCGGTCTGCCCGCCTGGGCGAACGACAACGAGGACATAAAGGACCCACTGGAGGGCTTCCTCTTCCCGGGTACGTACGGCGCGGCCAAGGGCATGAAGCCGGAGGCGGTCCTGAAGTCGATGGTCGCCCACGCCAACGAGGTGTACGGCGCGTACGACCTCGAGGCCAAGGCCAAGACGCTCAAGCTGGAAAGCCCGTTGCAGGTCATCACGGTCGCCAGCCTCGTCCAGGCCGAGGGCAAGACGCACGACGACTACCGCAAGATGGCGGAGGTCGTCTACAACCGGCTCAAGCCGACGAACGACCAGACCAACCAGTTGCTCCAATTCGACTCGACCTTCAACTACCTGAAGGGCGAGAGCAAAATCAACATCAGCGAGTCCGAGATCAACAGCAACAAGGACCCGTACAACACCTATACCAACAAAGGCCTGACGCCCGGTCCGATCGGCAATCCCGGTGAGGACGCGCTCAAGGCGACGATGAATCCGACCACCGACGGCTGGATCTATTTCGTGGCGACCGACGGTGAGAACAACACCGAATTCGCCAAGACCTACGCGGATTTCCAGAAACTCAAGGACAAGTTCGATGCCAGCACGGGCAACTGACGCCCGCCGGGCCGCGGTACTCGGCAGCCCCATCGTCCACTCGCTCTCCCCGGTGCTGCACCGCGCCGCGTACGAGGCGCTGGAACTCACCGGCTGGACGTACGACCGCTTCGACGTCGACGAGGAGGCGCTGACCGCCTTCGTCGACGGGCTCGGCGCCGAGTGGGCCGGTCTGTCGCTGACCATGCCGCTGAAGCGCGCGGTCATCCCGCTGCTCGACGAGGTCAGCGAGACGGCGGCCTCCGTCGAGGCGGTCAACACCCTCGTGTTCACCGAGGACGGCCGCCGAGTCGGCGACAACACGGACATCCCCGGCATGGTCGCCGCCCTGCGCGAGCGCGGTGTCGAACAGGTCGACTCGGCCGCGATCCTCGGCGCCGGCGCCACCGCGTCCTCCGCCCTGGCCGCCCTGGCCAGGGTCTGCCCCGGCGAGATCGTCGCCTACGTTCGCAGTGCGGCCCGTGCCGCCGAGATGCGGCAGTGGGGCGAGCGGCTCGACGTCGAGGTCCGGATCGCCGACTGGGCGGACGCCGCCGACGCGCTGCGCTTCCCGCTGGTCGTCGCGACCACCCCGGCCGGGGCCACGGACGCCCTCGCCGCCTCGGTGCCGGAGCGCCCCGCCACCCTCTTCGACGTGCTTTACGACCCGTGGCCGACCGAGCTGGCCGCCCGCTGGTCCATGTTCGGCGGCGCCGTCGTCAGCGGCCTCGACCTGCTCGTGCACCAGGCCGTCCTCCAGGTGGAGCAGATGACCGGCCGCGTCCCGGCGCCGGTGGAGGCCATGCGCAAGGCGGGCGAGCACGCCCTCGCCGCCCGCGGGGCCTCGCACCGTCCCTGAGCCGGTCCCCGGCCCGCCGCCCGTCCGCTTGCTGGACCGGCGGCCGGTTCCGGGGCCGGGACGTGGGAGGATCGGAGATGGCGGGCCAGGGCCGCGCACCCGGTCACGCCACCGACGTACGCGAAGGACGCGCGTGCGCAGAGCGCTACCAGAGCGCGAGCACTGAGGAGCATCGTTGAGCAGGCTGCGTTGGCTGACCGCGGGGGAGTCCCACGGACCCGCACTTGTCGCGACGCTGGAGGGCCTTCCCGCCGGCGTGCCGATCACCACGGAGATGGTCGCCGACCACCTCGCGCGGCGACGGCTCGGCTATGGGCGCGGTGCGCGCATGAAGTTCGAGCGCGACGAGGTCACCTTCCTCGGCGGTGTCCGGCACGGCCTGACCATGGGTTCACCGGTCGCCGTCATGGTGGGCAACACGGAGTGGCCGAAGTGGGAACAGGTCATGTCGGCCGACCCGGTCGACCCGGAGATCCTCGCGGGCCTCGCCCGCAACGCGCCGCTCACCCGCCCGCGCCCCGGCCACGCCGACCTCGCCGGAATGCAGAAGTACGGCTTCGACGAGGCCCGGCCGATCCTGGAGCGCGCCTCCGCGCGTGAGACGGCCGCCCGGGTCGCGCTGGGCGCGGTGGCCCGGTCGTACCTGAAGGAGACGGCCGGCATCGAGATCGTCTCGCACGTCGTCGAGCTGGCCGCCGCGAAGGCGCCGTACGGCGTCCTGCCGACCCCCGCGGACGTCGAGAAGCTGGACGCGGACCCGGTCCGCTGCCTGGACGCGGACGCCTCGAAGGCGATGGTCGCGGAGATCGACCAGGCCCACAAGGACGGCGACACCCTCGGCGGCGTCGTCGAGGTGCTGGCGTACGACGTCCCGGTCGGCCTGGGCTCGCACGTGCACTGGGACCGTCGGCTGGACGCCCGGCTCGCCGCGGCCCTGATGGGCATCCAGGCGATCAAGGGCGTCGAGGTCGGCGACGGCTTCGACCTCGCGCGCGTGCCGGGTTCGAAGGCGCACGACGAGATCGTCACCACGGCCGAGGGCATCAGGCGCGCGAGCGGCCGTTCCGGCGGCACCGAGGGCGGCCTCACCACCGGCGAGCTGCTGCGTGTGCGCGCGGCGATGAAGCCGATCGCGACCGTGCCGCGGGCCCTGCGGACGGTGGACGTCGCCACGGGCGAGGCCACCCAGGCGCACCACCAGCGCTCCGACGTGTGCGCGGTCCCGGCCGCCGGGATCGTCGCCGAGGCGATGGTCGCCCTGGTGCTCGCGGACGCGGTGGCGGAGAAGTTCGGCGGCGACAGCGTCACCGAGACCCGCCGCAACGTGCGCTCGTACCTCGACAGCCTGCACATCCGATGAGCGGGCCACTGGTCGTCCTCGTCGGCCCGATGGGCGTCGGCAAGTCCACCGTCGGGCAGCTGCTCGCCGAGCGGCTCGGCGTCTCCTACCGGGACACCGACGACGACATCGTCGCCGAGGCGGGCCGCAGCATCGCGGAGATCTTCGTCGACGAGGGCGAGGAGACCTTCCGCGCGATCGAGAAGCGGGCCGTGCGGGACGCGCTCACCGAGCACGAGGGTGTGCTGGCGCTCGGCGGCGGCTCGATCCTGGACGCGGACACACGCGCGCTGCTGGCCGGGCAGCGCGTCGTCTACCTGGCCATGGACGTCGAGGAGGCCGTGAAGCGCACCGGCCTGAACACGGCGCGCCCGCTGCTCGCCGTCAATCCGCGCAAGCAGTGGCGCGAACTGATGGACGCCCGTCGCCATCTCTACGAGGGCGTCGCCACCGCGGTCGTGACCACGGACGGCCGTACGCCCGAAGAGGTCAGTCAAGTGGCCTTGGACGCTTTGGAGTTGAAGGAAGCATGAGCAGCGAGTCCGTAACGCGGATCCAAATCGGCGGAAGTGCGGGCTCGGAGCCGTACGAGGTCCTGGTCGGCCGTCAGCTGCTGGGCGAACTCGGCGGGCTGATCGGCGACCGGGTCAAGCGGGTCGCCGTGATCCACCCCGAGGCGCTCGCCGGCACCGGGGAGGCGCTCCGCGCCGACCTGGCCGAACAGGGCTACGAGGCCGTCGCCATCCAGGTGCCCAACGCGGAGGAGGCCAAGACCGCCGAGGTCGCCGCCTACTGCTGGAAGGCGCTCGGCCAGTCCGGGTTCACCCGCACCGACGTCGTCGTGGGCGTCGGCGGAGGCTCCACCACGGACCTCGCCGGGTTCGTCGCCGCGACCTGGCTGCGCGGGGTGCGCTGGATCGCCGTCCCGACGACCGTGCTGGCCATGGTCGACGCGGCCGTCGGCGGCAAGACCGGCATCAACACCGCCGAGGGCAAGAACCTCGTCGGTTCCTTCCACCCGCCGGCCGGGGTGCTGTGCGACCTGGCCGCGCTGGACTCCCTGCCGGTCAACGACTACGTCTCCGGGCTCGCCGAGGTCATCAAGGCCGGCTTCATCGCCGACCCGGTGATCCTCGAGCTGGTCGAGTCCGACCCCGAGGCCGCGCGCACCCCGGCGGGCCCGCACACCGCCGAGCTCATCGAGCGCTCCATCAGGGTCAAGGCGGACGTCGTGTCGTCCGACCTGAAGGAGTCGGGCCTGCGGGAGATCCTCAACTACGGCCACACCCTGGCGCACGCCATCGAGAAGAACGAGCGCTACAAGTGGCGGCACGGCGCGGCCGTGTCCGTGGGCATGCACTTCGCCGCCGAACTGGGCCGCCTGGCGGGCCGGCTGGACGACGCGACGGCCGACCGCCACCGCACGGTGCTGGAGTCGGTGGGTCTGCCGCTGCACTACCGCTACGACCAGTGGCCCAAGCTGCTGGAGAACATGAAGGTCGACAAGAAGTCCCGCGGTGACCTGCTGCGGTTCATCGTCCTGGACGGCCTGGCCAAGCCGAACGTCCTCGAGGGTCCCGACCCGGCCGTGCTGCTGGCCGCGTACGGGGAGGTGGGCGAGTAGGAGCGCGGGATGGGCGAGTAGGTCCGCCCGCTTCCCTTCCGCCCGATTCGCTTTCCACACCGGGCACTTCGGACCGCCCCCGGCCGTTCACCAAACGACGACCGGGGGCGGTACCGTTCAGTAGCGAAAAGGGGGGTCCGCACCCCTCACAACCAGCGCCCATTGCCTGTACGAGACGGAGTGGCACCGGATGCAGCACGCAGTGGGTTCTCCGCTGCCGCCGCCCCACCAGCCGGGCGGCGCCCCCCAGCATCAGCCGGGGTACCTCGGCGCCCCCTCGGGCCCGGTGCCGCCCGCGCCCCAGCCGCCGGTGCCGCCCGTGCCGCCGCCGCCCGCCCCGCAGCACGCCCCGGTCCCGCAGGGCGCCGACGCCACCGGACATGTCCCGCTGCCGCCGGGCGGCCCCGTCCCCATGCCCAGCGCGCCGCCCGCCCCGACCGTCCCCGACCCGGCGGCCACGACGCTGGCGGTGCTGCTGATCGGCCCGGCGGGCGCCGGGAAGACGAGCGTCGCCAAGTTCTGGGCCGACCACCGCCGGGTGCCCACGGCCCACGTCAGCCTCGACGACGTACGGGAATGGGTCCGTTCGGGCTTCGCCGACCCGCAGTCGGGGTGGAACGACCATTCCGAGGCCCAGTACCGCCTGGCCCGCCGCACCTGCGGCTTCGCCGCGCGCAACTTCCTGGCCAACGGCATCTCATGCATCCTGGACGACGCGATCTTCCCCGACCGCCCGGCCGTGGGCCTGGGTGGCTGGAAACGGCATGTGGGTCCGGGCCTGCTGCCCGTCGTCCTCCTGCCGGGCCTGGAAGTCGTTCTGGAGCGCAACGCAGAACGCTCCGGCAACCGCCGCCTCACCGACGAGGAGGTGGCCCGCATCCACGGCCGCATGGCCGGCTGGTACGGCTCCGGCCTGCCCATCATCGACAACTCCCAACTGGACGTCCCGACCACGGCGAGGGTCCTGGACGACGTGCTGGCGAGGGCCATCGCGAGCCCCCCGAAGTGGTAGAGCGCTCTCCAGCGCTCCGGCCCGACCCGGACGGTTCCCCCGAACGCCCTCCCAACCGGCACAATCCGGCCACTCCTCCTACGCTCGTGTCATGTCAGAGGTCTACGCGTCCCGCCGCACCCGGCTGAGAGAACGCTGCAACGCGAGCGGCAGCGCCACCGCGCTGATCTCCCGCCCCGCCAACGTGAGATACCTCGCGGGCGCGGCGCCGGTCGGCGCCGTCCTGCTGCTGGGCAGACGTGAGGATCTTCTCGTCTGCACGGACCCGCCCGAGGACCGCCCGAGCGAGGGGCGGCCGGACGAGGCCCTGCGTGTCCACTGCCTCCGCCGCAGCGGAGGCGATCCGGCGGTCGCGGCCGCCGATCTCCTCGTGGCCGAGGGCGGCGACTCCCTCGCGGTGGAGGAGCATCACCTCACGGTGGCCCGTCACCGCGAGCTGCGGGCCGTCGCGCCCCGGCTGCGCCTGGCGGACGTGGGCGGCGCGGTCGAGCAGCTGAGGGTGGTGAAGGACGAGGAGGAGATCTCCTGTCTGCGGATCGGCGCCGAGATCGCCGACCAGGCGCTGGGGGAGCTGCTGGAGTCCATCCTGGTGGGCCGTACGGAACGGCATCTCGCCCTCGAACTGGAACGGCGCCTGGTCGATCACGGTGCCGACGGCCCCGCCTTCGCCACCTCGGTCGCCACCGGCCCGAACTCCGGCCGGCGTGGCCACCGGCCCACCGATCGGCGCGTCGAGGAGGGCGACTTCCTCTCCGTCTGTCTGGGGGCGAGCTACCGCGGCTACCGCTGCGAGATCGGCCGTACCTTCGTGATCGGCACGTCCCCCGCCGACTGGCAGATCGAGCTGTACGACCTCGTCTTCGCTGCCCAGCGCGCCGGACGCGAGGCCCTGACACCCGGCGCCGCCTTCCGGGACGTGGACCGCGCGGCCCGCCATATCCTGGACTCCGCGGGGCACTCCGAGGGCCTTCCGGCGCTCACCGGGCACGGTGTCGGGCTCGAAATCGAAGAGGACCCGCAGTTGTCTCCCGCGGCCATGGGTAAACTGGACGCTTGCGTGCCGGTCACCGTCGAACCGGGGGTCCACCTCCCGGGCCGGGGCGGTGTCCGGATCGATGACACGCTCGTCGTGCGCCCAGAGGCGGACGGCGGACCCGAGCTACTCACCATCACGACCAAGGAGCTGCTCGCCCTCTAGACAGGTGCGTGCACCGGGGTCGTCCACGTCAGTCCAGGAGATTCCGCAACCGTGGCTTCCACGAACGACCTCAAGAACGGCCTGGTGCTCAAGCTCGAAGGCGGCCAGCTCTGGTCCGTCGTCGAGTTCCAGCACGTCAAGCCCGGCAAGGGCCCGGCCTTCGTGCGCACCAAGCTGAAGAACGTGCTTTCCGGCAAGGTCGTCGACAAGACGTTCAACGCCGGCGTCAAGGTCGAGACGGCCACTGTCGACAAGCGCGACATGCAGTTCTCGTACATGGACGGCGAGTACTTCGTCTTCATGGACATGGAGACCTACGACCAGCTGCTGGTCGACCGCAAGGCCGTCGGCGACGCCGCCAACTTCCTGATCGAGGGCTTCACGGCCACCGTCGCGCAGCACGAGGGCGAGGTGCTCTTCGTCGAGCTGCCGGCCGCCGTCGAGCTCGTCGTGCAGGAGACCGAGCCCGGCCTGCAGGGGGACCGCTCCACCGGTGGCACCAAGCCCGCCACCCTGGAGACCGGTCACCAGATCAACGTCCCGCTCTTCATCACCACCGGTGAGAAGATCAAGGTCGACACCCGCACCAGCGACTACCTCGGCCGGGTGAACAGCTAACCGTGGCTGCTCGCAACACGGCCCGCAAGCGCGCCTTCCAGATCCTCTTCGAGGGCGACCAGCGCGGAGTCGACGTCCTGACAGTCCTCGCGGACTGGATCCGGCTCTCCCGGGCCGACACCCGGCAGCCGCCGGTGAGTGAGTACACCATGCAGCTGGTCGAGGGCTACGCCGGGTACGCGCGGCGTATCGACGACCTGATCTCGCAGTACTCGGTCGGCTGGACGCTGGACCGGATGCCGGTCGTCGACCGCAACATCCTGCGTCTCGGCGCCTACGAGCTGATCTGGGCCGACGAGACCCCGGACGCGGTCGTCCTCGACGAGATGGTGCAGCTGGCGAAGGAGTTCTCCACGGACGAGTCGCCGTCGTTCGTCAACGGCCTGCTCGGCCGGTTCAAGGAGCTCAAGCCGTCTCTGCGCCGGGACGAGGCGTAACGGCACGGCAAGCCGGCCGCACGACAGTCCTACGACAACGCCTGAGGGCCCGCAGCGACATGCTGCGGGCCCTCAGGCGTTTCCCCGGCACCTGGTGCCTCTGAGCCCTCCTGGGCCCGCAGACGGCCGCCGGGGTGGCCGGAACCATCAGGTTCCGGCCACCCCGGCGGCACGTTTCTGCTGAGCTCTGGTGGGCCGCAGGGGCCTCAGCCCTCCTCGTGGGAGACCGCGCGGCGCGCGTCCGCGTCCAGGACGCCCCAGCTGATCAGCTGCTCGGTCAGGACCGAGGGCGACTGGTCGTAGATGACGGCGAGCGTGCGCAGGTCGTCCTGGCGGATCGACAGCACCTTGCCGTTGTAGTCACCTCGCTGCGACTGGATCGTGGCCGCGTACCGCTGCAGGGGGCCCGCCTTCTCGACCGGCACGTGGGCCAGTCGCTCCAGGTCCAGGACCAGCTTCGGCGGCGGCTCTGCGGCTCCGCCCGGAGTGGTGCCCGGCAGCAGTTCCTGCACGGGAACGCCGTAGAAGTCCGCCAGCTCGGCAAGGCGCTGCACGGTCACGGCGCGGTCGCCGCGCTCGTACGAACCGACCACGACCGCCTTCCAGCGTCCCTGGGACTTCTCCTCGACACCGTGGAGGGAAAGGCCCTGCTGGGTGCGGATCGCCCGGAGCTTGGCCCCGAGCTGTTTGGCGTATTCGCTGGACATATAGCTCCCCGGCACTGGGTCGACGCGGCGCGAGCCGCGTGCTGGTAACTCACTGTGAGGTTACGCAGCGTGATTCTTCTGAGTCAAGCCGAATGGTCCACACCGACGCTTCCGTGGTAGCGGTGGCTGATTACGCCAAGGGGGTGATCGGGGTGGCGTCCCGGCCTGCTACCGTGGATGGCGCAAATCCGACGTCCTTTAAGGTCCGTCCCGTGAGGCGGAGAAGGAGGTCCGTTTCATATGGACAAGCAGGACACTCAGCAGGATTCCCGGCAAGCCGATGCGCGGCCCGTCCTCGAAGGCCCCGACATCGCGCGCGTACTGACCCGCATCGCCCACGAGATCGTCGAACGCGCCAAGGGCGCCGACGACGTGGTGCTGCTTGGCATCCCGACCCGCGGCGTCTTCCTCGCCCAGCGGCTCGCCGCCAAGCTCGAGCAGATCACCGACCGCAAGATCCCGGTCGGCTCCCTCGACATCACCATGTACCGCGACGACCTGCGCATGCACCCGCCGCGTGCGCTGGCCCGCACCGAGATCCCCGGTGACGGCCTGGACGGCAGGCTGGTCGTCCTCGTCGACGACGTGCTCTTCTCCGGCCGCACCATCCGCGCCGCCCTCGACGCCCTGAACGACCTCGGGCGTCCGCGCGCGGTCCAGCTCGCGGTCCTCGTCGACCGCGGCCACCGGGAACTGCCCATCCGCGCCGACTACGTCGGCAAGAACCTCCCCACGTCGTTGCGGGAGACGGTCAAGGTCCAGCTCGCCGAGGAGGACGGTCGCGACACCGTGCTGCTCGGTGTGAAGCCGGCCGCCCAGCAGTAGCACGCGCGCGTGCGGCCCTCGGTGCCGTGCGCCTCACAGCCGTGCCCTGCACGTCCGTGATCTCCCCATGTCTGAACTGCCTTACGGAGCCTGACAGATGCAGCGTCATCTCATCTCGGCCGCCGACCTCACCCGCGACGACGCCGTCCTGATCCTCGACACCGCCGAGGAGATGGCCCGGGTCGCCGACCGGCCCATCAAGAAACTGCCGACCCTGCGCGGCCGCACGATCGTCAACCTCTTCTTCGAGGACTCCACGCGCACCCGCATCTCCTTCGAGGCCGCCGAGAAGCGCCTCTCCGCGGACGTCATCAACTTCTCCGCCAAGGGGTCGTCGGTGTCCAAGGGCGAGTCCCTGAAGGACACCGCGCAGACGTTGGAGGCCATGGGCGTGGACGCGGTCGTCATCCGGCACGGGGCCTCCGGGGCGCCGTACCGGCTGGCCACCTCCGACTGGATCGACGCCGTCGTCATCAACGCGGGCGACGGCACCCACCAGCACCCCACCCAGGCCCTCCTGGACGCCTTCACGATGCGCCGCCGTCTGATCGGCCGGGACGCCGGGCTCGGCCAGGACCTCGCCGGCAAGCGCATCACGATCGTCGGCGACGTGCTGCACAGCCGGGTGGCCCGCTCCAACGTCGACCTGCTGCACACGCTCGGCGCCGAGGTCACCCTGGTCGCCCCGCCCACCCTGGTGCCGGTCGGCATCGAGACCTGGCCGTGCGAGGTGTCGTACGACCTCGACAGCACGCTGCCCAAGTCCGACGCGGTGATGATGCTGCGGGTGCAGCGCGAGCGGATGAACGCCGCGTTCTTCCCGACCGAGCGCGAGTACTCGCGGCGCTACGGCCTCGACGGCGACCGCATGGCGCGGATGCCCGAGCACGCCATCGTCATGCACCCCGGCCCGATGGTCCGCGGCATGGAGATCACCGCAGAGGTCGCCGACTCCGAGCGCTGCACCGTCGTCGAACAGGTCGCCAACGGCGTGTCCATCCGGATGGCCGTCCTCTACCTGCTCCTGGGCGGCAACGAACCCGCCGTCAGCCACGCCCGCATCACCGAGGAGAAGTAAGAACCATGAGCAAGATCCTGATCCGTGGTGCGAAGGTGCTCGGCGGTGAGCCGCAGGACGTCCTGATCGACGGCGCGGTCATCGAGGCCGTCGGCGCGGGGCTGTCCGCCGAGGGAGCCGAGGTCGTCGAGGCCGGCGGCAAGGTGCTGCTGCCGGGCCTGGTCGACCTGCACACCCATCTGCGCGAGCCGGGCCGCGAGGACTCCGAGACGGTGCTCACGGGCACCCGCGCGGCCGCTTCCGGCGGCTACACGGCCGTGTTCGCCATGGCCAACACCTTCCCCGTGGCCGACACGGCCGGCGTGGTCGAGCAGGTCTACCGGCTCGGGCAGGAGCACGGCTACTGCGACGTGCAGCCCATCGGCGCGGTCACGGTCGGCCTGGAGGGCCGCAAGCTCGCCGAGCTGGGCGCCATGCACGAGTCGGCGGCCGGCGTCACCGTCTTCTCCGACGACGGCAAGTGCGTCGACGACGCCGTGATCATGCGCCGGGCCCTGGAGTACGTGAAGGCCTTCGGCGGGGTCGTCGCCCAGCACGCGCAGGAGCCGCGGCTGACCGAGGGCGCCCAGATGAACGAGGGCGTCGTCTCCGCCGAGCTGGGCCTCGGGGGCTGGCCGGCGGTGGCCGAGGAATCGATCATCGCCCGGGACGTGCTGCTCGCCGAGCACGTCGGCTCCCGGGTCCACATCTGCCACCTCTCCACCGCCGGGTCGGTCGAGATCGTCCGCTGGGCCAAGTCCCGCGGCATCGACGTCACCGCCGAGGTCACCCCGCACCACCTGCTCCTCACCGACGAGCTGGTGCGCAGCTACGACCCGGTCTACAAGGTGAACCCGCCGCTGCGCACCGAGCGGGACGTGCGCGCCCTGCGCGAGGCGCTCGCCGACGGCACGATCGACATCGTCGCCACCGACCACGCCCCGCACCCGCACGAGGACAAGGACTGCGAGTGGGCCGCCGCCGCCATGGGCATGGTCGGCCTGGAGACCGCGTTGTCGGTGGTCCAGGAGACGATGGTGGAGACGGGCCTGCTGGACTGGGCCGGGGTCGCGAGCCGGATGTCGTTCAAGCCCGCCCTGATCGGGCGGGCCCAGGGCCACGGCCGCCCCGTCTCGGCAGGTGAGCCCGCCAACCTCACGCTCGTCGACACGGAATACCGTGGGTCGGTGGACCCCGCGGGCTTCGCCTCGCGCAGCCGGAACACCCCGTACGAGGGGCGTGAGCTGCCGGGCCGTGTCACGCACACGTGGCTCCGGGGCAAGGCCACGCTCGTCGACGGGAAGCTCACGTGACATCTGCTGCACTACTGCTCGCGGCCGAGAAGGAATCGGCCGAAGTGACCGACTGGGCCGCGCGGATCGGCTGGGTGGTCGGTCTCGGCCTCTTCGTCGCGCTCGTCTACTGGCTGATGCGCGAGGGCTGGAAGTGGCGCGGCACGCTCCAGGGCGACCTCCCGGAGCTCCTCACCGCGCCGGACGACCTGGGTCCGGTGAGACTGGGCATGAGCGGGCGCTACCACGGCTCCACCACCGCCGGACAGTGGCTGGACCGCATCGTGGCGCACGGCCTGGGCACCCGCAGCCGGGTCGAGCTCACCCTGACGGCAGCGGGACTGGACGTCGTACGCCCCGGCGCGACCGACTTCTTCGTCCCGGCCGCCGCACTGCGCGAGGCCCGGCTCGACAAGGGCATCGCCGGCAAGGTCCTCACCGAGGGCGGCCTGCTGGTGGTGACCTGGGCGCACGGCGACAAGCTGCTCGACTCCGGCTTCCGCTCGGACCGCGCGGCCGAGCACGGCGAGTGGGTCGACGCCATCAACTCCATGATCGACAAGACGGAAAACCCGACGGAAACGGAAGGCGCACGATGACGACCTCCACCAGGGGAACCACCAGGGTTCCCGCCGTACTCGTCCTGGAGGACGGCCGGATCTTCCGCGGCCGTGCCTACGGGGCCGTGGGGGAGACCTTCGGCGAAGCGGTGTTCTCCACCGGTATGACCGGCTACCAGGAGACCCTCACCGACCCGTCGTACGACCGCCAGATCGTCGTCGCGACCACCCCGCAGATCGGCAACACCGGCTGGAACGACGAGGACGACGAGTCGGGCCGCATCTGGGTCTCCGGCTACGTCGTGCGCGACCCCGCGCGCGTGCCCTCCAACTGGCGCTCCACGCGCTCCCTGGACAACGCCCTGGTGCAGCAGAACGTCGTCGGCATCTCCGGCATCGACACCCGCGCGCTCACCCGCCACCTCCGCGAGAGCGGCTCCATGCGCGCCGGGATCTTCTCCGGCGAGGCGATCGGTTCCGAGACCGAGCTCCTCGCGCGCGTGCAGGCCCAGCCGCAGATGAAGGGCGCGAGCCTCTACGAGGAGGTCGCCACCAAGGAGGCCTACGTCGTCCCGGCGGTCGGCGAGAAGCGCTTCACCGTCGCCGCCATCGACCTCGGCATCAAGGGCATGACCCCGCACCGCATGGCCGAGCGCGGCATCGAGGTGCACGTGCTCCCGGCGACTGCCTCGGCGGCGGAGGTGTACGCCGTCGACCCCGACGGCGTGTTCTTCTCCAACGGCCCGGGCGACCCGGCCACCGCCGACGGTCCGGTCGCGCTGATGACCGAGGTGCTGGAGCGCAAGACGCCGCTCTTCGGCATCTGCTTCGGCAACCAGATCCTCGGCCGCGCGCTCGGCTTCGGCACCTACAAGCTGAAGTACGGCCACCGCGGCATCAACCAGCCGGTCCAGGACCGCACGACCGGCAAGGTCGAGGTCACCGCGCACAACCACGGGTTCGCCGTGGACGCGCCGCTCGACAAGGTCAGCGAGACGAAGTTCGGCCGCGCCGAGGTCTCCCACATCTGCCTCAACGACGACGTCGTGGAGGGGCTCCAGCTGCTCGACCAGCCGGCCTTCTCCGTCCAGTACCACCCCGAAGCGGCAGCGGGCCCCCACGACGCCGCCTACCTGTTCGACCGCTTCGTATCCCTGATGGAGGGCCAGCGTGCCTAAGCGCACCGATATCCAGTCCGTCCTGGTCATCGGCTCCGGCCCGATCGTCATCGGCCAGGCCGCCGAGTTCGACTACTCCGGCACCCAGGCGTGCCGCATCCTGCGGGCCGAGGGCCTGCGGGTCGTCCTGGTCAACTCCAACCCGGCGACGATCATGACCGACCCGGAGATCGCCGACGCCACCTACGTCGAGCCGATCACCCCGGAGTTCGTCGAGAAGATCATCGCCAAGGAGCGCCCCGACGCGCTGCTGCCCACCCTGGGCGGCCAGACGGCCCTCAACACGGCGATCTCGCTCGCCGAGAACGGCGTCCTCGAGAAGTACGGCGTCGAGCTGATCGGCGCCAATGTGGAGGCCATCAACAAGGGCGAGGACCGCGACCTGTTCAAGGGCGTCGTCGAAGAGGTCCGCCGCAAGATCGGGCACGGCGAGTCGGCCCGCTCGGTCATCTGCCACACCATGGACGAGGTGATCGCCGCCGTCGACGCGCTCGGCGGCGGCTACCCGGTCGTCGTCCGCCCCTCCTTCACCATGGGCGGCGCCGGCTCCGGCTTCGCCCACGACGAGGAGGAGCTGCGCCGCATCGCCGGCCAGGGCCTCACGCTGTCGCCGACCACCGAGGTGCTCCTGGAGGAGTCCATCCTCGGCTGGAAGGAGTACGAGCTGGAGCTCATGCGCGACAAGCACGACAACGTCGTGGTCGTCTGCTCCATCGAGAACTTCGACCCCATGGGCGTGCACACCGGCGACTCGATCACCGTCGCCCCGTCGATGACGCTGACCGACCGCGAGTACCAGATCCTGCGCGACATCGGCATCGCCGTGATCCGCGAGGTCGGCGTGGACACCGGCGGCTGCAACATCCAGTTCGCGGTGAACCCCGAGGACGGCCGCGTCATCGTCATCGAGATGAACCCGCGCGTGTCGCGTTCCTCGGCCCTCGCCTCCAAGGCCACCGGCTTCCCGATCGCCAAGATCGCGGCCAAGCTCGCCATCGGCTACACCCTCGACGAGATCCCGAACGACATCACGCAGGAGACCCCGGCCTCCTTCGAGCCGACGCTCGACTACGTGGTCGTGAAGGTTCCGCGCTTCGCCTTCGAGAAGTTCCCGAGCGCCGATTCCACGCTGACCACGACCATGAAGTCGGTCGGCGAGGCCATGGCCATCGGCCGCAACTTCACCGAGGCCCTGCAGAAGGCGCTGCGGTCGCTGGAGAAGAAGGGCAGCCAGTTCACGTTCGTCGGCGAGCCCGCCGGGAACAAGGACGAACTGCTGCGGGAGGCCGTACGGCCCACCGACGGACGCATCAACACCGTCATGCAGGCCATCCGCGCGGGCGCCACGCCCGAGGAGGTCTTCGAGTTCACGAAGATCGACCCCTGGTTCGTCGACCAGCTCTTCCTCATCAAGGAGACCGCCGACGAGCTGGCCGCCGCCGACCGCCTCGACGTCGAGCTGCTCGCCGAGGCCAAGCGGCACGGCTTCTCCGACCAGCAGATCGCCGAGATCCGCGGGCTGCGCGAGGACGTCGTCCGTGAGGTGCGGCACGCGCTGGGCATCCGTCCGGTCTACAAGACGGTCGACACCTGCGCCGCCGAGTTCGCCGCGAAGACGCCGTACTTCTACTCCTCCTACGACGAGGAGACCGAGGTCGCGCCCCGCGAGAAGCCCGCGGTGATCATCCTGGGCTCCGGCCCGAACCGCATCGGCCAGGGCATCGAGTTCGACTACTCCTGCGTCCACGCCTCCTTCGCGCTGTCCGACGCCGGGTACGAGACCGTGATGGTCAACTGCAACCCGGAGACCGTCTCCACGGACTACGACACCTCCGACCGCCTGTACTTCGAGCCGCTGACGCTCGAGGACGTGCTGGAGATCGTCCACGCGGAGTCGCTGGCCGGCCCGATCGCCGGTGTGATCGTGCAGCTCGGCGGTCAGACCCCGCTGGGCCTGGCGCAGGCGCTGAAGGACAACGGCGTGCCGATCGTCGGCACCTCCCCCGAGGCCATCCACGCGGCCGAGGACCGGGGCGCCTTCGGACGGGTGCTCGCCGAGGCCGGTCTGCCGGCCCCGAAGCACGGCACGGCCACCACGTTCGCGGAGGCCAAGGCCATCGCGGACGAGATCGGCTACCCGGTCCTGGTGCGCCCGTCGTACGTGCTCGGCGGTCGCGGCATGGAGATCGTCTACGACGAGACCCGGCTGTCGTCCTACATCGCCGAGTCGACCGAGATCAGCCCCACCCGGCCGGTCCTCGTCGACCGCTTCCTCGACGACGCCATCGAGATCGACGTCGACGCGCTCTACGACGGCGAGGAGCTGTACCTCGGCGGCGTCATGGAGCACATCGAGGAGGCCGGCATCCACTCCGGCGACTCGGCGTGCGCCCTGCCCCCGATCACCCTCGGCGGCTTCGACATCAAGCGCCTGCGGGCCTCCACGGAGGCGATCGCCAAGGGCGTCGGCGTGCGCGGTCTGATCAACATCCAATTCGCGATGGCGGGCGACATCCTCTACGTCCTGGAGGCCAACCCGCGCGCCTCCCGCACGGTCCCCTTCACCTCGAAGGCGACCGCGGTGCCGCTGGCGAAGGCCGCCGCCCGGATCTCCCTGGGCGCGACCGTCGCCGAGCTGCGCGCCGAGGGGCTGCTCCCGGCGACCGGCGACGGCGGTGAGCTGCCGCTGGACGCGCCGATCTCCGTCAAGGAGGCCGTGATGCCGTGGAGCCGCTTCCGGGACACCTCCGGCCGCGGTGTCGACACCGTGCTCGGCCCCGAGATGCGCTCGACCGGCGAGGTCATGGGCATCGACTCCGTCTTCGGCACGGCGTACGCCAAGTCGCAGGCCGGCGCGTACGGCCCGCTGCCCACCAAGGGCCGCGCGTTCATCTCGGTCGCCAACCGCGACAAGCGCTCGATGATCTTCCCGGCCCGTGAGCTGGTCGCGCACGGCTTCGAGCTGCTCGCCACCTCCGGCACGGCCGAGGTCCTCAGGCGCAACGGCCTCAACGCGAAGGTCGTGCGCAAGCAGTCCGAGGGCACCGGCCCGAACGGCGAGAAGACCATCGTCCAGCTCATCCACGACGGCGAGGTCGACCTCATCGTCAACACCCCGTACGGCACCGGCGGCCGCCTCGACGGCTACGAGATCCGTACGGCGGCCGTGGCGCGGTCCGTGCCCTGCCTGACGACGGTCCAGGCGCTCGCCGCGGCCGTCCAGGGCATCGACGCCCTCAACCACGGGGACGTGGGCGTGCGCTCACTCCAGGAACACGCGGAACACCTGACCGCGGCCCGCGACTAGCAGCCCTCAGGGGGACACCGGAAACGGTGTCCCCCTCTTCATGACACCTCTTCGCGAGGCTCCTTGGAGGACATGACCATGTACAAGCAATTCTTCCGGCTGTTCTTCCAGCGGATGGACCCCGAGCGCGCCCACCACCTGGCCTTCCGCTGGATCCGGCTCGCCGTCCGGATCCCGGTGCTGCGCACGTTCGTCGCGGCCGCCCTGGCCCCCCGCTACCGGGAACTGCGCACCGAGGCCTTCGGGCTGCGCATGCACGGCCCCTTCGGACTCGCCGCCGGCTTCGACAAGAACGCCGTCGCGATCGACGGGATGTCGATGCTGGGCTTCGACCACGTCGAGATCGGCACGGTCACCGGCGAGCCGCAGCCCGGCAACCCCGCCCAGCGGCTGTTCCGGCTCGTGAAGGACCGGGGGCTCATCAACCGGATGGGCTTCAACAACGAGGGCTCGCTCGCCGTCGCCGCGCGCCTGGCCTCCCGTACGCCCGTCTTCAAGCCCGTCGTGGGCGTCAACATCGGCAAGACCAAGGTCGTACCGGAGGAGGAGGCCGTCGGCGACTACGTGAAGTCGACCGAGCGGCTCGCCCCGTACGCCGACTACCTGGTCGTCAACGTGTCCTCGCCGAACACGCCGGGACTGCGCAACCTCCAGGCCACCGAGGCGCTGCGACCGCTGCTGAGCGCCGTCCGCGAGGCCGCCGACCGCGTGGTGACCTCGCGGCGGGTCCCGCTGCTGGTCAAGATCGCCCCGGACCTGGCCGACGAGGACGTCGACGCGGTCGCCGACCTGGCCGTGGAGCTCGGTCTGGACGGGATCATCGCCACCAACACCACCATCGCGCGCGAGGGCCTCGGTCTGACATCCGACCCCTCGCTGGTGAAGGAGACCGGCGGGCTGTCGGGCGCTCCCCTCAAGGCCCGCTCCCTGGAGGTGCTGCGCCGCCTCTACGCGCGCGTGGGCGACCGCGTCACCCTCGTGGGCGTCGGCGGCGTGGAGGACGCCGAGGACGCCTGGCAGCGCATCCTGGCCGGCGCCACGCTGGTCCAGGGGTACAGCGCCTTCATCTACGAGGGGCCCTTCTGGGGCCGTGCGATCCACAAGGGCCTGGCCGCCCGCCTGCGGACGAGCCCCTACGCCACTCTCGCCGACGCGGTCGGCGCCGACGTGAGGAAGACGGCATGACCCTGGAGCCCTTCGGCGCGCGGCTGCGCCGGGCCATGGACGAGCGTGGCCCGCTCTGCGTCGGCATCGACCCGCACGCCTCCCTGCTCGCCGAGTGGGGCCTGCACGACGACGTCGCCGGCCTGGAGCGGTTCAGCCGCACGGTCGTCGAGGCGACGGCCGACCGGGTGGCCCTGCTGAAGCCGCAGAGCGCCTTCTTCGAGCGGTTCGGCTCGCGCGGCATCGCCGTCCTGGAGAAGACGGTGCAGGAGGCGCGGGCGGCCGGCGCCCTGGTCGTGATGGACGCCAAGCGCGGTGACATCGGCTCGACCATGGCCGCGTACGCCGAGTCCTTCCTGCACAAGGACGCCCCGCTGTTCTCCGACGCCCTCACCGTGTCGCCGTACCTCGGCTACGGATCCCTGTCCCCGGCGGTGGCGGCGGCGCGTGAGAGCGGCGCCGGGCTGTTCGTGCTGGCGCTGACCTCCAACCCGGAGGGCGGCGAGGTCCAGCACGCGGTGCGGGCCGACGGACGCGACGTGGGCGCGACGATGCTGGCGCACCTGGCCGCGGAGAACGTGGGGGAGGAGCCGCTGGGCTCCTTCGGGGCGGTCGTCGGCGCCACGCTGGGCGACCTCTCGACGTACGACCTCGGCATCAACGGTCCGCTCCTCGCGCCCGGCGTCGGCGCCCAGGGGGCGACTCCGGCCGACCTTCCGCGGGTCTTCGGGTCCGCGGTGCGCAACGTCGTACCGAACGTGAGTCGGGGTGTGTTGCGTCACGGTCCCGACGTCGTCGCTCTGCGTGACGCCGTGGATCGATTCGCGCGAGAGGTCAGGGCGGCCGTGGAGGCCGCCTGAGCGGCGTCGGCCGCCCGACCGGGGGCTCGGTCGGGCGGCTCGGCGACGACTTGAGGCTGGATACATCCTCAAATCCGGGGCACTATGTCCTAAATGTCCGGCCCTGGAGAGGCTGACCAGGACTTTTCCTCTGTTCTCGCTGACTCTGGCGGAGTTGGCCGCTAGTCTCCGACGGAGAGTGAACGGGCAGCGTGTTTTGCTCGTAGCTCACCAGGTGAGGGGCGACCAGGTTCCTCACCGGTCCGTATCCGACAGTTCGACATCCGAGGTGACGTAGGCGTGGCTCTTCCGCCCCTTACCCCCGAACAGCGCGCAGCCGCGCTCGAAAAGGCCGCCGCGGCTCGCCGGGAGCGGGCCGAGGTCAAGAATCGACTGAAGCACTCCGGCGCCTCGCTTCACGAGGTCATCAAGCAGGGCCAGGAAAACGACGTCATCGGCAAGATGAAGGTCTCCGCCCTCCTGGAGTCGCTCCCGGGCGTGGGCAAGGTCCGCGCCAAGCAGATCATGGAGCGACTCGGCATCTCCGAGAGCCGCCGCGTGCGCGGCCTCGGTTCCAACCAGATCGCGTCCCTGGAGCGTGAGTTCGGCAGCACCGGCTCCTGATTCCCGGGCGCCGCGGGAAGGGAGTCCCGGGCACTCCGGGATTGCTGGAATAATCGCTGCATGGCAGTAAAACTCCGGGGGACGTCCCCCGAAACCCCGGACGCACGTCCGCGGCTGACCGTGCTCTCCGGCCCCTCCGGGGTCGGCAAGAGCACGGTCGTCGCTCATATGCGCAAGGAACACCCCGAGGTCTGGCTCTCGGTGTCGGCGACGACCCGTAGGCCGCGGCCCGGCGAGAAGCACGGGGTCCACTACTTCTTCGTCACCGACGATGAGATGGACAAGCTGATCGCCAACGGCGAGCTGCTGGAGTGGGCCGAGTTCGCGGGCAACCGCTACGGCACTCCGCGCGACGCGGTGCTGGAGCGCCTGGAGTCGGGCGAGCCGGTCCTCCTGGAGATCGATCTCCAGGGCGCCCGACAGGTCCGTGAGTCCATGTCCGAGGCCCAACTCGTGTTCCTGGCCCCTCCCTCCTGGGAGGAACTGGTGCGCAGGCTCACCGGGCGGGGCACCGAACCGCCCGAGGTCATCGACCGCCGCCTGGCGGCGGCGAAGATCGAACTGGCGGCCGAGCCGGAGTTCGACGTGACCCTGGTCAACACCTCCGTCAAGGACGTCGCACGCGAGCTGCTAGCCTTGGTCGATGTTGTGTGATTGCGAACCTGTGATCACGACCGGTCTTTTCCCATCCATCGGAAGGTAGAGCGTGTCCTCTTCCATCTCCGCGCCCGAGGGCATCATCAACCCGCCGATCGACGAGCTCCTCGAGGCCACCGACTCGAAGTACAGCCTCGTGATCTACGCGGCCAAGCGAGCGCGCCAGATCAACGCGTACTACTCGCAGCTCGGCGAGGGCCTCCTCGAGTACGTCGGTCCGCTCGTGGACACCCACGTCCACGAGAAGCCGCTCTCGATCGCCCTCCGCGAGATCAACGCCGGCCTGCTGACGTCCGAGGCCGTCGAGGGCCCCGCTCAGTAGTATTTTCGGTTCGCAGTTGGTTTTTCCACAGGCCCGGCAGCACAGCTGCCGGGCCTGTGGTGTCTGATGGACTCGTACGCAGGGAGCCGCTGCGCACGCGTTCCGAGGTCCGGGGAGAAACGGTGGACAAGCCGAAGGTCGTTCTGGGGGTCAGTGGTGGCATCGCCGCCTACAAGGCCTGTGAGCTGCTGCGCAGACTGACCGAGTCGGGCCATGACGTCCGGGTGGTCCCCACCGCCTCCGCGCTGCACTTCGTCGGCGCCGCCACCTGGTCCGCCCTCTCCGGCCACCCCGTCTCCACGGAGGTCTGGGACGACGTCCACGAGGTCCCGCACGTCCGCATCGGCCAGCACGCCGACCTGGTGGTCGTCGCCCCGGCCACGGCGGACATGCTCGCCAAGGCCGCCCACGGCCTCGCCGACGACCTCCTCACCAACACCCTCCTGACGGCCCGCTGTCCGGTCGTCTTCGCTCCCGCGATGCACACCGAGATGTGGGAGCATCCGGCCACCCAGGAGAACGTGGCGACCCTGCGCCGCCGGGGCGCCGTCGTCATCGAACCCGCCGTGGGCCGCCTCACCGGCGTCGACACCGGCAAGGGCCGGCTGCCCGACCCGGCCGAGATCTTCGAGGTCTGCCGCCGGGTCCTGGCCAGGGGAGTACGCGAACCCGACCTCACCGGCCGGCATGTCGTGGTCAGCGCCGGCGGCACCCGCGAGCCCCTCGACCCGGTCCGCTTCCTCGGCAACCGCTCCTCCGGCAAGCAGGGCTACGCCCTCGCCCGCACCGCCGCCGCCCGTGGCGCCCGCGTGACGCTGATCGCGGCGAACACCGGCCTGCCCGACCCGGCCGGCGTCGACATCGTCCAGGTCGGCACGGCCGTGCAGCTGCGCGAGGCGGTCCTGAAGGCCGCCGCGGACGCCGACGCGGTCGTCATGGCTGCCGCCGTGGCCGATTTCCGGCCGGAGACGTACGCGGCCGGAAAGATCAAGAAGCAGGACGGCCGGGAACCGGACCCCATCGTTCTCGTACGGAATCCGGACATCCTCGCGGAGGTCTCCGCCGACCGGGCGCGCTCCAACCAGGTGGTTGTCGGCTTCGCGGCGGAGACCGACGACGTCCTGGCCAACGGCCGGTCCAAGCTACGGCGCAAGGGCTGCGATCTGCTGGTGGTGAACGAGGTGGGGGAGCGCAAGACCTTCGGCTCCGAGGAGAACGAAGCCGTCGTGCTGGGCGCCGACGGCACCGAAACCCCCGTGCCGTACGGGCCCAAGGAGGCATTGGCCGAAACCGTGTGGGACCTGGTGACGCGACGGCTGGCCTGACGGTTTGATGCGCTTCCCCGTCGTCCTCCCCCTCCGCCGATTCGGGCGTGGCGCCCCTGGCCAACGGTGCTCGGCATTCGGCAGAATGCCCGTGCCGCAGGTCACAGCGCTCCCGAGAGGCGAGACGGGTGGGCCGGTGGTGGGGCACGACCGATAAACTGTTCTCGGACGACGCCGGGCGCAGCTCCTGTCGCGTCCGCCAATGATCAGCCAGCAGCCGCTGCAACCCCAGGGAGCGTTGTGTCCCGTCGCCTGTTCACCTCGGAGTCTGTCACCGAGGGCCACCCCGACAAGATCGCTGACCAGATCAGCGACACCATCCTCGATGCCCTGCTGCGCGAGGACCCGGCCTCCCGGGTCGCCGTCGAGACCTTGATCACGACCGGTCTGGTGCACGTCGCCGGAGAGGTCACCACCAAGGCCTACGCGCCGATCCCCCAGCTCGTGCGCGACAAGATCCTCGAGATCGGCTACGACTCCTCGAAGAAGGGCTTCGACGGCGCCTCCTGTGGCGTCTCGGTGTCCATCGGCGCGCAGTCCCCGGACATCGCCCAGGGTGTCGACACGGCGTACGAGAACCGCGTCGAGGGCGACGAGGACGAGCTGGACCGCCAGGGCGCCGGCGACCAGGGTCTGATGTTCGGCTACGCGTCGGACGAGACGCCGACCCTGATGCCGCTGCCGATCTTCCTGGCGCACCGTCTGTCGAAGCGCCTGTCGGACGTCCGCAAGAACGGGACCATCCCCTACCTGCGCCCCGACGGCAAGACCCAGGTCACCATCGAGTACGACGGCGACAAGGCCGTCCGCCTCGACACGGTCGTCGTCTCCTCGCAGCACGCGAGCGACATCGACCTGGACTCCCTGCTGGCCCCCGACATCCGGGAGTTCGTGGTGGAGGTGGAGCTGAAGGCGCTCCTGGACGAGGGCATCAAGATCGACACCGAGAACTACCGTCTGCTGGTGAACCCGACCGGCCGCTTCGAGATCGGCGGCCCGATGGGCGACGCCGGCCTCACCGGCCGCAAGATCATCATCGACACCTACGGCGGCATGGCCCGCCACGGCGGCGGCGCCTTCTCGGGCAAGGACCCGTCCAAGGTCGACCGCTCGGCCGCGTACGCCATGCGCTGGGTGGCGAAGAACGTCGTGGCGGCGGGCCTGGCGGCCCGCTGCGAGGTCCAGGTCGCCTACGCGATCGGCAAGGCCGAGCCGGTCGGTCTCTTCGTGGAGACCTTCGGCACCGCCAAGGTCGACGCCGAGAAGATCGAGAAGGCCATCGACGAGGTCTTCGACCTCCGTCCGGCCGCGATCATCCGCGACCTCGACCTGCTGCGCCCGATCTACGCCCAGACCGCCGCGTACGGTCACTTCGGCCGTGAGCTGCCCGACTTCACGTGGGAGCGCACGGACCGCGTGGACGCGCTGCGCAAGGCCGCGGGACTGTAGGTCCGCCCTGCCGGACCGACGTGTGGGCCCGGCCTCCTCAGGGAGGCCGGGTCTCGGCGTTTGCACGGCGTTTGCGCGGGTCAGTGCCGCGGGTAGCCGGCCCGCTCGACGTCCTTGGCCAGATCGGTCACGGCGAGCCCGGGGTTCAGGGCGGCGACCACCGCGTCGGTCAGCGGGCGGGAGGCGAGGACGTGCCGTACGGCCTCCAGATCGACCGGGACCTCGTAGTGGTCCTGCGCCCACTGCCGGAAGGCCGACGGCGAGCGGTCGGCGAGCAACCGGAACAGGCCCGCGGCGCCGTCCGGGTCGTCCGCCGGGTGGTCGGGGAAGTCGATCGTGCCCGTGGACCAGCCGTCGTCGGCCGACTCGCGCCACAGACAGGCGGTGGCGACCGGCATCCCGTCCTCGTCGGTGAACGCCGGTTCCTCGACGCAGGACGCGAACACCTCGGGGACGTCGTCCAGCACGCCCGGCCAGGGGCCGTCCTGCGCATAGGGGCTCATGGGGGACTCGTGGGCGAAGCCGCGGATCCAGGCGCCGACGGCGGAGAAGACGATGTCGTACTCGTCCCCCTGGCCGTCGCGCATCGAGGCCACGGCCTCCGATTCCGACCACCGCGCGACGAAGGAGTGGAAGGGGTCGGGCTGTTCGGGGCTCAGGATCGCGTCCAGCACGGCCAACGAACGGCAGTGGTCCCTCAGGAGATCGATGGCGGGCAGTTTCCGGGCAACGTCTTCAACGGTCACGCGCCCATCCAAGTGCCTGCGGCACCGGACGGGGAGCCGAGCTTCGGCGGAAGGACCGTTGTCAGTGGCGTTTGGTAAAACTGCAAGCGTGAGCAGCGAGAACGGGCAGGGGGACGGTGGTGCGGCCGGCGAGGGCGCGCCGCCCGAGCAGCTCGCGCTGATCCGGGAGAGCGTGCGGCAGGCCAAGGCGCCGCGGGCCAAGCCCCGGACCTGGCGGGGGGCCGCGCTGGCCGAGGAGTTGCCGGTCGCGCGGGTGCTCGTCGACAAGGGCGTGCTGCATCTGGACCGGTACTTCGACTACGCGGTGCCTGCCGAGCTGGACGCCGACGCCCAGCCGGGGGTGCGGGTGCGGGTGCGGTTCGGCGCCGGGCGCGGGCGGGTGCGCGACGGGCGGCGCGAGGGCGGGGGGCTCATCGACGGGTTCCTCGTCGAGCGGCTCGCCGCGTCGGACTACTCCGGACCGCTCGCGGCGCTCGCCCAGGTGGTGTCGCCCGAGCCGGTGCTGAGCGAAGAGCTGCTGGGACTGGCGCGGGCCGTCGCCGACCGGTACGCGGGGAGCCTGGCCGACGTCCTCCAGCTGGCCGTTCCGCCGCGCAACGCGCGCGCCGAGCAGCGGCCCTCCCTGGCGCCGCTGCCGCCGCCGTCGGCGCCGGAGGCCGGCTCCTGGGGTCGCTACGAGCGAGGGGGCGCGTTCCTCGAGGCGCTGGCGTCCGGCGGAGCGCCCCGGGCGGTGTGGAACGCGCTGCCCGGCCCCCAGTGGAGCGAGGAGCTGGCGCGGGCCGTCGCCGCGACGCTCGCCTCGGGTCGCGGGGCACTGGTCGTCGTACCCGACGGGCGGGCCGCCGCACGGGTCGACGCCGCGTTGACGGCGTTGCTGGGGGAGGGGCGGCATGCGCTGCTCACGGCGGACGCCGGGCCCGAGAAGCGGTATCGGGAGTGGCTCGCCGTACGGCGGGGTTCCGTGCGGGCGGTCGTCGGGACGCGGGCCGCGATGTTCGCGCCGGTCCAGGACCTCGGTCTGGTCGCGCTCTGGGACGACGGGGACGACAGCCACAGCGAACCGCACGCGCCGCAGCCCCATGCGCGCGAGGTACTGCTGCTGCGGGCCGCGCAGGACAAGTGCGGTTTCCTGGTGGGGGGTTGGAGCTGCACCGTGGAGGGCGCGCAACTGGTCGAGAGCGGCTGGGCCCGGCCGCTGACCGCCGCGCGGGAGCAGGTGCGGCACAGCGCTCCGCTCGTGCGCACCGTGGGCGACCAGGACCTCGCGCGGGACGAGGCGGCCCGGGCCGCCCGGCTGCCCACCCTGGCCTGGCAGGCGGTCCGGGAGGGGCTGCGGCACGGGCCGGTGCTCGTCCAGGTGCCGCGGCGGGGCTATGTGCCGCGGATGGCGTGTGCGCAGTGCCGGGCCGCCGCCCGGTGCCGGCACTGCTCCGGGCCGTTGGAGGCGCGGGACGGGGGTGCGCTGTGGTGCGGGTGGTGCGGGCGTGAGGAGAGCGCCTGGCACTGTCCGGAGTGCGGCTCGTTCCGGCTGCGGGCGCAGGTCGTGGGGGCGCGGCGGACCGCCGAGGAGCTGGGTCGGGCGTTTCCCGCCGTGCCGGTGCGCACGTCGGGGCGGGAGCAGGTGCTGGACACCGTGCCGGGGGCGCCCGCGCTCGTCGTGTCCACGCCCGGTGCCGAGCCGGTCGCCGAGGGCGGGTACGCGGCCGCGCTGCTGCTGGACGGCTGGGCCATGCTCGGGCGGCCCGACCTGAGGGCCGGTGAGGACGCGCTGCGCCGCTGGATCGCGGCCGCCGCGCTCGTCCGGCCGTCGGGGGAGGGGGGGACCGTGGTCGTCGTCGCCGAGCCGACCCTGCGGCCCGTGCAGGCGCTGGTGCGATGGGATCCGGTGGGGCACGCGGTGCGGGAGCTCGCCGAGCGGGCCGAGCTGGGGTTTCCGCCGGTCTCGCGGATGGCGGCCGTGTCGGGGACGGGGGAGGCCGTCGCCGCGTTCCTGGAGGCCGTCGAACTGCCGCCGGAGGCGGAGCTGCTGGGGCCGGTCCCGGTGCCGTCGGGCCCGCCGGGGCGGCCTCGGCGGCCGGGCGCCCCGCCACCCGGGGAGGAGTGGGATCGGGCGCTGCTCCGGGTGCCGCCGGGGAGGGGCGCCGCGCTGGCTGCCGCCCTGAAGACGGCACAGGCGGCTCGGATGGCTCGAGGTGGCGAGGAGCCGGTGCGGGTGCGGATCGATCCCCCGGACATCGGCTGAGGGTGACGGGGAGTGCGGTGAGGTGAGGTGAGGTGAGGGAGGCCGGGCGGAGCCCGGGTGCGCGACTGCCCTCTCGGGCGTGGGCCGAGAGGGCAGGGTGGGAGGAGACGGGGTGGGGTGGCGCTCGGTGCGGGGTGCGGTGCGTCAGCCGTTGCGCGGGCCGGGGAAGGCGGTCGGCCTCGCCTCCTCGCGCAGGGCGGGGCCGGCGGCCTCGCGCAGGGCCGGCCTCGCCTCCTCGCGCAGGGCCGGGCCGGCCGCGTCGCGCAGGGTGGGGGCCCCGGTGTCGCGCAGGGCGGGGCTGCCGGCCGTCGGCTGGGTCGGCATCGAGCGGGCGGCGGGGACCGTCGGAACCGTCGGGATGCCCGTGTTCACGGTGACCGTGCGGGTGGCGGTGGGCTCGGCGGGCTGCTCGGCCTCGGTCGTGGCGGCCTGGGCCGCGGCACGGCGGGCGCCGTAGCGGCGGTGGACGGCCTGCTTGGTGACCCCGAGGGCGGAGCCCACCGCGTCCCACGAGAATCCGAGCGAACGGTCGAAGTCGACCGCCGCGGTGACCAGGGTCTCGACGCTGTCCCGCAGCTCCTGGGCGAGGCGGACCGTGGGGGCCGGGGCGCGTCCGTAGACGACGAAGCCCGTGGACGGGCCGGAGCGGCGGGGGCGGTAGACGTTGCCCAGCTGGGCGGTGAGGGTGCGCAGTGCGTCCACCTGCCGGCGGACCCGTTCGATGTCCCGCACCAGCAAGTGCAGGCTGGCCCGGGCCTGGGCGTCGTGGGTTGCATGGTCGGCCATGAACAAGCCTCTCGAACCGGCGTTGAAGAAGGTGTGGTCAACTCTTTCTTGACCAACGCCGGTTCGCGCCGCTGGTCACGCTGTGGGGGCGTATGGGCATATGCGTACGCCCCCCGGGGAGTGACTCATGGGGCCTCCCGCCCGTCGGCGGCCGGGCCGGTCGGCGACATAAACTTGTGCGTCGCCCGTCGTCCGTCCCGCCCGAGAGGCCCCGCCCACTCATGAAGCTCGTCTTCGCCGGTACCCCCGAGGTCGCCGTTCCCGCCCTGGACGCTCTGATCGCCTCCGGGCGGCACGAGGTGGCCGCCGTCGTCACGCGGCCCGACGCGCCGGCCGGACGGGGACGGCGGCTGATCGCCTCTCCCGTCGCCCAGCGCGCCGAGGAGGCGGGCATCGAAGTGCTGAGGCCCGCCAAGCCGCGCGATCCGGAGTTCCTGGAGCGGCTGCGGCAGATCGCGCCCGACTGCTGTCCCGTCGTGGCCTACGGGGCGCTGCTGCCCAGGGTGGCGCTGGACATCCCGGCCCACGGCTGGGTCAACCTGCACTTCTCGCTGCTGCCCGCCTGGCGCGGGGCGGCACCCGTGCAGCACGCCGTCATGGCGGGGGACGAGATCACCGGCGCCTCCACCTTCCTCATCGAGGAGGGCCTCGACTCGGGGCCGGTGTACGGGACGGTCACCGAGGAGATCCGGCCCACAGACACCAGCGGTGACCTGCTCACCCGGCTGGCCTTCGCCGGCAGCGGGCTGCTCGCCGCGACCATGGACGGCATCGAGGACGGCACGGTGAAGGCCGTGCCGCAGCCGGGCGAGGGGATCACCCTCGCGCCGAAGATCACCGTCGAGGACGCTCAGGTCGACTGGGCCACCCCGGCTCTGCGGGTCGATCGAGTCGTGCGCGGCTGCACCCCCGCCCCCGGCGCCTGGACCACCTTCCGCGGGGAGCGGCTCAAGCTCATCCAGGTCCAGCCGGTCCCCGAGCGGACCGAGCTCGCCCCGGGCGCGCTCCTCGTCGGCAAGAACAGCGTGCACGTCGGCACCGGCTCGTACGCGGTCGAGCTGCTGTGGGTGCAGGCGCAGGGCAAGAAGCCGATGCGGGCCGCCGACTGGGCCCGGGGCGCCCGGATCGAGCACGGGGAGGCCGTCGGGGCGTAACGCTCCTGCACAAGCCCCGCCCGGCCCGTGAGCCCCGCTCCCGGTCCGTGGGCCCCCGTCAGCAAGTCCGCCCGGCGCACCCACCGACGTACGCTGGACGCACCTTTCCTCATGTAATCCGGAGCACCTTTTCGTGAGCGACCAGCCCCACCGTTCCCGCAAGCCGGGCAAGCCCTACCGCCGGCCTCAGAAGGACCCCGTCCGCCTCCTCGCCTTCGAGGCGCTGCGGGCCGTCGACGAGCGGGACGCGTACGCCAACCTCGTGCTGCCGCCGCTGCTGCGCAAGGCGCGCGAGAAGGAGGGACCCGACAAGTTCGACGGGCGGGACGCGGCCCTCGCCACCGAGCTGGTCTACGGGACGCTGCGCCGGCAGGGGACGTACGACGCCGTCATCTCCGCGTGTGTCGACCGGCCGCTGCGCGAGGTCGATCCGCCGGTCCTCGACGTGCTGAGCCTCGGCGTGCACCAGCTGCTCGGGACCCGTATCCCGACCCACGCGGCCGTGTCCGCCTCCGTCGACCTCGCCCGGGTCGTGCTCGGCGACGGACGCGCCAAGTTCGTCAACGCCGTGCTGCGCAAGGTCGCGGCGCACGATCTCGACGAGTGGATCGAGAAGGTCGCTCCGCCCTACGACGACGATCCCGAGGACCATCTCGCCGTCGTGCACTCGCACCCGCGCTGGGTCGTCTCCGCGCTGTGGGACTCCCTCGGCGGCGGACGGGCCGGCATCGAGGAGCTGCTGGCGGCGGACAACGAGCGGCCCGAGGTGACGCTCGTCGCCCGCCCCGGGCGGGCCACCACCGAGGAGCTGCTCCGGGAGGAGGCCTCGGTCGCCGGAAACTGGTCGCCGTACGCCGTGCGGCTCACCGAGGGCGGTGAGCCCGGGGCCATCGACGCCGTACGGGACGGGCGGGCGGGTGTGCAGGACGAGGGCAGCCAGCTCGTGGCGCTCGCGTTGGCCAACGCGCCGCTCGACGGGTCCGACGCGTTGTGGCTGGACGGATGCGCGGGACCCGGTGGCAAAGCCGCGCTGCTCGCCGCCCTCGCCGCCGAGCGGGGGGCCGCGCTGCTCGCCTCCGAGAAGCAGCCGCACCGCGCGGGGCTGGTCGCCAAGGCGCTGGCCGGCAACCCCGGGCCCTACCAGGTCATCGCCGCCGACGGGACCCGGCCCCCGTGGCGGCCCGGCTCCTTCGACCGGGTGCTGATGGACGTGCCGTGCACCGGTCTCGGCGCACTGCGGCGACGGCCCGAGGCGCGCTGGCGGCGCCGGCCGGAGGACCTCGACGGGTTCGCGCCCCTCCAGCGCGGGCTGCTGCGGACCGCGCTGGAGTCCGTACGGGTCGGGGGCGTCGTCGGGTACGCCACCTGTTCGCCGCACCTCGCCGAGACCAGGGCGGTCGTGTCCGACGTCCTCAAGCAGTACCCGGAGGCCGAGCTGATGGACGCGCGGCCGTTGTTGCCGGGCGTGCCGGAGCTGGGCGACGGGCCCGACGTCCAGCTGTGGCCGCATCTGCACGGGACCGACGCCATGTACCTGGCGTTGATCAAGAAGACCGGCTGAGACCCGCGCGGCTGTCGGAGCCGCGAACGAGGATGGCCGGCCCCACGCAACGGCGTGGGGCCGGCCATCCTCGTTCGCGGGTGTCCCCGTAGGGGTCAGTCCGTGCCGAACTCCATCGCGGCGCGGTCCAGCAGCTGGTCGTCGTCGGAGACCTCGCCACGGGAGGCGATGGCCTCGGCGCCGCCCTCCGGCAGCTCCGTCATGGTGCCGATGAGACCGGTCGCGGCCGCCTGGGCGGCGCCGATCGAGGGGCTCCCGCTGCCGATCAGACCGAGCGTGGCGTACTGCTCCAGCTTGGCGCGCGAGTCGGCGATGTCGAGGTTGCGCATGGTGAGCTGGCCGATCCGGTCCACCGGGCCGAACGCGGAGTCCTCGGTGCGCTCCATGGACAGCTTGTCCGGGTGGTAGCTGAAGGCCGGGCCCGCGGTGTCGAGGAGCGAGTAGTCCTCACCGCGCCGCAGCCGCAGCGTCACCTCGCCGGTGACGGCCGCGCCGACCCAGCGCTGGAGCGACTCCCGGATCATCAGCGCCTGCGGGTCCAGCCACCGGCCCTCGTACATCAGCCGGCCCAGGCGCCGTCCCTCGTTGTGGTACTGGGCGACGGTGTCCTCGTTGTGGATCGCGTTGACCAGACGCTCGTAGGCCGCGTGCAGCAGGGCCATGCCGGGCGCCTCGTAGATGCCGCGGCTCTTGGCCTCGATGATGCGGTTCTCGATCTGGTCCGACATGCCGAGGCCGTGGCGGCCGCCGATGGCGTTGGCCTCCATCACCAGATCGACGGGGGAGGCGAACTCCTTGCCGTTGATCGTCACGGGGCGGCCCTGGTCGAAGCCGATCGTCACGTCCTCGGCGGCGATCTCGACCGACGGGTCCCAGAACCGCACGCCCATGATGGGCTCGACGGTCTCGACGCCGGTGTCCAGGTGCTCCAGGGTCTTCGCCTCGTGGGTGGCGCCCCAGATGTTGGCGTCGGTGGAGTACGCCTTCTCCGTGCTGTCCCGGTAGGGCAGGTCGTGGGCGACGAGCCACTCCGACATTTCCTTGCGCCCACCGAGCTCGGTCACGAAGTCCGCGTCCAGCCAGGGCTTGTAGATCCGCAGGTGCGGGTTGGCCAGCAGGCCGTACCGGTAGAACCGCTCGATGTCGTTGCCCTTGAACGTCGAGCCGTCGCCCCAGATCTGGACGTCGTCCTCGAGCATCGCCCGGACCAGGAGGGTGCCCGTGACGGCACGGCCGAGCGGGGTGGTGTTGAAGTAGGCGCGCCCGCCCGAGCGGATGTGGAACGCCCCGCAGGTGAGCGCGGCCAGGCCCTCCTCGACCAGTGCGGCGCGGCAGTCGACCAGGCGCGCGATCTCGGCGCCGTAGGTCTTCGCGCGGCCGGGCACCGAGGCGATGTCGGGCTCGTCGTACTGGCCGATGTCGGCGGTGTAGGTGCACGGGACGGCGCCCTTGTCGCGCATCCACGCGACCGCGACCGAGGTGTCGAGCCCGCCGGAGAAGGCGATGCCGACGCGCTCGCCGGCGGGAAGGGAGGTGAGGACCTTGGACATAGGAAGATTATGCATGAACTCGCATGGTCATGCAAAGGGCGGGGGCTGATGGACAAGCTGATGGACCGGCTCGGCCTCTCAGAGCTCGGTGCTCAGGGCTCGGCCTCTCAGAGCTCGGTGGTCAGGGCTCGGTGCTCTGCGCCGGCTGAGCGGGGCCTGCCGGGCCTGCCGGGCCCTTCGGCGGGGCGGCCGCGTGGCTCTCCCGGGCCAGTCGGTGCGGCCACCAGATCTTCGGTCCGATGTCCAGGAACAGAGAGGTGACGAGGACCGACCGCACGATGAAGGTGTCCAGGAGGACGCCCAGGGCCACCGCGAAGCCGATCTCCGCGAAGGCGACCATGGGCAGGGTGGTGAGGGCCGCGAAGGTGCCGGCCAGGACCAGACCCGCCGAGGTGATCACCGAGCCGGTCGCCGCCAGGCCGGTCACCACGCCCTGCCGGGTGCCCTGGCGGCCCGTCTCCTCGCGGATCCGGGTGGTCAGGAAGATGTTGTAGTCGATGCCCAACGCCACCAGGAACACGAAGACGAACAGTGGGAAGTCCGTCGACTCGCCCGCGTAGTCGAAGAGGTGACGGAACGCCAGCGCGCTGAGGCCCAGGGCCGCCGCGAAGGACAGGATCACCGTCCCGACCAGCAGCAGCGGGGCGATCAGGGCGCGCAGCAGGGCACAGAGGATGAGGAGGACCACGGCCAGGACCAGCGGGATGATCACCAGGTTGTCGTGGGTGGTCGCCTTGTCCATGTCGAGGAGCGCCGCCGTGCCGCCGCCCACCTTGGCGTCGGCGTCCGGCACCTCGTGCACCGCGTCCCGGACCCGCTCCACGGTCTGCTTCGCGGCCTCGCTGTCGGCCGGGTCGGTCATCGTCGCCTCGAACAGCACCTGGCCGTCGTGGACGGGTTTCGTGCCCGGTGGCAGGCGCAGGGAGGTCGGCACGACGCCCTCCGTCCGCGCGACCGCGAGTTTCACCTGCCGGGCCCGGGCCTCGTCGCTGATGACGACCAGCGGGTCGCCGCTGCCGGCCGGGAAGTACTTCGCCGACACCTCCTGGCCCGTGATCGAGTCCGGTTTTCCGGTGAACGCGTCCGCGTTGGCGATGCCCTCGGCGCGCAGCTGGATCAGGCCGAGCGAGCAGAGCGCCAGGACCAGCGCCGTCACGGCCCAGACCAGCCGCGGGCGGCGGGCGATGCCCCGGCCCGTGCGGGCCCAGACGCCCTGCTCGGTCGGGTCGGAGGAGCCGAAGTGCGGGATCGCCGGCCAGAAGATCCAGCGGCCGCAGATCACCAGCAGGGCGGGGAAGAGGGTCATCATCGCGAGCAGCGCAACCGCCACGCCGATGGCCGCGACCGGGCCCAGCCCGCGGGTGGAGTTCATCTCGGCGGCCAGCAGCATCAGCATGCTCAGGACGACCGTGGCGCCGGAGGCCAGGACCGCGGGGCCCGCGCGGTGCAGCGCCAGGGCCATCGCCTCGTGCCGGTCCTCGTGCCGGCGCAGCTCCTCCCGGTAGCGGGCCACCAGCAGCAGGGCGTAGTCCGTGCCCGTGCCGAAGACGAGCACCGTGAGGATGCCGGCGCTCTGGCCGTTCACGGTCAGGCCCGCGTGCTCGGCCAGGAAGTAGATCAGGGCCTGCGCGGTGAACAGGGCGGCGACCACGGCGAGCACCGGGACGACGAGCAGGGTGGGGCTGCGGTAGGTGATCAGGAGCATGACGACGACCACCCCCATCGCCGCCAGCAGCAGGGTCGAGTCGATGCCCTCGAAGGCCTCGGAGAAGTCCGCGGAGGTGCCGCCGGGTCCGGTGATGTGCACGGCAAGACCGGCGCCGCCGTCGCCGACGACGTCACGGATGGAGTCGACGGCCGGCGCGATGCGCTCCCAGCCCTTCTCGTCCATGGTGATCGGCACGTAGATCTGGGCGGCGCGCGGGTCGGCCGGGCGGTCGTAGACCGGGCCGCGGGTCTCCGTGCCGCGGATGCCGTGGTCGGTGAGCTGCTTGAGCTGAGCCGCGTCCTCGGTGATCCGCGCCCGGTCCTCGGCCGTCAGGCCCCCGGCGCGGGCGTAGACGACGACCGCGGGAATCTGCTCGGGCCTGAAGTCCTGCGAGATCTCCAGCACCTGGGTGGACTCCGCCGACCCCGGCAGCCAGGAGGCCGCGTCGTTGTCCTGGGCGTCGGTGAGCTTCTGGGCGAAGGGCGCCGTCAGGAACAGCACCACCAGCCACAGCGCCAGCACCAGCCACTTCGCGCGCCGCCCGCAGACCAGGTGCGCGATGCCGCGATTCTCGGCCATGACTACCCTCCGGGCCGTTCTGTAGCCGCCGTGTGCGACCGCGTCCCGTAAGGGGCGCGGGGAACTGCGCGATCAGCCACAGCCGGTCCGCGGACGACGAACCACGCTCCCCCGCGGGACCGATGCCCGCAACCCCCGGAGGGCATGGCAGGCTTGGGTCATGGCCGTGCAGATCAACCCCAGCATCCTGTCCGCCGACTTCGCCCGCCTTGCGGACGAGGCGGAGGCGGTCGCCGGAGCCGACTGGCTCCACGTCGACGTCATGGACAACCATTTCGTCCCGAACCTCACGCTCGGTGTGCCGGTCGTAGAGTCACTGGCCCGTGCGACGGACACCCCGCTGGACTGCCATCTGATGATCGAGGCCCCCGATCGCTGGGCCCCGCAGTACGTCGAGGCGGGTGCTTCGTCCGTCACCTTCCACGTCGAGGCCGCCGCCGCACCCGTGCGACTCGCCCGCGAGATCCGGGCCAAGGGCGCCCGTGCCTCCATGGCGCTCAGGCCGGCGACGCCCATCGAGCCGTACGAGGACCTGCTGCCCGAACTGGACATGTTGCTGATCATGACGGTCGAGCCGGGCTTCGGGGGCCAGGCCTTCCTCGACATCATGCTCCCCAAGATCCGCCGCACCCGCGAGTTGATCAGCAAGCACGGCCTCGAACTGTGGCTCCAGATCGACGGGGGCGTCTCGGCCTCGACGATCGAGCGGTGCGCCGAGGCGGGAGCCGACGTGTTCGTGGCAGGCTCGGCCGTATACGGGGCGGACGACCCGGCGGAGGCGGTCCGTGGCCTGCGGGCTCAGGCGGAGGCGGCGATCGCCGGCGCCTCCTGGGCATGTGGACACTAAACCAACCACTTACCGACAGGTATGTGAACGGCTCCCATCAGAGCTGATCAACTGCGCCGGATCTGCGAGGATGAACGGCGTATCCAGAGTGTGAACAGCAGTGAGGAGAACGCCGTGTCGGGTATGTCGGCGGGCCGGTCAGCCATGCGGATGGGACCCGCTGAGCTGGTGCAGGCGGCGGCCATGGCCCGCCGCTTCTACCTAGAGGGAAAGTCCAAGATCCAGATCGCGGAGGAGTTCGGCGTCAGCCGCTTCAAAGTGGCCCGGGTCCTGGAGACCGCCCTCGAACGGGATCTCGTACGGATCGAGATCCGCGTGCCGGCCGAGCTGGACGCGGAGCGCTCGGACGCGCTCCGCGCCCGCTACGGCCTCAGGCACGCCGTCGTGGTCGAGTCCCCGGCCGAGGCCGAGGAGACCACGGACCCCGAGAACCTCGGGGAAGTGGCCGCCGACCTGCTCGGCGAACTGGTCGACGAGGGGGACGTACTGGGGCTGGCCTGGGGCCGGTCCACGATTCACATGGCGGCGGCGCTGGACCGGCTGCCGCCGTGCACCGTCGTGCAGCTGACGGGTGTGTACGACGCCGGGACCGCGGAGCGCGGCTCGGTCGAGGCCGTCCGCCGCGCCGCCCAGGTGTCCGGCGGCGACGCGCACCCCATCTACGCGCCGATGCTGCTGCCGGACGCGGCCACCGCGGCCGCGCTGCGCCACCAGACCGGGATCGCCCGGGCCTTCGAGTACTTCGACAAGGTCACGGTCGCCTGTGTCTCCATCGGCTCCTGGGAGCCGGGCATCTCGACGGTGCACGACATGCTCAGCGACGAGGAGCGGGCGCACTACGCCTCGCTCGGGGTCGCCGCCGAGATGTCCGCGCACCTCTTCGACGCCGATGGCCGCCGGGTCGGGCGGGACCTGGGCGAGCGGTGCATCACGGTCAAGACCGACCAGCTGCGCCGGGTTCCCGAGGTCGTCGCGATCGCGGGCGGGCAGCGCAAGGCGGCCGCGATCGACGCGGTGCTCCGGTCCGGGCTCGTCACCAGTCTGGTGACGGACACGTCGGCGGCCGACTTCCTGATGACGGCGGGGCCGCCGCCGAAGCCCGCCCTCGGCCGGGCGGACCCGGACGGGATCTGACCGGTCGGGACAGCAGGTCATGAGGGGGACGGCCGTGACAGCATCGACGCATGCTGCTGCGGTTCGTCCCCCGCGTGCTGGTGTGCCTGCTGCTCCCGCTCGCCACGAATACACCGCCGGGACGCCGGGCTCGCGCGACCGCGGGGCCCGACGCGTTGTCGCCGGGCGGGGCGACGAGTTCTACTACACCGATGATCACTACGACACGTTCCGGGGCGGTGCTGAGATGACGCAGTTCGTGGTCACGCTGGATCTGGACGGGGTGACCGACAAGTCCGCGCTCATGGACCGCTGCGCCGACGCCCTGGGGCTGCCCGACTGGTTCGGACGCAACTGGGACGCTCTCGCCGACAGCCTCACCGACCTCCAGGCCCCGCCCGGGGACGGCGGGCTCCAGATCGTCGTACGGAACTGGCGGCCGTACGCCGAGGCGCGGCCGCAGGAGTGGGTGATCGCGCAGGACGTGTTCGCCCAGGCGGTGGACCAGGTGCCGGCGCTGTCCGTGCTGCTCGCCCTCGGAGGATCCTCCTAAGACCCCCCTGAGCTGCTTGGACGTTCTGTCCGGGCATCGCGGCACGGCCGTCGTGGGAGAATGAAGTACGTGCTTCTCCCCCTGACTGACCTGTCCGGGGGTCACCTCTGATCGACTGGGATGTGCGGCACGTGCGTTTCCTCAACGACATCCAGCCCGCGTACGACCTCACCTACGACGACGTCTTCATGGTGCCGAGCCGCAGCGCGGTCAGGTCGCGTCAGGCTGTCGACCTGGCCGCCCCGGACGGCACGGGCACCACGATCCCGCTGGTCGTCGCCAACATGACCGCCGTGGCCGGTCGCCGGATGGCCGAGACCATGGCCCGGCGCGGCGGGCTGGCGGTGATCCCGCAGGACATTCCGATCGACGTCGTCACCGACGTCATCGCCTGGGTCAAGAGCCGGCACCTGGTGCTGGACACCCCCATCGTGCTCGCCCCGCACCAGACGGTCGCCGACGCCCTGGCCCTGCTGCCCAAGCGCGCGCACAACGCGGGCGTCGTCGTCGACGAGGAGTTCCGCCCGGTCGGTGTCGTCACCGACGCGGACCTGAGCGGGGTCGACCGCTTCACCCAGCTCGAGGTCGTCATGTCCCGGGACCTGCTGCTCCTGGACGCCGACATCGACCCGCGCGAGGCCTTCAACACCCTCGACACGGCCAACCGGCGCTACGCCCCCGCCGTCGACCGGGACGGCAAGCTCGCCGGCATCCTCACCCGCAAGGGCGCCCTGCGCGCCACCCTGTACACGCCGGCCGTCGACGCGGCGGGCCGGCTGTGCGTCGCCGCGGCCGTCGGAATCAACGGCGATGTGGCGGGCAAGGCCAAGCAGCTGCTCGACGCGGGCGTGGACACGCTCGTCATCGACACCGCGCACGGCCACCAGGAGTCGATGATCAGCGCCATCCGGACGGTGCGCGCGCTCGACCCGCGGGTGCCGATCGTCGCCGGGAACATCGTCTCGGCCGAGGGCGTCAAGGACCTGATCGACGCGGGCGCCGACATCATCAAGGTCGGGGTCGGCCCGGGCGCGATGTGCACCACCCGCATGATGACCGGCGTGGGCCGGCCGCAGTTCTCGGCGGTCCTGGAGTGCGCGGCCGAGGCGAAGAAGTACGGCAAGCACGTGTGGGCCGACGGCGGTGTCCGTCACCCGCGCGATGTCGCCATGGCGCTGGCCGCCGGTGCGTCCAACGTGATGATCGGGTCGTGGTTCGCCGGTACCTACGAGTCCCCGGGCGACCTCCAGCAGGACGCGGGCGGCCGCCTGTACAAGGAGTCGTTCGGCATGGCGTCCGCGCGCGCCGTCGCCAACCGCACCTCCGACGAGTCGGCGTACGACCGTGCCCGCAAGGCGCTGTTCGAGGAGGGCATCTCCACCTCGCGGATGTTCCTCGACCCGGCCCGCCCGGGTGTCGAGGACCTGATCGACTCGGTCATCGCGGGCGTGCGCTCCTCCTGCACGTACGCGGGCGCGGGCTCTCTCGAGGAGTTCGCCGAGAAGGCCGTCGTCGGCATCCAGAGCGCGGCCGGTTACGCGGAGGGCAAGCCGCTGCACGCGAGCTGGTAGCTCGCGGGGCGGTCGGCATCGCGGTCGCGGGCCCGGTCGCCGCTGGTCGCACCGGCGCGGCGGAGCCGCGTATCGACCCGGCCCCGCGCCCCTTTCGGGGCGCGTTCGGCTCCCGTGCAATGAACACGCACCCCTGTGCGATAGACGCAACGTTCTTGCGTGTGTGCGCAAGGTTGCAGCATTACAAGCGCTACGGCCCTGCTCATAGGGTCGTGCGCTGTACGTAGCGTGGCGGGGACCCCGCTCGGTGGGTTCCTGCTCGCGCAGGTGCGCCGCCGGTTCCCGTCACGCCGAGAGGCAGCGACGAAGGAGTCAGCGCGTGCTCGATCAAGGCGCACCCCCGCAACAGCGCAGTCGGACCGCCCCCGCGTCCCCGGGGCCCGTCGCGCGGCTCATGCGGCGCAAGCCCGTGGAACACCTGGTGGCCGAGGGCGGCCAGGGCGAGGGAGGGTCGCTCAGGCGCTCCCTCGGGCTGTGGCAGCTCACGATGATCAGCATCGGCGCCACCCTCGGCACCGGCATCTTCGTCGTGCTCGGCGAGGCGGTGCCCAAGGCCGGTCCCGCCGTCACGCTGTCCTTCGTGATCGCCGGACTCACGGCGCTGTTCTCGGCCCTGTCCTACGCCGAGCTGGCGGGCACCATCCCGGTCGCCGGCTCCTCGTACTCGTATGCGTACGCGACGATGGGCGAACTGGTCGCCTGGATCTGCGGCTGGTGTCTGGTCCTGGAGTACGGCGTGTCGGTCGCCGCCGTGGCCGTCGGCTGGGGCGAGTACCTCAACGAGCTGCTCGACGGGACGATCGGCGTGACCATCCCCGACGCGCTGTCGGCGCCGCCCGGGGACGGTGGCGTCTTCAACCTGCCGGCCCTCATCGTCGTCGTCCTCGCCATGGCCTTCCTGCTCGGCGGCGCCCGCGAGTCGGCGCGCGCCAACACCGTCATGGTGGCCGTGAAGATCGCCGCGCTGGTGATGTTCTGCGCCATCGGCGTCCAGGGTTTCCGCTCCGGCAATTACGAGCACTTCATGCCGCTGGGCATGGCGGGCGTCAGCGCGGCCGGCGCGACGCTGTTCTTCTCGTACATCGGCTTCGACGCCGCCTCGACCGCCGGTGAGGAGGCGAAGAACGCGCAGCGCGACCTGCCCCGCGCGATCATGCTGTCGCTCGTCATCGTGACGGCGCTGTACGTCCTCGTCGCCGCCGTCGCCGTGGGCGCCAAGCCCTGGCAGCGGTTCGGCGACTCCGAGGCCGCGCTCGCGCAGATCATGCGCGAGGTGACCGGGCAGTCCTTCTGGGGCACGCTCCTCGCCTTCTGCGCGGTCATCGCCATCGCGAGCGTCGTCCTGACCGTGCTGTACGGCCAGACCCGCATCCTCTTCGCGATGTCCCGGGACGGCCTGGTGCCCAAGGTGTTCTCCCGCGTCCACCCGAAGACCGGCACGCCCCGCGCGAACACGGTGATCGTGTCGCTGTTCTGCGGGGTGCTGGCCGCCGCGATCCCGTTGGGCCAGTTGGCGGACGCCACCAGCATCGGCACGCTCTTCGCGTTCGGGCTGGTCAACATCGCGGTCGTGGTGCTGCGCCGGACCCGTCCGGAAATGCCCCGAACCTTCCGGGTGCCGCTCTCGCCGGTACTGCCGGGCCTGGGTCTCGCCCTCTGCGTCTGGATGATGGGCAGCCTTTCGGCCGTCACCTGGGTGGTCTTCGGAGTCTGGATGGCGGTCGGGCTCGTGTTCTACTTCCTCTACGGCCATCGCCGCTCCCGCCTCGCAGCGCCCGCACCATCTGAGAAGTGATCAACCCACTGTGCTGAACGATCTCGACGAACGCATCGTGCACGCCCTCGCCGAGGACGCCCGCCGCTCCTTCGCGGACATCGGGCAACTGGTCGGCCTGTCGGCGCCCGCCGTGAAGCGGCGGGTGGACCGGCTGCGGGCCACCGGAGCCATCACCGGCTTCACCGTACGGGTCGACCCGGCGGCCCTCGGCTGGGAGACCGAGGGGTTCGTCGAGATCTACTGCCGGCGCAACACCTCCCCGGAGACCATCCAGCGGGGCCTGGAGCGTTACCAGGAGGTCGTGGCCGCGTCCACCGTCACCGGGGAGGCGGACGCCGTCGCCCAGGTCTTCGCCGCCGACATGCGCCACTTCGAGCGGGTGCTGGAGCGCATCGCGGGGGAGCCGTTCGTGGAACGGACGAAGTCCGTGCTGGTGCTGTCGCCGCTGCTGCGTCGCTTCTCCGCGGGCTCACCGACCTGAGCCGCCCCGCCGACCTGTCGCCCTGAGCCGCCCTGTCGCCCTGAGCCGACCTGCCGGTCCGGATCGGCCTGCCGGTCCGGTTCGGCCTGCCGGTCCGGGTCAACCTGCCGGTCCGAGCCGGGACGGCCCGCGTCGGCCTACTCGGCGGTCTTCCGGGCCAGCGCGTTGTTCCCGATCGAGTTGTGCACGCTGAAGCTGACCGCGTCCGAGCGGTAGCGGTCGTCCGACCACTCCACCGGGCGGCCCTCACGGGTCGTGGTGACCCGGCGGACGCGCAGCAGGGGGCTCGTGCGCCGGACGGCGAGCAGTTCGGCGTCCTGGGCGCCCGCCGCCACCGCGTCGATGACGTGCTCGCCGTAGGCGAAGACGAGACCGGTGTCGTCGAGGAGGCGCTGGGTCACGGAGGCGCAGTCCGGCTCGATCGACTCGACGGCCGGGGAGATCCAGTCCGCGTACACGGTCCGCTCCAGGAGCACCGGCTCGCCGTCCAGACCACGCAGTCGCAGGACGTGCAACACAGGTGTGCCGTCGCGGAGTTGGAGGCGGACGGCGTCCTCGGCGTCGGCCGGGCGGTAGGCCTGGGCGACGACCCGTCCGGTCGCCTCGCGGCCCATCGCGCGCGCCCACTGGGCGAAGCTGCGCAGTTCGGCGAAGCTCTGGCTGCGGCGGCTCGCCAGGACCACGCGGCGGGCGCCCTGGCGGGAGCCGATGAGCCCCTCGGCGGTCAGCGCCGCGACGGCCTGGCGGACCGTGCCGCGCGAGACGCCGTACCGGGCGGCGAGGTCGGTCTCGGCGGGCAGCCGCGCGCCGACCGCGTACTCCTCGCGGTCGATCGCCCGGCGCAGTGCGTCGGCGATCTCCTCGTGTCGCGCGGCCATGCTTCCCCTCTGCTTCGACTGCTGTACACAGCTTGACCAGCCTAGTCGACCTTCGACGCGGCTCGGCTCCGGTCGCAACTGTGCGTGAAATCAGGGCTCAGGGTTTCGCCAGTGTTTACGAAGTGGACACCAGCGGCGTGCGTACTGAGGCCAACTTGTTCAGACAAGTTCTCCTCATCTCCTGCATTCTCGCGCGTCCCCTGGAGAAGCCGTGACCGTGCCCCTGCCGAGAACAGCCGCCCGCGGCGGTGCCCTCGCCGCCGTCGCCGTACTCGCCCTGAGCGCCTGTGGCGCCGCCCCCGACACCAGCACCTCCACCACCGCCGACGGCAAGAACGCCGCCACCGCCACCTCCGCCGCCGACTTCGGGGGCCTCGACGCCCTGGTGAAGGCGGCGAAGAAGGAGGGCACGCTGAACGCCATGGCGCTGCCCCGCGACTGGGCCAACTACGGCGCCCTCATCGACGGCTTCCAGAAGAAGTACGGCATCAAGGTCGCGGTCGAGAACCCCGACGGCTCCAGCCAGGACGAGATCAACGCCGTCACCTCCAGGAAGGGCCAGGACCGCGCGCCGGACGTCCTCGACCTCGGCAGCTCCTTCGCGCTGAGCGCCGCCCAGCAGGGGCTGCTCGCGCCGTACGAGGTGGCGTCGTACGCCGACCTCCCCGAGGGGCAGAAGGACGCGCAGGCCCGCTGGTACAACGACTACGGCGGCTACATCTCCATCGGCTGCGACGCGAAGCGCGTCAAGACCTGCCCCACCACCTTCGCCGATCTGCTCAAGCCCCAGTACAAGGGCCAGGTCGCCCTCAACGGCAACCCCACCAAGTCCGGCTCCGCCTTCGGCGGCGTCTACGCGGCCTCCCTCGCGAGCGGCGGCTCCTTCGACGACATCCAGCCCGGCCTCGACTTCTTCGCCAAGCTGAAGAAGAACGGCAACTACACGCCCGTCGAGTCGACCCCGGCCACCGTCGAGAAGGGCGAGACGCCCATCAGCATCGACTGGGACTACCTCAACGCCGGATACGCCGACGAGTTCACGTCCAAGGGCGTCGACTGGAAGGTGTCGGTGCCCAGCGACGGCCAGTTCTCCCAGTACTACTCCCAGGCGATCAACAAGGACGCCCCGCACCCGGCCGTCGCCCGCCTGTGGCAGGAATACCTCTACAGCGCCGAGGGCCAGAACCTGTGGCTGAAGGGATACGCCCGGCCCGCCCTGATGACCGCCATGGAGAAGGCCGGCACCCTCGACAAGACGGCCGCGGCCAAGCTGCCCGAGGTCTCAGGGACGCCCTCCTTCCCGACCGAGGACCAGCAGAGCAAGGCCAAGACCGTCCTCGGGCAGGGCTGGGCCAAGGCCGTCTCCGGATGACCTCCACCGCCGTACGGGTCGACACGGCGGCCGCCGCTCCGGTGAAGCGGCGGCGCCGTGCCCTCGGCTGGCTCGCCGTCGTCCCGCTGCTCGCCTTCACCGCGCTGGCCTTCGGGCTGCCCGCCGTGGCCATGCTCGACGGCGCGTTCACCGCCAAGGACCCGGCCACGGGCGCCACCTCGTACACGGTCGACAACCTGACGGCCTCCCTGCGGGGCGCGTACCTGACGGCGCTGCTCGGCAGTGTGAAGCTGTCCGCCGTGTCCGCGGGGCTGGGAGCGCTGCTCGGACTGCCCCTGGCGCAGGCCGTCGTGACCTCCCGCTTCCGCGCGCTGCGCGAGGCCGTGCTCACCGCGTCCGGGGTGCTGGCCAACTTCGGCGGCGTCCCGCTGGCGTTCGCCTTCGTCGCCACGCTCGGCAACGCCGGCGTGCTGACCCGGCGATTCGGGCTCACCGACCACGGCTGGGACCTGTACAGCTTCTGGGGACTGGTGATCGTCTACCTGTACTTCCTGATCCCGCTGATGGTGCTCACCATCACCCCCGCCCTGGAGGGGCTGCGCTCCCAGTGGCGCGAGGCGGCGCAGAACAACGGCGCGACCCCCGCGCAGTACTGGCGGCACGTCGCCCTGCCCGTCCTGCTGCCCTCGCTGCTCGGCGGCCTGGTGCTGCTCTTCGGCAGCGCCTTCGCCGCGTACGCCACCGCCGCCGCCATGGTGGGCAGCTCCATCCCGCTGGTCACCCTCCAGATCGCCGACGCCATCTCCGGCAACGTGCTCGTCGGCCAGGAGAACGTGGCGCTCGCCCTCAGCCTCGACATGGTCCTGGTCGCGGGCCTGGTCATGGCGGTCTATCTGCCCCTGCAACGACGGAGCGCGCGATGGCTCGCCTGAACCTGTGGCGGTGGGGGGTCCTCGGCCTCGCCGGCCTGTACTTCGTGGTGCCGCTGGCCGCGTCGGTCGTCTTCACCGTCGACGTGCCCGGACAGGGCGTCACCTTCGACGCCTACACCCGGATCTTCTCCACCGACGGCTTCGGATCCAGTCTGCTGCTCTCACTGGAGCTGGCCGTCGCCACCATCGCCGTCGTCCTGCTGCTGATGGTGCCGGCCATGGTGGCGCTGCGGCTGGGCTCGCCCCGGCTGCGGCCGGTCGTCGAGGTCGTCTGCTCGCTGCCGCTGGTCGTGCCGCCGATCGCGTTCGTCGCCGGCATCGGGACGGTGCTGAAGTGGGGACCGGAGCATCTCTCGCGCACCCCGCTGTTCCAGACGTTCGTGGCGATCCAGGACCCGGACTTCCCGGTGATCCTCGTCCTGGCGTACGTCGTGATGGCGCTGCCGTTCGTGTACCGCGCGCTGGACGCGGGACTGCGCTCCGTCGACGTACGCACCCTCGTCGAGGCCGCCCGCAGCTGCGGGGCCGGCTGGCCGCAGGCGCTGGTCCGGGCCGTCCTGCCCAACCTGCGCGGCGCGCTGCTCAACGCCTCCTTCCTCACCCTGGCGCTGGTGCTCGGCGAGTTCACCGTGGCGCAGCTGCTCGGCTTCCAGCCCTTCGCCGTCTGGATCGTGAACGTCAGCGGCTCGCAGGCGCAGCTGTCCGTCGCCGTGTCGGTGCTCAGCCTGCTCGTGACCTGGGTGCTGCTCCTCGTCCTCGCCGGTTTCGGCGGGCGCACCCGTCCTACTTCCCGGGGATGAACCATGACCGTGCTCGACAAGTCAGCGGCGAAGTCAGCCACCAGGACAGCGAAGACAGCGAAGACAGCGAAGACAGCGACGGATACGGCCACGGAGGCGGCGACCGTCGAATTCCGCGGCCTGCGCCGGGAGTTCGGGCCGACCCTGGCCCTCGACGGCCTCGACCTCACCGTCCGGCCGGGTGAACTCCTGGCCCTGCTCGGCCCCTCCGGCTGCGGCAAGACCACCGCCCTGCGGATGCTCGCCGGGTTCGAACACCCCGATTCCGGCGAGGTGCTGCTCGACGGCGAGGACGTCACCCGGGTGCCGGCCCACCGCCGGGACGCCGGGATGGTCTTCCAGTCGTACAGCCTCTTCCCGCACCTCGACGTGCTCGACAACGTGGCCTTCGGGCTGCGGATGCGCAAGGTGCGCACCGCCGAACGGCGTTTCCGGGCGGCCGAGTTGCTGGAGCTGGTGGGCCTCGCCGACAAGGGCGCCAGGTTCCCGCACCAGCTCTCCGGCGGCCAGCAGCAGCGGGTCGCCCTGGCCCGCGCCCTCGCCCTGCGCCCGCGCGTCCTGCTCCTGGACGAGCCGCTCTCCGCGCTCGACGCCAAGGTACGGCTGACCCTGCGCGAGGAGATCCGGCGGCTCCAGCAGGAGCTGGGCATCACCACCCTGTTCGTCACCCACGATCAGGAGGAGGCCCTGTCCATGGCGGACCGGGTCGCCGTGATGCGGGCCGGACGGCTCGAACAGTGCGCCGCCCCGGCCGAGTTGTACGGCCGCCCCGCCACGGCCTTCGTCGCCGAGTTCGTGGGCACGACGAGCCGGATCCCGGGACGCCTCGACGGCGAGACCGTCGACGTGCTCGGGCGTCGGCTGCCCGTCGACGGCAGGATCCCGGCGGTGACCGAGGTGGACGTGCTGGTGCGGCCGGAGGCGGTGCGGGTGCGGGCCGAGGACGGCGGGGACGCGCGCGTGGTCGCCACCTCCTTCCTCGGCGCGGCCGTCCGCGTCACCGTCCGGCTGGCCGACGGCACCGAGGTCAAGGCCGACCTGCCCGCCCACGAGGCCGCCGAGCTCGCGGCGGGCGCCGCGGTGAGCGTGTCGCTGCCCGACCGCCCGGTGCTCGTGGCCGAACGTACCTCCTGATCCCCCCACCGAAAGAGGCAACCGTGTCGCAACTCCCGCTCCAGGCCGTCCTGTTCGACATGGACGGCACGCTCGTCGACACCGAGCGGCTGTGGTGGGAGGCGGTGGAACGGGTGGCCGGACGGGCCCTGACCGAGGCGGACCGGCCGGAGGTGCTCGGCCGTCCCGTCGAGCACACCGCCCACTGGCTGGCCACCACCACGGGCCGGCCGGCCGCGGGGCTCGCCGAGGCGCTCCACCGGGAGTTCGCGGACCGCGTCCGGGCCGGCGTAGTGCCCCGCCCCGGCGCGCTCGCCCTGCTCGACGCCCTGGCCCGGGAGGGCGTACCGACGGCACTGGTGACCGCGTCGCCCCGGGCGGTCGCCGACACGGTGCTCGACGCGCTCGGCGCGAGCCGCTTCGCCGTCACCGTCACCGCCGACGACACCGAGCACACCAAGCCCGCCCCCGACCCCTACCTCGCCGCCTGCCGCGCCCTCGGCGTCGACCCGGTGGCCTGTGTGGCCGTCGAGGACACCGAGACCGGTGTGACCTCCGCCGAGGCGGCCGGGTGCGCGGTGCTGGCGGTGCCGTCGCTCGCGCCGATCGGGGCGGCGCCCGGCCGGACCGTCGTGCCCGGCCTGGAGGGCGTCACCCCCGGGGGGCTGCGCTCCCTGCTGCCGCACCGGCTCCGCGTCATGACCTGGAACCTCTGGTACGGCGGCACGAAGGTCCGCGACCACCGGGCCAAGCAGCTCAAGGTCCTCACCGAGACCGACGTGGACGTGGTCGGCCTCCAGGAGACGTACGGCACCGCCGCCGAGGAGCTCGCCGAAGCCCTCGGATGGCACCACCACCGGGCCGGGGAGAATCTCGGGATCATCAGCCGGCACCCGATCACGGCCGCCCTCGGCGACCCCGACGTGGGCTTCTACGGCGCGGCGGGTGTCCGGATCGACGTCGGCGGCGCCGAGGTCGACGTGTGGACGGCCCACCTGGACTGCGCGCCGTACGGGCCCTACGAGTCCGCCTTCGACGGGCTTCCCGCGGACGCCCTGATCGCCCACGAGGGGGAGCGGCTCGCGCGGCTGCGGGACGCCCTGCACCGGATCGGAGCGGGTCCGGGCGGGCCCGTCGTCCTCGTCGGTGACTTCAACAGCCCCTCCCACCTGGACCGGCCGGACGTCGAGTGGCCGGTGACGAGGGCCGCCGAGGCGGCGGGCTTCGCCGACTCCTACCGCGAGGCGCACCCCGACCCCGTACGGGAGCCCGGGCACACCTGGTCGCCGGTCCACACCGCGCACGAGGACGGCAGCGGCCGCCCGGAGCCGCAGGACCGGATCGACTTCGTGCTCCACCGGGGCCTCAGGGTGCTCGACTCCCGGACACACGTCGCCGGCAGCCCCCGGCCGTGGCCGGACGTCGAGGACAACGACTGGCCCTCCGACCACGCCGCGGTGATCACCACCTTCGCGATCACCCCCTTCACGGTCACCCCCTTCACGATCACCGGGAAACCGGTGGGCGGCGGCGCGTGAGCTGACTACCATCGGTGTCATGACCTGGCGACATTGATCCACGACCGGCCCCGACGTCCGTCGACTGACCGCCCCGCTGTACGCGTACGCGTTCCTCGACGAGTTCGTGCTGCTCTACCCGGTGTACGCGCTGCTGTTCGCGGACAGTGGCCTGTCCGTCGGGCAGATCTCCTCCCTGTTCGTCCTGTGGTCGCTCACCGGCGTCCTGCTGGAGGTGCCCTCGGGCGCCTGGGCGGACGCCGTCTCCCGACGGCTGCTGCTGTGGATCGGCCCGCTGCTGGGCGCGGTCGGCTTCGCCCTGTGGGTGCTGTTCCCGTCGTACTGGGCCTTCGCGGCCGGCTTCGTCCTGTGGGGCGCGCGCGGCGCGCTGGGCTCCGGCGCGCTGGAGGCGCTGGTCTACGAGGAGCTGGACCGGGCGGACGCCGCGGACCGGTACGCCCGGCTGATGGGCCGCGCGCACGCGGTGGGTCAGGTGGCGGTGATGACGGCGATGGGCCTGGCGGGGCCGGTCTTCGCGGTCGGCGGATACCCGGCCGTCGGGGCGGCCAGCGTGCTGGCCTGTCTGCTGTGCGCCGCGACGGCGACCCGTTTCTCCGAGCACCGGCGGCCGACCGGCGACGGCGACAGCTGGGCGGCGACCCTGCGGGCCGGACTGGCCGACGCCCGGCGCGACCGCTCCGTACGCGGCGCCCTGCTGCTCGTCCCGGCCGTGACGGCGGTGTGGGGCGCCCTCGACGAGTACACGCCCCTGCTGGTCAGGGAGACGGGCGTACCGGAGGCGAACATCCCCCACCTGCTGGTGCTGATCTGGGCCGGCGTCACCGCCGGAAGCGTGTCGGCCGGACCGGCCGAGCGCCTGGGCCGCCGGGGATTCGCCGCGCTGCTCGCCCTCTCCGCGCTCGCCCTCGCCGTCGGAGGGCTCAGCCGCGCCCCGGCCGGCATCGCCCTCGTCGCCCTCGCCTTCGGCGGCTTCCAGCTGGCGACCGTCCTGGCCGACGTCCGGCTCCAGCAGCGCATCGAGGGCACCGGCCGGGCCACCCTCACCTCGGTCGCGAGCCTCGGCACGGAAGTGGTGACCATCGCGGTGTACGGCGGGTACGGCGCCCTCGGCTCGACGTTCCCGCACGGCGTCGTCTTCGCCCTGTGCGCGGTGCCGTACCTGATGGTGGCGGTCACGATGACGATGTCGAGGCCGGCCCGGGGGAGGGGCGGGCCAGGGGCGGGTGAGGCGGGTGAGGGGCGGGCCATGCGTGAGTGAGGGGCGAGCGAGGGGCGGGCCACGGGTGAGTGAGGGGCGAGCGAGGGGGCGCAACGAATCGCCGCCCGGCGGCCCCCGCACGCAACGATCCGCTCACCGGCGCGCAACGGCTCCTCCTTGTCCGGGCCGGGCGCGCGCCCGTACCGTCTAGATGGCCCCCACAACCACCCTTCCGTCCGGTGAGGATCACGCATGCGCACCGCCCTGCTCCAGAGCTCCGGCCGCCCCGGCTCCGTCGTCGAGAACCTGAAGGTCCTCGACGAGGCCGCGGACCGGGCCGCCGCCGCGGGCGCCGGGCTGCTCGTCGCGCCGGAGATGTTCCTCACCGGGTACGCGATCGGCGACGACATCGCCCGCCTCGCCGAGCCCGCCGACGGCGACTCCGCGGACGCCGTCGCCGAGATCGCCGGCCGGCACGGCCTCGCCATCGCGTACGGCTATCCGGAGCGCCACGGCGAGACGGTCCACAACTCCGCCCAGCTGATCTCCGCCGACGGCGGCCGGCTCGCGAACTACCGCAAGACCCACCTCTTCGGCTGCTTCGAGCGCGACCACTTCGAGCCGGGCGGGCAGCCGGTCGTCCAGGCCGAGCTGAACGGCCTCACCGTCGGCCTCATGATCTGCTACGACGTCGAGTTCCCGGAGAACGTCCGCGCCCACGCCCTCGCCGGCACCGACCTCCTCGTCGTGCCGACGGCGCAGATGCATCCCTTCCAGTTCGTCGCCGAGTCGGTGATCCCGGTCCGCGCCTTCGAGAACCAGATGTACGTGGCGTACGTCAACCGGGTCGGCCTGGAGGGCGAGTTCGAGTTCGTCGGCCTCTCCACGCTGGCCGGTCCCGACGGGGTCGCCCGCACCCGCGCCGGGCGCGGCGAGGAGCTGGTGTTCGCCGACGCCGACCCGGTCGCCCTCGCCGCGTCCCGCGAGGCGAACCCGTACCTGAAGGACCGCCGCCCCGGGCTCTACGGGTCCCTGGTCTGAACCCGGCCCGCACCCGCTCCGCCCCTGTCACCCCTGAGCTTCCCCCCGAGTCACCACGCGCAAGGAGTCCCTACCCCATGACGTCCACCGTGCCCAACGCCGTCGAGCACGCAGACGAGCAGCAGCCGCCGATCACCATGTTCGGCCCGGACTTCCCCTACGCGTACGACGACTTCCTCGCCCACCCGGCGGGCCTCGGCCAGATCCCCGCGACCGAGCACGGCACCGAGGTCGCCGTCATCGGCGGCGGACTGTCCGGCATCGTGGCCGCGTACGAGCTGATGAAGATGGGGCTCAAGCCGGTCGTCTACGAGGCCGACCGCATCGGCGGCCGGCTGCGTACCGTCGGCTTCGACGGCTGCGACCCCTCCCTCACCGCCGAGATGGGCGCGATGCGCTTCCCGCCGTCCTCCACGGCGCTCCAGCACTACATCGACCTGGTGGGACTGCGGACGCAGCCCTTCCCCAACCCCCTGGCGGAGGCGACCCCTTCGACGGTCGTCGACCTCAAGGGCGAGTCGCACTACGCCGAGACGGCCGCGGACCTGCCGCAGGTCTACCGTGACGTCGCCGCCGCCTGGAACAAGTGCCTCGAAGAGGGCGCCGACTTCTCCGACATGAACCAGGCCATGCGCGAGCGGGACGTGCCGCGCATCCGCGAGATCTGGGCGAAGCTCGTCGAGAAGCTCGACAACCAGACCTTCTACGGCTTCCTCTGCGACTCCGAGGCCTTCAAATCCTTCCGGCACCGCGAGATCTTCGGCCAGGTGGGCTTCGGCACCGGCGGCTGGGACACGGACTTCCCGAACTCCATCCTGGAGATCCTGCGCGTCGTCTACACCGAGGCCGACGACCACCACCGGGGGATCGTCGGCGGCTCCCAGCAGCTGCCGCTGCGCCTCTGGGAGCGCGAGCCCGAGAAGATCGTCCACTGGGCGTACGGCACCTCGCTGGCGAGCCTGCACGAGGGCGGCGAGCCCCGCCCGGCCGTGACCCGGCTGCACCGGACCGCCGGCAACGGGATCACCGTGACGGACGCCAACGGCGACATCCGCACCTACCGGGCGGCGATCTTCACCGCGCAGTCCTGGATGCTGCTGTCGAAGATCGCCTGCGACGACTCGCTCTTCCCGATCGACCACTGGACGGCGATCGAGCGCACCCACTACATGGAGTCCAGCAAGCTGTTCGTCCCGGTCGACAGGCCGTTCTGGCTGGACAAGGCCGTCGACGACAGGGGGAACCCCACGGGCCGCGACGTCATGTCGATGACGCTCACCGACCGTATGACGCGCGGCACCTACCTCCTCGACGACGGCCCGGACAAGCCCGCCGTCATCTGCCTGTCGTACACCTGGTGCGACGACAGCCTGAAGTGGCTGCCGCTGTCCGCGAACGAGCGGATGGAGGTCATGCTGAAGTCGCTCGGCGAGATCTATCCGAACGTCGACATCAGGAAGCACATCATCGGCAACCCGGTGACGGTCTCCTGGGAGAACGAGCCCTACTTCATGGGCGCGTTCAAGGCCAACCTGCCCGGCCACTACCGCTACCAGCGGCGCCTGTTCACCCACTTCATGCAGGACCGGCTGCCCGAGGACAAGCGGGGCGTCTTCCTCGCCGGCGACGACATCTCCTGGACCGCGGGCTGGGCAGAAGGGGCGGTGCAGACCGCGCTGAACGCGGTCTGGGGCGTCATGCACCACTTCGGCGGGACGACCGACGCGACCAACCCGGGCCCGGGCGACGTGTACGACGAGATCGCGCCGGTGGAACTCCCGGAGGACTGAGGCCGCACGGCGCGAGGTCCGACAGCGCGGGGGTCTCACAGCGCGCGGGGTCTCACAGCGAACGGGAGTTCACAGCACGAGGCCCGACAGCGGTGTGAGCATCATGCGGCCCGCGAAGCCGACGGCCGTGTCGAGGCGTTCGGTGAACTCCTCGGCCACGTCGGGGAGCCGGCGCAGTGCCCACAGGGCCCGGGCCGCCGTCCAGGTGGCGTCCCGGGCGCGCTCCAGGCTCCAGGAGCCGAGCAGATGGGTGAGCGGGTCGGCGATCTGCAACAGGTCGGGGCCCGGCATCAGCTCTTCTCGGATGCGTTCCTCCAGCGAGCCGAGTAGTTCGCCCACGCGGTCGAACTCGTCCTCCAGCTCGGCCGGTTCGCAGCCGAGGCTACGACAGGCGTCCACCACGGCGAGCGCCAGGTCGTGCCCGATGTGCGCGTTGATGCCCGCGAGCGCGAACTGAAGCGGGCGTACGCCGGGATGGCGGCGGAACTGGAGCAGCGGCCGCCAGCAGGCCGGTGGCCGCCGGTCGACGGGCCCCGGGTCCACCGCGTCCAGGTAGCGCTTCGCGAACCGTACGTCCAGCGTGGTCGCGGCCCGCGCGTCCGGGAACCGGCCCGTGTCGATGCGCCGGTCGACCTCCTGGGTCACCGCGAGGTAGACGCGGTTGAAGACCGCGACGCCGTCCCCGGGAGGCAGGGCCGCGTCGAGGGCGCGCATCCGGGCGAGCACCTCGTCGACACTCGTGCGGTCCGTGTCGAGGCCTGTCCCGACGGGTGCGGTGAACTGTTCCAATTGCGGCATGGGGGCAGGGTGACAGTCCTAGGCTGGCCCGCGTGTCGGCGGGCCCGACGCTTCCCCGGAACGGGGGAACGAGCCCGTCGCGCGGGAGGGGAACAGCACGGTGCGAGGCGTACGTGAGGGACGGGCCGGACGGCGAGGTGTCATGGTCGCCGCCGCCTCGGTGGTGGTGGCCCTGGGCGCCGCGGCGGGGATGCTGACCGCATTCGGCGACGGGGACGAGGGCGGCGACCCACGCGGCGCCGACCGGGCCCGCCCGAAGGCGAGCGCGACGCTCGTGTCCCCCTCGACCGCGAACCCGCCGTCCCCGTCCGGGTCCCCCTCGGCCTCCGCCCCGACCGTGAAGCCGACGCCCTCGCCCGGCCGTACCGCGCGAAAGCCACGGGCGGCCGCCGGGACCGCGAGCCTCTACCGCCACCCCGAGTCCCAGGTCCTCGACTGGGTCCACGCCCACCCGGGGGATCCGCGCACCGCCGTCATCGAGTCCCGCATCGCGAGCCGGCCGGCCGCCGTGTGGTTCACCGAGTACGCGCCCGACACCGTGACCTCGCGGGTCCGCGCGGTCACGGCGGGCGCCGCCGGTCAGGGCCGTGTGCCCGTCCTCGTGGCGTACGCCATCCCGGACCGTGACTGCGGCGGCGCCTCCGAGGGCGGGGCGCCCGACCTCGACGCCTACGCGGGCTGGATCGACGCCTTCGCCGCCGGGCTCGGCTCCGGCGAGGTGGTGGTCGTCCTGGAGCCCGACGCGATAGCCCAGACCGACTGCCTCGACGAGGCCGGGCGGGTCGACCGGCTCGCCGCGCTGGCCCGCGCGGGACGGGTGCTGAAGTCGGCCGACCCGAAGGCGCGCGTCTACTACGACGCCGGGCACTCCGGCTGGAACGCCCCGGCCGAGCAGGCCGCGCTGCTGAGACAGGCCGGCGCCGCCTCGGCCGCGTCCTCCGACGGGATCTTCAGCAACGTCTCCAACTTCCACCGCACGGCCGACGAGGTCGCCTACGACCGCCGGGTCCTGGACGCCCTGAGCGGCCCGCCCGGCCTGGGCGCCGTCATCGATACCAGCCGCAACGGCAACGGCGCGCCCACCGGCGGCGAGTGGTGCGACCCGGACGGCCGGAGCATCGGCCGGGCCCCCACCTTCCGGACCGGCGAGGCCCGGATCGACGCCTACCTGTGGGTCAAGCTGCCGGGGGAGTCGGACGGCTGCAGGGGGGCGGCCGGCGAGTTCAGCCCGTCGTACGCCTACGAACTGGCCTCGTCGTAGCTGCTGGTGCCCTCGTCCAGCAGGGGCCGCGACTTCTTGAGGTGGGCGGGCTGATCCGCGCCCCGAACCGCTGCACGGCCAGTCCGACGACGAACGGCGCCGCCCCGACGACGAAGACCGCGCCGGTGACCGTGGCGCTCGTCCCGCCCTGCGCCCGGATGACGGCGGCCACGCCCACGAAGGACAGCGAGCACCCGAGGTGGCTGGGCACCCGGCCGCGGGTCGCGAGCAGGAAGATCACGGTCGCGATGCCGGACATCATGATGGCGAGGTCGGGATCGAGGCCCATGAGGGCGGGTGCGACGAACGACCATTCTCACGTGAAGCCGGAGGGTGAGCGACCGCTTAGCGACCCCGTAGGATGAGGGTAGTTTCCCCGTACACGCACCTCATACCCGCACCTCATACCCGCACAGGAGCCCCCGCCGTGACCGCCGAAGCCCCGAGCGCGCCCGCTGTGTCGTACGGCCGGCTCATGCCCGTCACCGTCCACTTCGACGACCTGGACGCGCTGGGCATGCTGCACAACGCCCGCTACCCGCTGCTCGTCGAGCGGGCCTGGACCGAGTACTGGCAGGACAACGGGGTCCGCTTCGAGGGCGACTGGGCGAGCGCCGGGGATGCCTGCAACGTCGTCAGGGAGCTGCTGATCGGCTACGAGGCCCCGGTCACCCGTACCGGCACGTACGCCGTCCACCTCTGGCTGGACCGGCTCGGCGGCACGGCGCTGACGTACGGCTTCCGGTTCTGCTCGGCGGACGGGGTGACGACGTACGCGCGGGGCACCCGTGTCCTGGTGCGACTCGACGCGAACACCCTGCGCCCCACGCCGTGGAGCGACGCCTTCAGGGCCGGGGGTCGGGCACTGCTGCGGCCCGCGGACTGACCTTCGCGCCGGTCCGCTCACCGCCCCGCAGCACACCCGCGAACAGCACGAGCCCGCACGCCAGGACCGTCACCACGACGAAGGACACCACCAGGCTGGTCGCCTGGGCCACCCCGCCGATCAGGCTCGGGGCGATCAGGCCGGAGGTGTAGGTGATCGTCGCGACGCCCGCGATGGCCTGGCTCGGGTTCGGCCCGCTGTGCCCGGCCGCCGCGAAGCACAGCGGCACGACGACCGCGATGCCCAGCCCCATCAGCCCGAACCCGACCATCGCCACCGCCGGGTGCCCCGCGACGACGATCAGCAGCCCGCCCAGCGCGGCGAGGACACCGCCCGCCCGGACGGTACGCACCGCGCCGAACCGGTTCACCACCGCGTCGCCCACGATCCGGGCCACCGCCATCGTGAACATGAAGCCGGTCGTGCAGGCGGCCGCCGCCCCGGCCGACGAGCCGAGCTGGTCGCGCAGGTAGACGGCCGACCAGTCCAGGCTGGCGCCCTCCGCGAACACCGCGCAGAACCCGACCGCGCCGATCAGCAGCGCCGAGCGGGGCGGCAGCGTGAACCGCGGCGGCGGCTCCTCGTCCTCGGCCGGCCGCAGGTCCAGCACCCAGCGGCAGGCCAGCAGGCCCAGGAGGGTGAGGACGGCCGCCGACAGCACATGGTGCACGCGCGCGTCCGCACCCAGGTGCGCGGCGAGCGTCCCGCCCGCCGAGCCGATCAGGGCGCCCGCGCTCCACATGCCGTGCAGCCCCGACATGATCGACCTGTCCAGCAGCCGCTCCACCTCGACGCCCAGGGCGTTCATCGCCACGTCGGCCATGCCCGCCGACGCGCCGTACGCGAACATCGCCAGGCAGAGCGTCAGCAGGTTAGGGGCCAGGGCGGGCAGGACCAGCGACAGCGTCCACAGCGCGAGCAGTCCGCGCAGGGCCGCGCGGCTGCCGAAGCGATGGGTGATCGAGCCGGCCAGCGGCATCGCGCAGGCCGCGCCGAACGCCGTGAAGGCGAGCGCGAACCCGAGCTGTCCGGTGGACACGTCGGCGTGGTCCTGGATCCACGGCACGCGGGTGGCGAACGAACCGGTGACCGCGCCGTGCACGGCGAACACGGCCGCCACGGCGTACCGGGCGCGCCGGACCTCCGACGGTGTGTGGATCACTGCGTCCACTCGGCTCATTCTCCCGTCCCTTCCGGATCCGCGCCGCGTCGTCGCGATGCCGACGTAAACTATCAGGAACCCTGCCTGATAAATAGGGGACGGCGGTCGGCCGCCACCGATCCGGTCCCCTCGGCCGTGGGAGGATTCCCGCCATGCCCGCTTCCCCGAGCACCGCCCGGGCCATCAACGACCGGCTCGCCCTCCGGCTCCTTCAGCACGAAGGCCCGCTGACGGCAGGGCAGTTGAAACAGCTCACCGGCCTGTCCCGCCCGTCGGTCGCCGACCTCGTCGAACGCCTCGCCGCCGCCGGTCTGATCGAGGTGGTCGGGGAGGCGGGTGAGCAGCGGCGCGGGCCGAACGCCAAGCTCTACGGCATCGTCGCCGACCGCGCCCGGCTGGCCGCGCTGGACGTGCGCACCGAGGGGGTCACCGTGCTCGTCTCGGACCTGGTCGGCCGGGTGCTCGCCGAGGCGTCCGTGCCGATCGGCGGCGACACGGGCACCGGGACGGCCGTGGAACAGGCGGTCTCGCTGGTCGAGCGGGCGGTGAAGGAGGCCGAGACCGTCAGGGCGCCTCCGCGCGAGGGTCTGCGGGCCTGGGGGCGGCTGCACACCCTCGGCATCGGCGCACCCGGGCTGATCGACCCCGCCAGCGGCGAGCTGCGCGACTCCAGCGGCCTGCCCGAGTGGCACCGCCGGCTGGTGGCCGCGTTGCAGGAACGCTTCCCGGACGCCCACGCGCTCGTCGAGAACGAGACCAATCTGGCCGCCCTGGCCGAACAGCGCGAGGGCGCCGCCCGGGACCGCGACACCTTCGTCCTGCTGTGGCTGGGCCACGGCACCGGCGCGGCCGTCGTCCTGGACGGCGCACTGCGCCGCGGCGCCTCCGGCGGCACCGGCGAGATCGGCTTCCTGCCGGTACCCGGCACGAACGGCCTGCCCTCGGCGACGGACTGCGAGGGCGGCTTCCATTCGCTGGCCGGCTCGGCGGCGATCGCCGCACTGGCGGCGGAGCACGGGCTGACGGCGCACGCGCGCTCCGCCGAGCCGGTGGCGGCGGCGCTGGTGCGTGCGGCGGTGGACACTCCGGACACCGGTGCCGCCACCGCTGCCGCCGACGGTTTCCTCGACGCCCTGGCCGACCGTCTCGCCCTCGGCGCGGCCTCCGTCGTCGCCGTCCTGGACCCCGGCTGCGTGGTCCTCGGCGGGGAGGTCGGCCAGGCCGGCGGGGAGGTCCTCGCGAGCCGGGTGGCACGGCGGCTCCGGCAGATGGCGCCGCTGCCCACGCAGGTGCGCCCCAGCGCGCTGGGCGGCGGCGCGGTACTGCGCGGCGCGCTGCTGACGGCCCGCGACGCCGCCCAGGAGGAGCTCTTCGGGACGGCACGCGGGACCGAGGAACGCTGACGACGGATGCGCTTCGACGACGGGTGCGCTTCAGCGACGGACGCGCGCTGACGACGGGTGCGCTTCAGCGCGGATGAGCTTCAGCGGCGGGTGCGCTCCGACGAGGGTGCGCGTCGACTAGGTGTACGCGTCGACGGCGGGCGCGTCGATGGCGCGTGTCCACCGACGGATGCTCACCGACGGATGCGCGTCGCCAGGTAGTCCTCGAACGTGCCCTTGCCCACCGCCCGCTCCGGTGTCAGGTGACCTCCGGCGCGAAAGCCCCGGTAGGCCGCGCCCCACAGCGGCACGTTCACCACCGCGCACCGCCGGCCGCTCGCCTTCAGGAACGCGCGGGCCAGCGACTCGAACGTGCGCACCTCGGGCCCGCCCATGTCGTCGACCCGGCCGGCCGGCGCGCCCACCGCCAGCTCCGCGAGCCGGTCGGCGACCTCCGCGACCTCCACCGGCTGGTCGCTCACCCCCGCCGGCAGCACCATCACCGGCACCTTGGCCAGCGCCTGGAACAGCTGGACCAGCAGGTCGTGGAACTGGGTCGCGCGCAGCACCGTCCAGCCGAGCCCCGACTCCGCCACCAGCTTCTCCACGGCGAGCTTGGCCTTGTAGTAGCCGAACGGCACCTGGTCGACGCCGACGATGGAGATGTAGAGCAGGTGCGGCACCCCGGCCTGCCGCGCCGCGGCGATCAGGTTCGCGGCCGCCTGCTCGTCGTCTCCGCGCGGAGTGGTCGCGCAGTGCACGATCGTGTCCACGCCCGCGACGGCCGCGTCCAGTCCCGGACCGCCCTCGCGCAGGTCGACGGCGTACGGCTGGGCGTGCCGGCTCAGTACCCGCACGTCGTGCCCGTCCGTCCGCAGCCGTTCGGTGACGAGCCGGCCGAGCGTTCCCGTACCGCCGGTCACGAGGATCGTGGTCATGCCGTTCAGCTCCTTCGGACACCGGGCGCGCTCCAGGCCGGAACGCCCTCCGACGGTCAAGCTTGTCCGGGTCGGCCAGGGCTCGCACGTCCCGCAGCTCACGGCGGGGGTTCCGTCCGACGGGACGCGCGGCGGTCGGCCGGAGCGAAGGGGCCCGGCGGCGGGCAAGGGCCGTCGTCACCGCCGCCGGGCCGCACTCCGCCGACCCTAGAAAGGACTAGACCAGTACGTCAATAGGTATGGACCAATCCCGGTCGCGCCGGGGCCGGGCCCGAACCGAACCGGGCGCAACCCGAATTGACGACCTGTGAGCCACCCCACATCTTTCACCTGTATGGACGCGTACCCGGCGTGGCACACTGGCCCTGTAAACCAAAGCAGCGCACTCCGGGGTCGGTGAAAGTCCGAACCGGCGGTTATAGTCCGCGACCCGGTCGCTTCCAGCGGCCGGTTGACCAGGTGAAATTCCTGGACCGACGGTTAAAGTCCGGATGGGAGGCAGTGCGCGGCGGGCGGGCATTCGTGCGCGCCGCCGTATACGTACTCGTCCGCGGACGAGTCTGTCCGGCGTCGCCCCCGGTGTCGTTGCCCGTACCTACTGTCGTCATCGACAGGCCCCGGAGTCCGTGCCCGAAGAGGCAGGAGGACCCGGGAAGTGTTCACCGGAATCGTCGAAGAGCTGGGTGAGGTCACCGCCGTCGAGAATCTCGGCGACGCCTCCCGCTTCCGGCTGCGCGGCCCCGTCGTCACCGACGGCGCGAAGCACGGCGACTCCATCGCCGTGAACGGGGTCTGTCTCACCGTCGTCGAGCACGAGGGCGACGAGTTCACCGCCGACGTCATGGCGGAGACCCTGAACCGCTCCAGCCTCGGAGCGCTCGGCGTCGGCTCCCGCGTCAACCTCGAACGCCCCACCGCCGTCGGCGACCGCCTCGGCGGGCACATCGTGCAGGGGCATGTCGACGGCACCGGCGCGGTGTTGGAGCGCAAGCCCTCCGAGAACTGGGAGATCATCAAGATCTCCCTGCCCGCCGACCTCGCCCGGTACGTCGTGGAGAAGGGCTCCATCACCGTCGACGGCATCAGCCTCACCGTCGTCGAGGCCGGCCCCGACTTCTTCACCGTCAGCCTCATCCCCACCACCCTCGCCCTGACCACGCTCGGCCTCAAGCAGCCCGGCGACACGGTCAACCTCGAGGTGGACATCGTCGCCAAGTACGTCGAGCGCCTGCTGGCCACCACCCGGGGAGCGGCGCGGTGAACTCGCTGAACTCCGAGGCCTTCACCCTCCTCGACCAGCACATCCTCTGGTCGGACATGATCGGCAACATCCTGGGCCTGATCACCCTCGCCCTCGGCTGGCGCCGCTCCCTGTGGACCTGGCCGGTGCAGTTCCTCTCCGGGCTCGTCCTCTTCGGCGCCTTCTACGGCCACCTGACCGGCAGCGCCGGCAAGCAGGTCGTCGTCATGGTCGTCGCCCTGTACGGCTGGTGGCAGTGGAACCGCAGCAGGGGCCGGTCCGGGGACGGCCAGATCACCCCCCGCTTCGCGACCTGGATCGAGCGCGCGGCCATGGCCGGCGCCGCCGCCGTGGGCACCGTCGCCGTGGCCCTGCTGTTCAAGGCCTACCCCGACCTGTCCTGGGACCCCTGGCCGGACGCCTACATCTTCGTCGGCACGATCGTCGCCATGTACGCCCAGGCGCGCGGCATGGTCGAGTTCTGGATCGCCTGGCTCCTCGTCGACCTCGTCGGCGTCCCCCTGAACTTCGCCAACGGCTACGCCTTCTCCGGCTTCGTCTACGTCATCTACGGCGCGCTCGTCCTGTGGGGCATGCGCGACTGGTGGCTGCGCTCCCGCAAGGCCTCGCAACCCGCTCTGGAAGGAGCGCCGGCATGAGTACCGCACCGATCCTCTACAGCACGGACGGCATCGAGGACTTCGCGCTGGACCCCGTGGAGCGGGCCATCGCCGACATCGCCGCAGGCCGCCCCGTGGTGGTCGTCGACGACGAGGACCGCGAGAACGAGGGGGACCTCGTCATCGCCGCGGAGAAGGCCACCCCCGAGATCGTCGCCTTCATGATGAGCGAGTGCCGCGGCCTGATCTGCGCCCCCATGGAGGGCGACGAACTGGAGCGCCTGAAGCTCCCGCAGATGGTCGAGGACAACACCGAGTCGATGAAGACCGCGTTCACGGTCTCCGTCGACGCCTCCGCCGCCCACGGCGTGACCACCGGCATCTCCGCCGCCGACCGCGCCACCACGCTGCGGCTCCTGGCGAGCGGCGTCACCGAGGCCACGGACTTCGTCCGCCCGGGTCACATCTTCCCGCTCCGCGCCAAGCCCGGCGGCGTGCTGACCCGCGACGGCCACACCGAGGCGGCCGTCGACCTCGCCCGTCTCGCGGGGCTGCGACCGGCCGGCGCGATCGTCGAGATCGCCGGCGAGGACGGCCGGATGCTCCGCCTGCCCGAACTGATCCCGTTCGCCCGCAAGCACGGCCTGACGATCATCTCCATCGAGGACCTGATCGCCTACCGCCGCAGCGCCGAGCCCACGGTCCGTCGCGAGGCGCAGACCCGGCTGCCCACCGTCCACGGCACCTTCACCGCGTACGGCTACCGCTCCACCGTCGACGGGGTCGAGCACGTCGCCCTCGTCCACGGCGAGATCGGCGACGGCGAGGACGTCCTCGTCCGGGTGCACTCCGAGTGCCTCACCGGCGACATCTTCGCCTCCCAGCGCTGCGACTGCGGCCCCCAGCTCGACACCTCCCTGGAGCGGATCCAGAGCGAGGGCCGGGGCGTGGTCGTCTACCTGCGCGGGCACGAGGGCCGGGGCATCGGTCTGCTGTCCAAGCTGAGGGCCTACGAGCTCCAGGAGCAGGGGCACGACACCCTCGACGCCAACCTGGAGCTGGGCCTGCCCGCCGACGCCCGTGACTACGCGGCCGGCGCGCAGATCCTCGAGGACCTCGGCGTGCGCAGCGTGCGCCTGATGACCAACAACCCCGAGAAGACCGACGCCCTCGTCAGGCACGGCATCGAGGTCACCCGGCGCGAGCCGATGCCCGTACAGGCGGGCGAGCACAACATCCGCTACCTGCGCACCAAGCGGGACCGGATGGGACACGATCTGCCCTGGCTGGACACGACCCCCGTGTCCCCCTGCGGCAACCAGTAACGCAAGTCGGCAAGGCACAGGTCGGCAAGGCACGAGAGGCAAGAGGAGAGACGTGAGCGGCAAGGGCGCACCGGAACTGTCCGTACGCAATGTGGGTGACCTGCGGGTCGCCGTCATCGCGGCACAGTGGCACGAGAAGGTGATGGACGGACTGGTCGACGGCGCGCTGCGCGCCCTGCACGACCTCGGCATCGACGAGCCGACCCTGCTGAGGGTCCCGGGCAGCTGGGAGCTCCCGGTCGTCGCCAAGGTGCTGGCCGGGCGGGGCTACGACGCGATCGTCGCCCTCGGCGTCGTCATCCGCGGCGGCACCCCGCACTTCGAGTACGTGTGCCAGGGCGTCGCCCAGGGCCTCACCCAGGTCTCCGTCGAGACCGGGGTGCCCGTCGGCATGGGCGTCCTCACCTGCGACACCGAGGAGCAGGCCCTGGACCGGGCCGGCCTCGAGGGCTCCAACGAGGACAAGGGGCACGAGGCGGTGACGGCGGCGGTGGCGACCGCGGCCATCCTCCGCTCAGTATCCGAACCCTGGCGGTAGGCAGGCCGGCACAACGGCTAGGGTGGGATCACCATGTCCAAGAAGACGTTCGAGGAGCTCTTCACCGAGCTCCAGCAGAAGGCCGCCAGCGGCGACCCCGCCACTTCCCGCACCGCAGAACTGGTCGAGAAGGGCGTCCATGCCATCGGCAAGAAGGTCGTCGAAGAGGCCGCCGAGGTCTGGATGGCGGCCGAGTACGAAGGCAAGGAGGCAGCCGCCGAGGAGATCTCGCAGCTGCTCTACCACGTCCAGGTGATGATGGTCGCCCGCGGGATCTCGCTGGACGACGTGTACGCCCACCTGTAAACATCATTTTTCAGACACCACCGCACACATCACCACCCCACACATCCGCCCCGATCGTCACGTTCCACGCGAAGGAAGCCGACCTCATGCTGCGCATCGCCGTCCCCAACAAGGGTTCCCTGTCAGGCCCCGCGGGGGAGATGCTGCATGAGGCCGGCTACCAGCAGCGCCGTGAGTCCAAGGAGCTGCGGATCGTCGACCCGGTCAACGACGTCGAGTTCTTCTACCTCCGCCCCCGGGACATCGCGATCTACGTCTCCTCCGGGCGCCTCGACATCGGCGTCACCGGCCGCGACCTGCTGATCGACTCCGGCGCCAACGCCGAGGAGATCCTGCCGCTCGGCTTCGCCCGCTCCACCTTCCGCTTCGCCGCCAAGCCGGGCACGGCCGACGGCATCGAGGACCTCCAGGGCCGGACGGTCGCCACTTCCTACGAGGGCATCGTCGCCAAGCACCTGGCCGAGCAGGGCGTCGACGCCTCCGTCGTGCACCTCGACGGCGCCGTCGAGACCGCGATCGAACTCGGTGTCGCCGAGGTCATCGCCGACGTCGTCGAGACCGGCACCTCGCTGCGCAACGCGGGCCTCGAGGTCTTCGGCGAGCCCATCATGAAGTCCGAGGCCATCGTGATCCGCCGCACCGGCGCGGACGTCGAGGAGCCCAAGGTGCAGCAGTTCCTGCGCCGTCTCCAGGGCGTCCTGGTCGCCCGGACGTACGTGATGATGGACTACGACTGCCGCGTGGAGCAGCTGGAGAAGGCCGTCGCGCTGACCCCGGGTCTGGAGTCGCCGACCGTCTCCCCGCTGCACAACGAGGGCTGGGTCGCCGTCCGTGCCATGGTTCCGGCCAAGGAGGCCCAGCGGATCATGGACGACCTCTACGACATCGGCGCCCGCGCCATCCTGACCACGGCCATCCACGCCTGCCGCCTCTGACCTCAGCCGGGAACATGTCCAACCTGCCGACCCTCCCCGTCACCTTCCGGCCAGGGCGCACCCGTGTGGTGCTGCTCACGGCCGGAGTGGTGATCCTCCTCGTCATCTCCGCCGTGGCGATGCTGCTGGAGCAGCTCGGCCCGGGGGAGCGGCTCAGCTTCATCCTCACCGGCGCCCTCATCTTCTGGGTGCTGGCCCAGCTCGCCCGGGTACGGGTCGTCGCCGACGACTTGGGTGTCACCGTCGTGAACATCGCGAGCAGACGGCGCCTGGACTGGGCCGAGATCGTCCAGGTGAACCTCCGTCCGGGCGACCCCTGGGTGTTCCTCAACCTCAGCGACGGCACCAGCCTGCCCGCCCTCGGCATCCAGCCGGGCATCGACAAGCAGCAGGCCATCGCCGACGCGCGCACCCTGCGGACGCTCGCGGAAGCCCGGTCCGTCCGGGACCCCGAGACGTCCACAGAGCAAGATCAGGGCTGACTCGGGGCCGTCCACCCTGCCGCTGAAGCCCGTGTCTTGATTAATCTGGTGACGGAGGCGTTCCCCTTTCGCCTCCGCCCCTGTGGCTCCCTGCCGGGTGCACAGGGGTTCCTGCTACCCGAGGAGTGACTCCCTCCGGCGATGGACGGTTCGTCCTGTAGTACCTGCGCCGCCCCTGTCCGACCTCTTTCGGAGGCGGCGGCATCATGACCACCCCGTTGCTGCTCCTGGCAGCCGCGTTCCTGCTCATCCTCGCCAACGGCTTCTTCGTCGCCGCCGAGTTCGGCCTTGTCACGGTCGAGCGGCCGGACGCCGAGAAGGCCGCCGCCGAGGGCGACCGACGAGCCCATACGGTCGTCGAGTCGTTGAAGGAACTGTCCTTCCAGCTCTCCGGCACCCAGCTCGGCATCACCATCACCTCGCTCGTCGTCGGCATGCTCGCCGAACCGGCGCTGGCCGAGCTGCTGCACGGCCCGTTCACCGCGATCGGCATCCCCGAGGGCGCCGTCTCCGGTGTCGCCGTGGTCGTCGGCATGCTGCTGGCCTCCGCCGTGCAGATGGTGATCGGCGAGCTCGTGCCCAAGAACTGGGCGGTGTCCAAGCCCCTTCAGGTCGCGCGCTTCGTCGCGGGCCCGCAGGCAGGCTTCTCCCGCCTCTTCCGGCCGGTGATCGCGGCGCTGAACACCGTCGCCAACCGGCTGGTGCGCGCCCTGGGCGTCGAGCCCACCGCGGAGCTGGCCTCCGCGCGGACCCCCGGTGAACTCGTCTCCCTGGCCCGTCACTCGGCCCGGGCCGGGGCGCTCGAACAGGACACGGCCGACCTCTTCGTCCGGACCCTGTCGCTGGCCGAGCTGACCGCTCAGCACGTCATGACCCCGCGGGTGAAGGTGAGCTCCCTTCAGTCGTCGGCCACCGCCGAGGACGTGGTCAACCTGACCCGCGCCACCGGCCTGTCCCGCTTCCCGGTCTACCGCGAGAAGATCGACGAGATCGTCGGCATGGTCCATCTCAAGGACGCCCTGGCGGTCCCCGTCCACGACCGGCTGCGTACCCCGCTCGGCCGTATCGCCCGCCCCGCGCTGCTGGTCCCGGAGACCCTGCCCGTCCAGCCCCTGCTGGCCCGGCTGCGCAGCGAGCAGCCCATCGCCGTCGTCGTCGACGAGTACGGCGGCACGGCCGGGGTGGTCACGCTCGAGGACATCGTCGAGGAGATCGTCGGCGAGGTCCGTGACGAGCACGACGGCCAGGACGCGCCCGAACTCGCCGCGGCCCCGCCCGAGGAGGGCAGGCCCGCCTGGGACGTGGACGGCAGCTGCCGTGTCGACACCCTCCAGCGCATAGGCCTGGAGGTCCCCGAGGGGCCGTACGAGACGGTCGCCGGGCTGGTCGCCGACCTGCTCGGCCGGATCCCGGCCGTCGGCGACCGGGCCGAACTGCCCGGCTGGCGGCTCTCCGTGCGCCGCATCGGCCACTACCGGGCCGAGCGGGTCCGCCTGGTGCGGACCGCCCAGGTCGTGGAGGCCGCCCGATGAGCGCCCTCCAGCTTCTCTTCGCCGCGCTGCTCGTGCTCGCCAACGGATTCTTCGTCGGCGCCGAGTTCGCGCTCGTCTCCGTCCGCCGCAGCCAGATCGAGCCCCTGGGCACCGCACGGGCCCGTCAGGTCCTCTACGGTCTGGAACGCCTGCCGCAGATGATGGCCGCGGCCCAGTTCGGCATCACCGTCTGCTCCCTCACCCTGGGCGCGGTCGCCGAACCGACGGTCGCGCACCTGCTGGAGCCGGTCCTCGAGGCGGTCCGCCTCCCGCACGGCATGATCCACCCGCTGGGCTATGTGGTGGCCCTCGCGGCCGTGGTCTTCTTCCACCTCGTCATCGGCGAGATGGTCCCGAAGAACCTCGCCATGGCGGCCCCCGAGAAGGCCGCGCTGTGGCTCAGCCCCGGCCTGGTCGCCTTCGCCCGGGTCTGCCGGCCGATCACGGTGGCCCTGGGCGCCTGCGCCCGGGGGATCCTGCGCCTCTTTGACGTCGAGCCCAGGGACGAGGTCGAGGCCGTCGTCACCAGCGAGCAGCTGAACCGGCTGCTGGAGGACTCCGGACAGGCCGGGCTCCTCGACCCCGAGGAGCAGGAGCGGCTGGAGGACGCGCTGGAGCTGGGCTCCCGCCCGGTTACGGACGTGCTGCTGAAGCGCGAGTCCCTGGTGACGGTCAGCCCGTCGGTCACCCCCGGGGAGATCGTCGCGCTGACCGCCCGTACCGGCTACTCCCGCTTCCCGGTGGCCGCGGAGAACGGCGCCTTCATGGGCTATCTGCACGTGAAGGACGTCCTCGACGTGGAGGACTCCGAGCGGGCGGTGCCGCAGCAGGTCTGGCGACCGATGACGACGCTCCGCTCCGAGCTGCCGCTGGACGACGCGCTGACGGTGATGCGCCGGGCGGCGACCCACCTGGCGCAGGTGGCCGACGCGTCCGGCCGGGTCCTCGGCCTGGTCGCGCTGGAGGACGTGCTGGAGCTGCTGGTGGGCGAGGTCACCGACCCCGCGCACCGGGAGGTCTCCGAGATCCGGCTGACGGAACCGAGGGGGAGTTCCCCCAAGGTCCCGGCTCCGCTCGAGGGCGGACCCCCGTCCCCGGAGGAAGCGCTGGCGAGCTGAGAGGAGCCGCGGGATCCGTCACACCGCCGGATCCTGCGGCCCCCTCCCCGACAGCACCTCCCCGTACGCCTGCATCAGATCCGGCAGCCGCAGGGTCGCCAGGTCGTCGCGGGTCAGCCCGCCCGGATAGGTCGACAGCCGGAGATCCCGGTAGGCGCAGCTCTTCTCGTACAGGGTCCGCAGGAACCGGCCGTTGCCCAGTTCGTCGATCCACCCCTGGTCCACGACGTGCCCGGCGATCGAGCGCAGCTCGTCCAGGGCCTCCTCGTCCCACGCGTCGCCGTTCTCCGCGGCCAGCACCTCGCCGATGGAGGTGAGCTCCAGGGGCCGGTAGGAGGGGAAGTCGACGCGGGTCGTGAAGCGGGAGGACAGTCCGGGGTTGGCGGCCAGCAGACGGTCCATGCCCTCCGGATAGCCGGCCAGGATCACCACCAGGTGGTCCCGGTTGTCCTCGGCCCGCTTCAGCAGCACCTGGAGCGCCTCGTCGCCGTACGCGTCGCCCTTGCCGTAACCGGAGTTCGACAGCGAGTACGCCTCGTCGACGAAGAGCACACCACCGAGGGCGGAGTCGATCAGCTCGTTGGCCTTCACGGCCGTCTGGCCGAGATACTCGCCGACCAGATCGGCCCGCTGGGCCTCCACCAGATGGTCGCCGCCCAGCAGACCGAGGGCGTAGAAGACACGGCCGAGGATCCGGGCCACCGTGGTCTTGCCGGTGCCGGAAGGACCGGAGAAGACGAAGTGGCGCTTCGGCGGCTGGACCGGAAGGCCCTGGCCGGTCCGCAGCCGGGCCATGTTGAGCTGCGCGGACAGCGCCTTGACCTGGCGCTTCACCGGCTCCAGGCCGACCATGCCCTCCAGTTCGGCGAGCGCCTCCTCGAGTAACACGGGATCGGTGGGCCCGGCCGGCAGCGACGAGGAGACGACGGTCTTCTCCCGCACCGCCGGATCGGTCACCGACGGCAGCGGGACGACGGGCGGCAGGTCGGAGGGCTCGGTGAGCCTCAGATCCCGGCCCTCGGTGCCGAACAGCGGGTCGAAGCCGTCCGGGCCGTCCACCATGTCCTGCCCGACCCCGGTGAGCGTGATCGCCGCGAAGTCGGCGGGGTCGTCGTACCCGTCGCTCTCGGCGATCGCGGCGAGCCGGGCCGAGGTGTCCATGAAAGCGGCGTCGACGCGGTGCACCGCCCGGTACAGGGGGAGAGCCGCCGCCGAACGGCCCGTTCCCTCATGGGCCCGGGCCAGCCAGTACCGCAGCTCCTTGCGCTGTGGCTGCTCGCTGCGGCAGCGCATCAGGGCCGACGACAACAGCGGCTCGGCCTGGCCGTACATCTCCAGACGCACCCGGGCCATCCCGCCGAACAGGCCGGCCTCGATGCCCAGCAGGGGGTCGTCGAGCAGCGGGTCGGTGTGCCGGACCAGCTGCTCCCAGTCCTTGACCAGATAGGCCCGGCAGGCGTGCAGGAAGCGGACCTGATGATCGGTGTCGACGGGCGGCAGCCCGGCGAGCGCCCGGTCCAGTTCGGGCACATGGCGGCCGTCCAGCCAGTGCGAGGCGTGCGCGAGGAGCAGGTCGCGCGGACTCTCCAGCACCGGTTGCACCCACCAGCCCAGCCAGTACCAGGAGTTGAGGGTCCGGCGGTGCCGGGTCCGCTGTTCGCCGAAGCGCTCGCGGTGCCGGAACATCCTGAGCAGCGCGGTCGTCGTGTCGACCCGCAGCGCGTGCAGCCCGAGCCAGCCGTCGGCCATCCCGGGATCGATCCGCACCGCGGTGCGGAACTCCTCCTCCGCCTGCGGATAGGCGCCCATCGTGTAGGCGTCCACGCCTCGCAGCCAGGCGAGGTCGGCCGGGGCGTCGGGGCCCTGCGTGCCGAAGTCCATCACGTCCCCCACAAACCGTGCCCCCGTCGGTGTGCCGCCGGGCGTCGCCCTTCGGCTGCCTTGGTCGAACCGCTGTGCCGCGGACCGGAGTTGCAAGGTGCGCGAGGCAGTCGCCCAGGCCGCACCGAGGGCATCGTACCTGCGTGGGAGCCGCTCGCCGTAGGGTGCCGCACAGGCCGTTCGGCGAGGTGGGAGCGGACGGGGCGCATCCCGCGCGGTGACCCTGGGTGAGCGGATCGTGCCGTGACGCGTCCGGAAAGGGGGCGTCGGACGGAATGAGGGCAGAACGAAGCCCCCGATCACGGGGGAACAACCGGGGGCTTCGCGTCCGAGGGCGGCTGTGATAGCCGCACATTCAGAACGTAAGTCCTGTACGGGCCGTCGGTCAAGCATGGCTGAAGCAGTTGGCGAAGTTCCGACGCGGGGCCCTTCACACCTTCACCACATCGCGGGTGGTCCGTCACGGTGGGTGACACCCTGGTGTGGTCCAAGGTCTCCCACCGGCCCCGGCGACACCTCGTACCCCTGCCTCAACTGCCGTACCAACAGGGCGGCATGGGGGCGCGAAGGGTCGTTCGCGAAGTGACGGATCTCGGCCGCGACCCACCCGTCCCAGAACTCCCGCTGCTCCTCCCCGTCCCGGGACCGCCCGCGCGCCCAGGCCTCCTCGGGAGGCATGTCCATCCACAGCAGACACGCCAGGAACGGCCGCAGGGCGCGGCGCCCGGCGCCGACCCCCTCGACCAGGACGACGGGGGCCGCGGGCAGCGTCCGCGGCGGGCCGAAACGGCGGGCGCGCCAGTCGTAGGGGGTGTAGTGCGCGGTCTCGCCGCGGCCGAACGGCTCGACGACCTGGGTCAGCAGCCGCCCGGTCCAGGCGAACAGCTCGTCGTGGCTGGCGATGTCGTCGAGACGCAGCACCGGCGCGCCGCCCAGCGCCTCGGCCAGCGTCGCGGCCAGGGTGGACTTCCCCGAGCCGGCGTGTCCGTCGACGCCGATCAGCCGTACCGGCCCACAGGACGGCGGCAGACGGCGCAGACGGGCGGCGAGCTGGTGGATGGCGGGTCCTGGGGTGCGAAGAGCGGGAGGCTCACGGGCGGAGACGTCGTACGGCGCGAAAGTCTACGACCGCTCGTCCTGCCAGTGGCTCAGACCAATATTGGTGGCGTGGCACGGGCGGAAGTGCTGGAAGGCGGGGCCCGTGCCGTCCATAGTTGGCGCACAGCCGCGCAGACACCCTGGGGGTCTTCCGCTCATGAGCAGAGCCGAACAGCCGTCCCGCAGAACGGTCCTCGCCGCCGCGGTCGCCGCCGCGGTGGCAGGGGGCTCGGCCCCGGCCGCCACGGCCGCCGACGCGCCGGACACCGCGGCCGCCGAGTCGGCCCCGGCCCGGACCGTCGACTACCGCTCCTGGACCACGTACGCCGACTGGCGCGCCGGTAGTGCCAAGGGCACCCGTGCCGTGGCGGGCCTGCGCCCGGGCGTCGTCGTCGGCACCCCGCTCGGCACCGTCGACTACACCGACCCGCACACCAAGACCACGGCCACCTGGGAGTACGCGACCTGGACGTCCCCGGTCCAGACACTCGCCGTCCCCTCGACGGAGGTGATCGCCTCCTGGAGCGCGAGCACCCCGGCCGGTACCTGGCTCCAGGTCGAGCTGAAGGGCACGTACTCCGACGGCGCGGACACCCCCTGGTACGTGATGGGCCGCTGGGCCTCCGGCGACCAGGACATCAAGCGCACCTCGGTGGACGACCAGACCGACGGCAGAAGCACCGTCTGGACCGACACCTTCGCGATCGACGACGCCTCGACGGGCCTGCGTCTCGCCTCCTGCCGGCTCCGCCTCACCCTGTACCGGCGTCCCGGCACCAAGCTCACCCCGACCGTGTGGCGGCTGGGCGCGATGGGCTCCGACGTCCCGGACCGGTTCACCGTCCCGGCCTCAGTGCCCGGCCTCGCGCAGGAGCTGACCGTCCCGCGCTACTCCCAGGAGATCCACCTGGGCCAGTACCCCGAGTACGACAGCGGCGGCGAAGCCTGGTGCAGCCCCACCTCCTCGCAGATGATCGTCGAGTACTGGGGCGGCCGGCTCACCCCCGAACAGCTGGCGTGGGTCGACCCCTCCTACGCCGACCCCCAGGTGTGCCACGCGGCCAGGCACACGTACGACCACCAGTACGGCGGCTGCGGCAACTGGCCGTTCAACGCGGCCTACGCGGGCACCTTCAAGGACGTCCAGGGTGTGGTCACCCGGCTCCGCTCGCTCACCGACCTGGAGACGCTCATCGCGGCGGGGATCCCGGCCATAACGTCCCAGTCCTTCCTCAAGGAGGAGCTCACGGGAGCGGGATACGGCACCTCCGGGCACCTGATGACCGTGATCGGCTTCACGGCCGAGGGCGATGTGATCGCCAACGACCCGTTCTCGGCGAACGACACGGCGGTGCGGCGGGTGTACCGGCGGCGGGAGTTCGAGAACATCTGGCTCAGGACCAAGCGGTACAACGCCGGCGGCAAGGTCGCCTCCGGCACCGGAGGCATCTGCTACCTCTACTTCCCGGCGCGTCCGACGGCCCGCCAGTGCAAGGCCCTCACGGCGGTGGGAGTCCCCGTGTGAGCAAGGTCTCCGCCGCAAAAGCCCCGGCGGGTGGCAAGGTGGACGGATCGGTGGGGGGAACCACCCTGTACGTCCGACGTCAGCGAGACACCATGACCCCGCAGACCGCCACCGCCACCCGCGCCCGCACCGGCGGCCCCGAGACCGACGGCCCGAAGATCCTCGAACACCTCATGGGCTGGGTCCTCGTCGCGGTCGTCGCGATGCTGGTCACCCAGCTCGGACTGCTGTGACGGGCGTGACCTGACGCACGGTTGACCTGACATACTGCGGATGTCCCGCCGACCGCCCGAGACCAGGGTCGAAATTGAATATCAGTGAACAGCGCGAAGTCACCCGTCCCCGGGCACGAGGCACCGAGCGCTCACTGGCGCGCCGCGCCGAACTCATCTCCATCGGGCGGAAGTTGTTCGCCGACACGTCCTACGACGCGCTCTCGATGGACGACATCGCCCGGCAGGCGCATGTCGCCAAGGGGCTGATCTACTACTACTTCCAGTCCAAGCGCGGCTACTACTTGGCGATCATCCAGGACTCCGTCGCCGACCTGGTCACCTTCGCGGCGAGCGGTCTGGAACTGCCCCAGGTGGACCGGGTGCACCGCACCATCGACAGCTATCTGCGCTACGCCGAGCACAACCAGGCCGCCTACCGCACGATCGTCAGCGGTGGCGTCGGCTTCGACACCGAGGTGCACGCCATCCGGGACGGGGTGCGCGCGGCGATCGTGGCGACCATCGCCGAGGGCGCGTACGGCAGCAGCGACATCCCGGCACTGCCCCGCATGGGCCTGCTCGCCTGGGTGTGCAGCGTCGAGGGCGCCACCCTGGAGTGGATCGCCCGCCCCGAACTCTCCCGCGAGACCATGGGCGATCTGCTGGTGAAGACCCTGGGCGGCTCCCTGCGCGCCATCGAGGAGCTCGAGCCCGCCTTCGCCGCGCCGAAGCCGGCCCGCCGCCAGGACTGACGGGCGAGGTCCGACCGGCGAGGCCCGACGCGCGGGCCTGACGCGCGGGGCGAATGTGCGAGGCGGACGTGCGGGGCGGACGCACCGAGGGCGGAGGCTCGTGGTCCTCCGCCCCGAGTGCCCCATGAACCGGGCTTACTTGATCGCGTGGATCAGCTCACCGTCGGCCGTGTCTCCGCTCAGCTCCCAGAAGAACGTCCCGCCCAGCCCCTGCCGGGACTTGTACTTCATCTTCGTGGCGATGGTCGCGGGGGTGTCGTAACTCCACCAGTCGTTCCCGCACTTGGCGGAGGCGGTGCCGCCGACCGTGCCGGTCGCCGGGCACTTGGCCTTGAGGACCTTGTAGTCCTCGCTGCCGGCCTCGTACGTCCCCGCGGCGGGACCGGTGGCCGTGCCGCCCGGCTTCGCCTGGGTGACGCCGGTCCAGCCGCGCCCGTAGAAGCCGATGCCGAGCAGCAGCTTCCGGGACGGGATGCCCAGGCTCTTGAGCTTGGCGATCGTGGCGGCGGTGTCGTAGCCCTGCTGCGGGATGCCCGGGTACGAGGTCAGCGGCGAGTGCGGTGCCGTCGGGCCGGTGGCCGCCCACGCGCCGAAGTAGTCGTACGTCATCGGGTTGTACCAGTCGACGTACCGCGCCGCGCCCCCGTAGTCCGCCGCATCGATCTTGCCGCCGGCGGTCGCGTCCGCCGTGATCGCCGCCGTGAGCAGCTCGCGCTCGCCGAACTTGGCCCGCAGCGCCTTCATGACGTCCCGGAAGGCCTCGCGGCCGCTGGTGTCGCAGGTGAGGCCGCAGGCGTTCGGGTACTCCCAGTCGATGTCGATGCCGTCGAAGACATCCCTCCACCGGGAGTTCTCGACCAGGTCGTAGCAGGACCTGGCGAAGGCCGCCGGGTCCTTGGCCGCCTCGCCGAAGCCGCCCGACCAGCTCCAACCGCCGAACGACCAGATGACCTTGAGGCCCGGGTGCAGCTTCTTCAGCTTGCGCAGCTGGTTGAAGTTGCCGCTGAGCGGCTGGTCCGCCGTGTCGGCGACGCCGTCCACGGACTCCCCGGCGGTGAACGGCCGGTCGGTGTCCGCCCAGGAGTCGCCGAGGGCGCACTTGCCGTCGGTGACGTTGCCGAAGGCGTAGTTGATGTGGGTGAGCCGGTCCGCGGAGCCGGACGTCTCGATGTTCTTGACGTAGTACTGGCGGTCGTAGATGCCCCAGTCGGTGAAGTAGCCCACGACCTTGGAGCCGTTCGGGCGGGCCTCGGCGGGGTGGGTTTCACCGGCGGTGGCGGTGCCCGCGCCGGCCAGCAGGGCGGCGCCGAGCGCGGCGCAACAGGCGGCGGACAACAGCGTCCGGAACCGGGAGCGGGAGCGGGTGCGGGGGTGAGGGCGGGGGCGGAGCGGGGTGTGCATCGGGTGTCTCCTCGCAGGGACAGAGAGGGGATCGCACGCCGATTGGCATGAACGCGGGGAGGCGTTGGAGCGAAACGGTAGGAGGACTAGACCACTCAGGTCAATGGTTCGGACCAATCGGTCCGACCGTCGGCCTCGCCGTCCCCCCGGCTGTCGGTCCGGCGCCCCCTGCTGCCGGTCCGGCGCCCTTCCGGCTGTCGGTCCGGCATCCCTCCGGCTGTCCGCCCGTGCGGCGGCGGCCCCCCGCGGGCATACTCACAGCGCGAAGCCGCTGGTCAGTCCGGGAGGAGGAAGCCGCCATGTCCGACCGCGCGCCGTCCCCGGTGGACCGCTCCCTGCCCACGGACGAGGCCCGGGAACTCATGACGCTGGTCCGTGACCTCGCCCGACGCGAGATCGCACCGGCCGCCGCCGAGGAGGAGGCCGCCGGACGCTTCCCCCGCGAGCTGTTCACCCTGCTGTCCGCATCGGGGCTGCTCGGTCTGCCGTACGACTCCGCGCACGGCGGCGGCGACCAGCCCTACGAGGTGTATCTCCAGGTACTCGAAGAGCTCGCCGCGGTCCGCCTCACCGTGGGGCTGGGCGTCAGCGTCCACACGCTGGCCTCCTACCCGCTCGCCGCCTACGGCACGGACGCGCAGCGGGCCGCGCACCTGCCCGCCATGCTCGGCGGCGGGCAGCTCGGCGCGTACTGCCTCTCCGAGCCGTCCTCCGGATCGGACGCGGCCTCACTGCGGACCGGAGCGGTGCGGGAGGGCGGCGGGGACTGGGTGATCACCGGCACCAAGGCCTGGATCACCCATGCCGGGCTCGCCGACTTCTACACCGTCCTGGCCCGGACCGGCGGCGCGGGCGCGTCGGGGATCACCGCGTTCCTGGTGCCCGGCGACGCCGCGGGACTGAGCGTCGCGGCCCCCGAGCGCAAGATGGGGCTGAAGGGCTCGCCCACCGCCCAGGTGCACCTCGACGGGGTACGGATCCCCGACGCCCGGCGCATCGGCGACGAGGGCCAGGGCTTCGCGATCGCCCTGGCCGCGCTGGACTCGGGGCGGCTCGGCATCGCGGCCTGCGCGGTCGGCCTCGCCCAGGCGGCCCTCGACGAGGCCGTCGCCTGGGCGAAGGGGCGACGGCAGTTCGGGCGGCCGATCGCCGACTTCCAGGGGCTGCGCTTCCTGCTCGCCGACATGGCGACCCGGATCGAGTCGGGGCGGGCGCTGTACCTGGCGGCCGCGCGCTGCCGGGACGCCGGACGGCCGTTCGGACGGCAGGCGGCCATGGCCAAACTCCACTGCACCGACGCGGCCATGCAGGTCACCACCGACGCCGTCCAGGTCCTGGGCGGGTACGGCTACACCGCCGATTTCCCCGTCGAGCGCTACCTGCGAGAGGCCAAGGTCCTGCAGATCGTGGAGGGCACGAACCAGATCCAGCGGATGGTCATCGCCCGTCACCTGCTGGGTCCGGAAACCCGCTGAACTGCCCCGGCCGCACCTGTGGGGCCGCCAGCCGTACCCACTCGGGGTCGTGGCGCCCCGGCAGAGTGCGGCCCCGGTCGGCCCAGATGCGCATGAGGTCGCGGTAGATGGGCGGGTCCTGCGGGGGCGGCGGAGCCAGCGGAACCGATTTTTCCCGAACGGGTTCCGGACGTACGGGGACGAAGAGCTGGCGGTGACGCCCGGGCGCGACTGACTGGGTGGGGGTCATACCAGGGCAACGCGAAGCCCCGGGACAGGTCACCGGCAGGCACGGTCGAGCGTGAGTTCGGGGTGTGCCCCCGGTTTGGGCTCGACCCGTGTCCGGTCGGTCCGGCGGTAGTTGGCGATCCGTCACATTCCTTACGGAGCAACGAGGTTGCCGCTTTGCCGCACTCCGTCGCCACGCCTCGCACACCCGCAGGGGCGCCTCGCCCGCGCGGGCCGTCCCGGATACTCGGGACGCTCCGGACGCGCTGGTCCTGCACCACGGCGACCTGCCGGCCATGGTGCAGGGCAGCTACGGGAGTCGGACAGGTGGGACTGCCGTGGACGCGGCGCTCAGGCGGCCAGGCGGCGCATCGTCGGCACCCGCATCGGGCGCGAGCCCGGGCCGCCGACGTGCGAGAAGGGCTGTGTGCGCCAGTCCAGCCCCTGAGGGAGCGTCAACAGGAGTGCGGTGTCCTGCTCCTGGGGCTCCACGGACTCGTCCGCGGGCCGGGCCTCGGCGGCCCCCCGTCCCGTCCCGGCGCAGACCGTGAGTCCGAAGGGGTTCCACGGCGAGGCGCACAGCGCGTGCTCCGGCAGGACCTCCTCGTCCGCCAGCAGCGCGATGGGCTGCGCACAGTCCGGGCAGATCACCCGGTACATCTCGAAGGTGTCGTACGCGTCGAAGTGGTCGGCGTCGGCGTCGGCGTCGTCGAAGTTGTCGGAGTAGTCCGCGTCGACGGGTTCGACGCCCTCCGGCTCGGGTTCGACGACGGACTGGAGCCGCTTGGGCGCGGTGCGACCAGGGCGCTTAAGACTCTGCATGGGATTCTCCCCCTCGGGCTGGGCCGTGAAGGCACTGCGGCCTCGACCACAGCAAGCACTTCCCGCCCCGTCTCGGCGGTAATCACGAGGACATCACGAAGAGTTGGCGAGTGCTGTGGCATTCGTCACATGCCGCTTGCAGGTGCCTCGTGCGCCGGTCGAGCCCCCGAACGTCCCGTGCCCGGCCGCCGTCGACTCCCGGCCACATCACAAACCGGCTATGACCTGGGCTGCATAGGTATACGCGGAGATCGCGCGCACGGTAAGTTCTTGCGTCATGGAGGAGCTGGACCGACAAATCGTGCAGCTGCTCGTCAAGGACGGGCGGATGAGTTACACCGATCTGGGCAAGGCCACGGGCCTGTCCACTTCGGCGGTGCACCAGCGGGTGCGACGGCTGGAACAGCGCGGCGTCATCCGCGGATATGCGGCCGTCGTCGACTCCGAGGCCGTCGGGCTGCCCCTGACCGCCTTCATCTCGGTGAAACCGTTCGACCCCAGCGCCCCCGACGACATCGCCGAGCGGCTGGCCGGCGTACCGGAGATCGAGGCCTGTCACAGCGTGGCCGGTGACGAGAACTACATCCTCAAGGTGCGCGTGGCCACCCCGCACGAGCTGGAGGAGATGCTCGGGCGGCTCCGAGCGCTCGCCGGCGTGTCGACGCGCACGACGGTCGTGCTGTCCACCCCGTACGAGGCCCGGCCACCCCGTATCTGATCCGAGGGGATCAGAGGGGATCAGCCTCGCGACCGAGGGGATCAGCCTCGGGATCCGAGGGGTCCCCGTGCCGAGCGGCCGGAGGCGAGGCGCGAGACTGTCTTTCATGAGTGAGCGCACCGCCGAGCCGAAGACCGTCCTGCTCCGCCGAGGAGAGGTACACAGCCCCGCCGACCCGTTCGCGACCGCGATGGTCGTCGAACGCGGCCAGGTCGCCTGGGTCGGCTCGGAAGGCGCCGCCGACGCCTTCTCGGACGGCGTCGACGAGGTGGTCGACCTGGACGGCGCGCTGGTCACCCCGGCGTTCACCGACGCCCATGTGCACACCACGTCCACCGGCCTCGCGCTCACCGGCCTCGACCTCTCCTCCGCCCCCTCCCTGGCGTCCGCCCTCGCCCTCGTACGGGCCTTCGCGGTGGCCCGTACGCGGGACAAGGTGCTGCTGGGGCACGGTTGGGACGCCTCCCGCTGGCCGGAGGGCCGCCCGCCCCGACGGGACGAACTGGACGAGGCGACCGGCGGCCGGCCGCTCTACCTCAGCCGGATCGACGTCCACTCCGCCGTGGTCACCACCGCCCTGCTGGAACTGGCGCCCAGGGCCCGCACCGAGCCGGGCTTCGCGGACGGCGAGCCGCTCACCCGCGACGCCCACCACGCCGTCCGCGCCGCGGCGTTCGCAGCAGTGACGCCCGCCCAGCGCGCCGAGGCCCAGCGGACCGCCCTCGCGCAAGCCGCCTCGCTCGGCATCGGCTCGGTCCACGAGTGCGCGGGACCCGAGATCTCCTCCGAGGACGACTTCACCGACCTCCTGCGACTCGCCGCCGAGGAGCCCGGCCCCCGGGTCGTCGGGTACTGGGCCGAACGCGATGTCGACAAGGCCCGGCAGCTGGGCGCGCTCGGCGCCGCCGGAGACCTCTTCGTCGACGGCGCCCTGGGCTCCCACACGGCCTGTCTGCACGCCTCCTACACCGACGCCGACCACACCGGCACCGCCTACCTGGACGCCGCCGAGGTCGCCGCGCACGTGACGGTCTGCACCGAGGCCGGGCTCCAGGCGGGCTTCCACGCCATCGGCGACGCCGCCGTGACCGCCGTCGTCGAGGGTGTGCGCGCCGCCGCGGAGAAGGTCGGCCTCGCCCGGATCCGCGCCGCCCGCCACCGCGTCGAACACGCCGAGATGGTCACGCCCGAGACGATCGCCGCCTTCGCCGAACTCGGCCTCACCGCCTCCGTCCAGCCCGCCTTCGACGCCCTGTGGGGCGGTGACGAGGGCATGTACGCCCAGCGACTGGGCGTCGAGCGGGCCCGCACCCTGAACCCCTTCGCGGCCCTGCTGCGCGCGGGTGTCCCGCTGGCCTTCGGCTCCGACAGCCCCGTCACGCCCCTCGACCCGTGGGGCACGGTCCGCGCCGCCGCCTTCCACCGCACCCCCGAGCACCGGGTGTCCGCCCGCGCCGCGTTCACGGCCCACACGCGGGGCGGCTGGCGTGCGATCGGCCGTGACGACGCGGGCGTCCTGGTTCCGGGCGCACCCGCCGACTACGCGGTCTGGCGTACGGACGAACTGGTCGTCCAGGCCCCGGACGACCGGGTCGCCCGCTGGTCCACCGATCCGCGCTCCGGCACCCCGGGCCTGCCGGATCTGACCCCCGGCGGCGATCTCCCGGTGTGCCTGCGCACGGTGGTGGGCGGCCGGACCGTGTTCCTGCGGCCGAGCGAGTGATCTACCGGGGCGGCCCGGGGAAGATCACCCGTCCGCCCGCCGACATACGCCCGGTGTCTTCTCCGCGCTGACCTGGGCATTGACGGAATATCCGCAGGTCAAGTCGCTGTTGACAGCCGATGGCGGGGGGCCGGTAGGTTCGGCGGAGTCCACCATCGGACGCCCCGCCACGGGGAACGCCCGCGCACTCGCCGCGGCGCCGCTGGGTCAGGGACGGTGAGCCGTACCGGCGCACCGCCACTGGCAGCCAGGCTCAGCGCCCGCGCCGCAGCGAGGGAACGTTCCGGCCGGTCGGGGAGGTGTGACCCGGATGGGGCCCGGGCGCTCAGTAGACAACGGCTTTCGGTCGACCCGCAGCCAGCGGTTCCCGGGCCGGCCCGAAGAGCGCCGGGCCCCCATCCGCAGCAGGCCGCACCCAACCGGCTTGTGCGCAACCCCTACGGGGTAGGTGCGTACATACAAGCCCAAAGGTACGTTCTTACCCCGCATTCGCGGGTTCGACACCACCGTACGAACGTCCCGTCACGTCATCGCAGGCGGCGGCCACTATGGTGGTCCCCTGCGTACGGACTTGAAGGGGCAGTAGTGAACGACGGCGACGGGACCCTCGCGGCACAGGACCGGGGGAGGCAGTTCGGTCCGCTCGGCACGGCCTTGGTGATCATCCCGACCTACAACGAGGCGGAGAACATCAAGACCATCGTCGGCCGGGTGCGCAAGGCCGTCCCCGAGGCGCACGTCCTCGTGGCCGACGACAACAGCCCCGACGGCACCGGCAAGCTCGCCGACGAACTGGCCATCGGTGACGACCAGGTCCAGGTCCTGCACCGCAAGGGCAAGGAGGGCCTCGGCGCCGCCTATCTCGCGGGCTTCCGCTGGGGCCTGGAGAACGGCTACGGCGTGCTGATCGAGATGGACGCCGACGGCTCCCACCAGCCCGAGGAGCTGCCCCGGCTGCTCACCGCGCTCAAGAGCGCCGATCTGGTCCTGGGCTCCCGCTGGGTGCCGGGCGGCCGGGTGGTGAACTGGCCCAAGTCCCGTGAGGTCATCTCGCGCGGCGGCAGCCTCTACTCCCGCATCGCCCTCGACCTCCCGCTGCGCGACATCACCGGTGGCTACCGCGCCTTCCGCCGCGAGACCCTGGAGGGCCTCGGCCTGGAGGAGGTCGCCTCCCAGGGCTACTGCTTCCAGGTCGACCTCGCCCGGCGTGCCGTCAAGGCCGGCTTCCACGTCATCGAGGTCCCCATCACCTTCGTCGAGCGCGAGCACGGCGACTCCAAGATGAGCCGCGACATCCTCGTCGAGGCGCTGTGGCGGGTCACGGCCTGGGGTGTGGGGGAGCGGTTCGGCAAGATCACGGGCCGGAGCGGCGACCAGCCGGAGCGTCCACAGGCGCCCGCCAAGTCTCACAGCGACGGCTGATCGTCCCCTTATGCCGCTCTGAGCCTGGCCCAGGCACACTGGGAGCATGACGACTGGCTCTCCGACCCCCGCGTACCCGACATCCGCCCAGCCCCCCGCTCAGCCGCGCCGTTCCCGCCTGCGGACGTTCCTGCCGCTGGCGCTCGCCGCCTGGCTGGTGCTGGAGATCTGGCTGCTGAGCGTGGTCGCGGGCGCGACGAGCGGGCTGGTGGTCCTTCTGCTCCTGGTCGCCGGGTTCGTTCTGGGGGCCGTGGTCATCAAGCGGGCGGGCCGCCGGGCCTTCCAGAATTTGAACGAGGCGCTCCAGCGCGGCACGGCCTCCCATCGGGGCGGCGGCAACGGCCTCATGATGCTCGGCGGTCTGTTCCTGATGATCCCGGGCCTGGCCTCCGACGTCGTCGGCCTGCTCCTGCTGCTCCCGCCGGTGCAGAAGGCGGTCAGCGGGTATGGCGAGCGCAAGCTGAGGGCGACCGCGGCCACGCCCGGCACCCTGGGGGACGCCTTTCAGCAGGCCCGCATCCACCGCCCCGACGGCAAGGTCGTGCAGGGCGAGGTCATCAGGGACGAGCAGTGACTCCGGGAGCCTGATCTCCGAGAGATTCTCCGAGAGAGCGGTTCCCCGGGGGCGCCCCCGGGGAACCGCTCTCTCGCTCGCAGGGGCAGCAAGACGACCGCGGGCGCCGTACGTGACATCACGTACGGCGCCCGCGGTCGTTGTCGTGCGTTGTGAAGCGGGTCACAGCCCCGCAGCGCTAGGCGCTTTTGCGGCTGTCGCGGGGATGTACCGCAAGGTTCATCGCTCCGGACCGCAGAACGGCGAGCCGCTCCTCGAGGACCTCTTCGAGTTCCTCGCGGGTCCGCCGCTCCATCAGCATGTCCCAATGTGTACGCGCGGGCTTGGCCTTCTTTTCCTCAGGGCCGTCGCCGTCGACGAGGAGTGCAGGGGCTCCACAGACCTTGCACTCCCACTCCGGCGGAATCTCCGCCTCGACCGAGAAGGGCATTTCAAACCGGTGCCCCTTCTCGCATGCGTACTCCACGGCCTGGCGCGGGGCCAGGTCGATACCGCGGTCCGTCTCGTAGCTGGTCACCACGAGGCGCGTGCCGCGAAGAGCTCGCTCACTCATGAATCGTGCCTCCCGGGCTTGTCGCCCACAGGACAGGTGTCGCTGTCGTCGTCATCCGGTCAACGTCCGGTCGGCGGTAAAGATTCCCGTTCGGAGTCCCGTTACGGGTCATGCGTCGCCGTCGTAGCCGCAGTCTTGTCAACCAGTGCAGTACCCACCGGCGCCCGGTTTGTCACATCTGAAAGGAGATGTCACCCAGCGTTTCGGCATCTTTGACGCGCAGTAACGGTACGCCTGGCAGGCCAAACGCGTACACTACCGCCCTTTCGCCTTGAGTGCTAAATCCTCTCGGGGACCGGGTTCCCCGCGTCGCGGATCGCCTGCCGTACCGGCACCCGGGCGAGCAGGAGAAACCCGACGACGAAGAAGATCACCAGCGAGATGATCGCGTCCCGGTAGCTGCCGGTCAGCTGGTAGGTGATCCCGAAGAGGAGCGGGCCGAGCCAGCTCATGCCACGGTCGCTCATCTCGTACGCCGAGAAGTACTCGGCCTCCTTGCCGGGCGGGACCAGGTGGGAGAAGAGGGAGCGGGAGAGCGCCTGGCTGCCGCCGAGGACCAGGCCGATCGCGGCCGCCAGCAGGAAGAAGCCGGCCGGCGCCCCGGCGGGCAGGAAGTAGCCGACGCCCAGGGTGAGCGTCCAGGCCGCCAGTGAGCCGAGGATCGTGCGCTTCGCGCCGTACGTCCGGGCCAGACGCCCCATGCCCAGTGCGCCCGCCACGGCCAGCACCTGCACCAGCAGGACCGCGCCGATCAGCGTGGACTGGCTGAGGCCGAGCTCCTCGGAGCCGTAGACCGAGGCCTGGGAGATCACGGTCTGGATGCCGTCGTTGTAGATCAGGTATGCGAGGAGGAAGGCGAGGGTCAGCGGGTGGCGGCGCATGTCGCGGACCGTCGCCGCGAGCTGGCGCAGCCCGGGAGCCGTACGAGCCGTCCCCTCCGTCCCGACGGTCGTGTCCGCCCCGTCCGCCCTATCCGCCTTGTCCGCTCTATCCGTCCCGTCCGTCCGAGCGGCTGCCTTCCGGGCCGTGGTCGGCCGGTCGCGCAGCCGTAGCAGCGGGATCAGCGTGAAGCCGCCCCACCACAGGCCGGCCGAGGCCAGGCAGATCCGTACCGCCATCGACTCGGAGACGCCGAAGGAGTCGTGGGCGAGGTAGAGCACCAGGTTGACGACCAGGACCAGTGAGCCGGCCGCGTAGCCGAAGGCCCACCCCCGGGAGGAGACCGCGTCGCGTTCCTCGGGCGGGGCGATCTGCGGCAGATAGGAGTTGTAGAGCATCATCGCCACGGACTGGGCCGCGTTCGCCACGATCAGCAGCGCGCCGCCCAGCAGATAGCGGTCGCCGCCCAGGAAGAACATGCCGGTCGTGGCCGCGGCGCCCACATAGGCGGCGGCGCCCAGCAGGGGCTTCTTACGGCCGCTGCGGTCGGCGGCCGCGCCCACCAGGGGCATCACCAGCACGGCCACGATCACCGAGAGAGACACCGAGTACGCGAAGAAGGAACCCGCCCGCACCGGGATGCCCAGCGGATGCACGTACCCGTCGGCGTCCGCCGCCCGTTTGGCGACCGATGTCAGGTACGGGCCGAGGAACACGGTGAGCACGCTCGTCGAGTAGACGGAGCACGCCCAGTCGTAGAAGTACCAGCCGCGCTGCTCGCGCCTCCGTTCGGCGGCCTCGTCGGACGCCGCCGTCCGCACGGTGTCGATGTCCACCCGTGCCCTCGCTTCCCGCTGCCGCAGCCGCGCGCGGGCCACGGGGCCGAGGCGGGACCCGGACCCGGACGCGGTCAGACCCAGACGCCGCGGGCCTCCATGACCTCGCGCAACGTGTCGATGTGATCGGTCATGATGCCATCGACTCCGAGGTCCAGGAGCCGGTGCATCCGATCGGGATCGTTGATCGTCCACACGTGCACCTGGAGCCCGCGCGCGTGGGCGGCCCGGACGAAGCGACGGTCCACGACCCGTATGCCCGACTGGCTCTCCGGCACCTGCGCGGCGACCGCCGAGCGGCGTGGCGCCGCGGGCACGCCCCAGGACCGCAGCCACAGGTTCAGCACGCCCCGGGTGCCGTACGAGGTCGCCAGGCGCGGCCCGGCCAGCCGCTGGGCGCGCACCACCCGCGCCTCCGAGAACGAGCCCACGCAGACCCGGTCCCACGCGCCCGTGCGGGCGATCAGGTTGAGCAGCGGATGCAGCGCGGGCTCCGCCTTGAGATCGATGTTCCACCGCACCTCGGGGAAGGCCTCCAGGAGCTCCTCGAAGAGCGGCACTGGCTCCTTGCCCGCCACGCGCGCGTGACGCACGTCCGACCAGAGGAGATCGGCTATGCGGCCCGCGCCGTCGGTCACCCGGTCCAGCGTCGCGTCGTGGAAGGCGACGAGCTTGCCGTCCCGCGTGGCGTGCACATCGGTCTCGATATAGCGGTAACCCGCCTCGACCGCGCGCCGGAACTGCGCCGCGGTGTTCTCCAGACCGTCCGCGGCGCCACCGCGGTGCGCGAACGGGATGGGTCCCGGATGGTCGAGATAGGGGTGGGTCATGAGGCTGGTCACGGACGCAGTATGGCTCCCTGTGGTGTCCCGGTGGCAACGACCGTGCTGCCGCCCGATGCGGCGGGAACGGCGAACAACCGCAGGAAGACCTGGGCGAGCGGACCGATCGTCACCGCGTAGAGCAGGGTGCCGACGCCGATGGTGCCGCCGAGGGCGAACCCGGTCACCACGACCGCCACCTCCACCGCCGTCCGCATCAGCCGGATCGATCGCCCGGTACGCCGGTGCAGCCCCGTCATCAGCCCGTCGCGCGGCCCCGGCCCGAACGTGGCCGCGATGTACAGGCCGGTGGCCGCCCCGTTGAGGACGATCCCGGCCAGCAGCAGCGGCGCCTGGACGGCGAGGCCGTGCGCGTCGGGGACGTACGCGAGCGTGCCGTCCATCGCGAGGCCGACGACGAAGACGTTGGAGACCGTGCCCAGGCCCGGACGCTGGCGCAGCGGGATCCACAGCAGCAGTACCGCCGCGCCCACGATGATCGACACGACGCCGATCGTCAGGCCGGTGAGCTCGGCGAGACCCTGGTGCAGCACGTTCCAGGGCTCCAGGCCGAGGCCCGCCCGCACGAGGAGGGCCGAGCTGGCGCCGTAGAGCGCGAGGCCGACGTACAGCTGGATCAGTCGGCGGGCGAGGTGGCCGTCCGGATCCCGCGGGGGTGTTTCCTGCGGTGGCGGCTCGGACAAGGGGTCCCCCTGGTGGTCGTAGTGGCCTGGCTCGTGACACTCTGTGGCTTGGAAGCACCCGGCATCCATGGCCAATTCGGGGAAGGTGGACTGGTACTCATGGCGCAGTGGACCTCTGCGGTGGGGGCCGCACAGCTGGCGCGGCTGCTCAACTCCCAGCAGGACCGCCCGGCCGGCCCCGGGTCACGCCGCCCGCCGGCCTACCGGGCGCTCGCCGACGGCATCCGGCTGCTGGTGCTGGAGGGCCGCGTCCCCGTCGCCGCGCGCCTGCCCGCGGAACGGGAACTGGCCCTGGCCCTGTCCGTGAGCCGCACGACCGTGGCCGCCGCCTACGAGGCGCTGCGCGCCGAGGGGTTCCTGGAGTCCCGGCGCGGCGCGGGCAGCTGGACGGCCGTCCCGGCGGGCAACCCGGTTCCGGCACGCGGCCTGGAGCCGCTGCCGCCCGAGGCCCTCGGCTCGATCATCGACCTGGGCTGCGCGGCACTGCCCGCGCCCGAGCCCTGGCTCACCCGCGCCGTGCGGGGTGCGCTGGAGGAGCTGCCCCCGTACGCCCACACACACGGCGACTATCCGGCGGGCCTGACGGCACTGCGGTCGATGATCGCCGAGCGGTACACCGCGCGCGGGATCCCGACGATGCCCGAGCAGATCATGGTCACCACCGGCGCGATGGGGGCCATCGACGCCATCTGTCACCTGTTCGGCGGGCGCGGGGAGCGCATCGCCGTCGAGTCGCCCTCCTACGCCAACATCCTCCAGCTGATGCGGGAGGCGGGTGCGCGCCTGGTGCCCGTCGCGATGGCCGAGGGGCTCGCCGGGTGGGACATGGACCGCTGGCGCCAGGTCCTGCGCGAGGCCGCGCCGCGCATCGCGTATGTCGTCGCCGACTTCCACAATCCGACCGGGGCGCTCGCCGACGAGGACCAGCGGCGCCAACTCGTGGAGGCGGCCCGCTCCGCCGGGACCGTGCTGGTCGCCGACGAGACCATGAGCGAACTGTGGCTCGACGACGATGTCGAGATGCCGCGGCCCGTGTGCGGCTTCGATCCCGCGGGGTCGACGGTGATCACGGTGGGGTCGGCGAGCAAGGCCTTCTGGGCCGGGATGCGCATCGGCTGGGTGCGGGCGGCCCCGGACGTCATCCGCAGCCTCGTCGCGGCGCGCGCCTACGCCGACCTGGGCACGCCGGTGCTGGAGCAGTTGGCGGTGAACTGGCTGTTCAGCACCGGCGGCTGGGAGCAGGCCGTCGAGCTGCGTCGCCGCCAGGCCCGGGCGAACCGGGACGACCTGGTCGCGGCGGTGCGCCGGGAGCTTCCGGAGTGGGAGTTCGCCGTGCCGGAGGGCGGGCTGACGCTGTGGGTGCGGACCGGGGGGCTCTCCGGGTCACGGCTCGCCGAGGCGGGGGAGCGGGTGGGCCTGCGGGTGCCGTCCGGGCCGCGGTTCGGCGTCGACGGCGCCTTCGAGGGGTATGTGCGGCTGCCGTTCACCGTGGGCGGCGCGGTGGCGGAGGAGGCGGCCGCCCGGTTGGCGGCCGCGGCCCGGATCGTGGAGAGCGGGGGGACGGTCGGCGCGGAGGGGCCGCGCACATTCGTCGCCTAGCGCCTGGCAGGACACGTGGGCGGGGCGGTGTCACCCGCCCGCGCTCGACACCTGTTCCGCGCCCACGGCGTCGGCGGGCACGGCGTCGGCGCCCGCATTCGTGGTCTCGGCGTCCGTGTGCGCGTGAGTGTCAGTGACCGTGTCCGTGTCCGTGTGCACGGGTTTGGTGAGCACGACCTCGACCGGCACCGGCGGCAGCGTCTCCGTGTCGGCGGGCGTGGAGCGCGGCGGCAGGAGGTCCAGCACCGCCTGCCGTTGGGCGTCGCTCGTCGCGTCGTCGTACGGGTCCGGTGTCGCCGGCACCTGGAGCCGGTGCACCGGCCCCGATCCGAGCCGGGCGTATCCGCGTCCCGGCGGCGTGTGGTCGACGGGCGTGGTGTGCGGGGGCGCGCCGAGGACCGCCTCCAGTTGCTGCTTCGACGCCGGCCCGAGCGTGACCCGCGCGCGGGTGTGCTGCCGTACGGCGTCGCTCAGGGAGTCCAGGGCGTCGAACTGCTCGGCCACCACCACCGTGACCCCGACCGCGCGGCCGTGCCTCAGGGGGACCTGGAGGAGGGACTGCGGGTCCTTGTGGCCGTCCGTGTCGGCCAGGTGGGTGAAGGCGGTGGGGCGGTCGACGAGGATCCACAGCGGCTGTTTGGTGTCCTCCGGCGGAGGGTCGCCCGCCTGCCGGGCGCGGTTCGCGGCGACGAGCCGGCGCTCCGTCTCGTGCACCGCCCACTCCAGGGCGGCCAGCGCCCCGGCCAGCCCGACCTCGACGCCCAGGACGCCGTCCCGGCCGGTGAGGCAGGCGTACTCGCCCGTGCCGCCGCCCTCGATCACCAGCACGTCGCCGTGCTGGAGGGCCTGGAGGGCGATGGAGCGCAGCAGGGTGGAGGTGCCGCTGCCGGGCTGGCCGACCGCCAGCAGGTGCGGCTCGGTGGAACGGATGCCGGTGCGCCAGACGACCGGCGGTACGTCGCGCCGGTCCTCGCCGTGGGTGAGGGGGAGCGTGCGCGGGACCCGGGAGGGGTCGGTGAAGCCCAGGACCGTCTCGCCGGGGGCGGTGACGAAACGTTGGGCCGCGATGTCGGTGGGGAGGGGCGTGAGGACACTGAGCGTGAGTTCGTTGCCCTCCTCGTCCCAGACGAAGAGGTACTCGCGGCCACGGCCGGACTTCGCGGCGAGCAGCTGCTCGATCCGCGCGCGTGGGGCGGCCTCTCCGTCCGGGAAGAACGCGGGGTAGCGGATCACGAGGCGGGCCACGCGGCCCGAGTCGTCGAACTCCGGCGTCGGGAAGACGGTCTCCCAGTCGCCGCCGTGGGCGTACAGGGGAGCGGGGTCGTCGGCCGTCGAGAAGTACGGGACCAGGGCCTCGTACAGCACCTGCAGTCGCTGGATCTGCGACTCGTCGGGGCCGTCCGGAACCGGTGGGGTGCGGTCCCTGCCCTGCCAGGCCGCTGCCGCCATCAGGGTGACGACGGCGAGCAGCGGGCCGTACGGCACCAGCGCCACGACCAGGATCAACGAGGCCACCAGGAACAGCAGCGGTCCGCGCCTGTCCTTGGGGGTCTCGGCCCACCTGCGCCGCCCGGCCGAGGCCAGCCGGCGCAGTCCGCGGGTGATCGTGATCAGCGGATGGAGGACATCGGTGGCGCTGTCGGCCGCCGTCCGGGCCAGCTCCCGGCTCCGGGCGATCTGCGCGCTGCCTGTGCTCAGGATGCTGGGAAGGGGGCGCCGTGCCACTGCTGTCTCCTGTGAGGTGCGTACGGACGGGACGGGCGGCGTCAGAACTTGATGCCGCCGAGGAGGCTCGCCAGGCTCTCGCCGCCTGCCTTGATGCTCGGGGCGATGGCCGTACTGGCCATGTAGAACCCGAACAGGGCCGAGACCACGGCGTGTGACGCCTTGAGCCCGTCCTTTCGGAAGAAGAGGAAGACGATGATGCCGAGCAGGACTACGCCTGACATGGACAGGATCATTTGGGTTCTCCTGGTTCGCGGGGGACAGTCACCATGAGTACTTCCAGGATCACAGGATGTATCCATACTATAAAAGGTGCAACTGGGTGAAATACGGCTGATTTCCCCCAGTAGGCGGAAGACCTGGTGGGCTGCCTGAGCAGGAGAGTTGCGTCGAACGGGTCTGCCCGTGATGGTTGCCGCCCTGGGGACCGGCCATGTGTCCGACGAGCCAGTACCCTGGCGATTCACCTGAACGGTTGAGTGGAGAGGCGGACCGGACGATGAGCGAAGCCCCCGACCCGGAGGTCGTGGAGCTGGCGACCAAGATCTTCGATCTGGCCCGTGGGGGCCGGACCGAGGAGCTCGTGGCGTACGTCGACGCGGGTGTTCCGGCCAACCTCACGAACGACCGCGGCGACTCCCTGGTGATGCTCGCCGCGTACCACGGCCACGCCGACGCGGTCCGGGCCCTGTTGGCCCGCGGCGCCGAGGCCGACCGGATCAACGACCGGGGCCAGACTCCGCTCGCCGGGGCGGCCTTCAAGGGCGAGGCGGACGTCATCAAGGTCCTGCTGGAGGCCGGCGCCGACCCCTCCCAGGGGACCCCGTCGGCCGTGGACACCGCTCGCATGTTCGACAGGGCGGAGCTGCTGGAACTGTTCGGCGTGCACTGAGCCGACCGTCCTGAGCAGGTCGAAGGTAGTTCCTGACCAGGTAAATCGACGACCACGGGGGAGGCGGTACAAGGCCGCCGGAAATTTCGGTCGCGGCAGGTAGAACAGCCGGGTCATCATGACGTCGTGATTCACGGACGCGATGGCTGGGCAGGTGTTGCCGCACCGCGCGGGCCGTGACGCGGTCCGCATGGGCCACCGACGAGAGGCAGAGGAAAATGGTCTACAGCAAGCAGGAAACGGCGGGCGCCCCGACGTGTTGTCACGCGGCCAGGTAATGCAGGTCCCCGGTTGCGTCGACGCTTGATGTGAGGCTGTTTCCCATGTTCGATCCGGTCATAGCGCCCAGCGGTACGCTGCTCGGCCTGCTCCAGAGGGGCCGCGGCGACGGAACGTTGCACGCGCTCACCGCTCCGCGAGCCGAAGCGCTCGCGGCGCTGAACCACTGTGTGCTGCGGGACCCCCGCCACGACTGGCAGGTGGAGAACCGCTCCCTCTATTACGCCCGTCTCTACCTCGACCTCAACGGCGAGCTGGACGAGATCGAGGCCCACCTCTTCGACGTCGAGGACTCCTTCGACACCGAGGAGACCCGTACGGGCCTGGCTCTGGCCGTCCTCGGCCATCTCGCCTCCTACGGCAGGCGGGACGCCCTGGCCCTGCTGCGCCGGTACGCGGCCTCGGGAGCCAACTGGGCCTGGGCCCTGGACGAACTCGCCCTACGGGACGACGACGCCGGTCTGCGGGCCCTCGCGGCACCCGTGCTCGCACGGTTCGCCACCGATACCGAGGGCGAGACCGAACTCGCCGCCGCCGTACGGGACGCCTTCGAGCCACGGCCCTGGCGGCTGTGGGCCGAGGATCCCCGCGAGTACGTCTCCACGCGCGTGCGTGCCGCTCAGGAGGCCGGCTGTTTCGACCTCTGGCAACGGCAGCTCACCCCGAGCGGACCACGCCCCGGCTGGAGCGTCCAGGCCGTCTTCGCCTGGGCCCAGCAGGGCGTCGAACGCGGAGTCGCGCTCCATGTCCCCGCCGCCCGCTGCCTCTCCGCCGTGGCCGGGCCCGAGGACCGCCCCGAGATCGTGCAGGCCGCCAAGGACGGCACCGAGGGCGCCCGGTGCACCGCCCTGCGCTACCTCGCCGACTTCAACGATCCCGACGCCCTCGTGCTGATCGAACAGGCCGTGGCCACCGGCTCGACGCCCGTCGTCGAGGCCGCCGTCGACGCCTTCGAGCGGATGCGCAGCGTCGCCGCCGTGGACCGGGCCCGCGGCTGGGCCCACCGGCCCGACCCCCTGGGCGCCGCGGCCGGCCGCATGCTCGCCTGCCGGGGCGGCACCCAGGACAGCGACCTCGTCCTCGGCGCCCTGCGCGAGGCCGTACGCGGCGAAGGCTGCGACGCGCCGAGCCTGTGGACCCTCGTCGACGGCGCCGGACGGCTCGGCATCGTCTGCGCGGCACCCGTGCTGCGCCACATCTACCGCGAGACGGCCTCGTCCCATCTGCGCGGGCGCTGCGCCCGCGCACTCGCCGCCACCGACCCCTCCTACGCCGCCGGCTTCGCCGTCGAGTGCCTCTGGGACTGCGAGGAGGGCACCCGCGAGATCGCCGCCCGGCACGCCGAGACCGGCGACGCCCGGGTCGTGGAGCGCCTGCGCCGGCTCGCCGCCGACCCGGCCGAGGAGGCGGAGGTCCAGACGGCCGTGAGGAGCCGGATCGGACCGGACGCCGCGTCCGCGATGTGAACGCCGGGGACCGGCCGCCGCCCGAGGGGAGCCTGGCGGCGGCCGGTCCGGCGCAGATGAACACCTGATGGCCTGCCGGGCGGACCGGCATGGACGCCGTCCGACCCGCGCGGTACACATCGCGTGAGGACCGGGTGCGCAGCGCAACGCTCACGGGACGTTAGTCGTTCGGAAAGATCCACTTTGACGCGTCCACGTCCGGGGCGGCGACAACACGGGTATGCGTGTCGTCATCGTGACCGAATCCTTTCCCCCCGACGTGAACGGCGTGGCCCATTGCGCCTTCCAGACCGCCCGACACCTCGTCGATCGCGGTCACACCCCCGTCGTCGTCGCCCCGGCCACCGCCGCCGGGACCGGGCCGGACGCCGAAGCGCCCTGCCCCGTCGTCCGAGTCCCCTCCCTTCCGCTCCCCGGCTACCCCCAGGTCCGCGTCGCCCTCCCCAGCCGACGCGTCGCCGCCGCCATCGCCGAACACCGTGCCGACCTGGTCCACCTGGCCAGCCCGTTCATCCTCGGCGTCCGGGGCATGGCGGCAGCCGCCCGGCTCGGCATCCCCGCCGTCGCCGTCTACCAGACCGACCTGGGCGGCTACGCCCGCACCTACATGGGCGCCGGCGAGGCAGCCGCCTGGCGCCGGATACGGTCCGTCCACGCCGCCGCCGACCTCACCCTCGCCCCCTCCAGCGCGGCCCTGCACGACCTGGACACGCACGGTGTGCCCCGGGTGAAGCTGTGGCCGCGGGGCGTGGACACCCTGCGCTTCCGCCCCGACCGGCGCGACGAAACGCTGCGCCGCGCTCTCGCCCCGAACGGCGAGCTGATCGTCGGCTACGTCGGACGGCTCGCCCCCGAGAAACATGTCGAGCTGCTGTCCGGCGTATGCGGGCTGCCGGGCGTCCGGGTCGTGGTGGTGGGCGACGGACCGAGCCGGCCCGGGCTGGAGGAGTCCCTGCCGGGCGCGGTCTTCCTGGGCAACCGCACCGGCGACGAACTCGCCCGGATCTTCGCCTCGCTGGACGTGTTCGCGCACACCGGCCCCTTCGAGACCTTCTGCCAGACCGTGCAGGAGGCCATGGCCAGTGGTGTGCCGGTGGTCGCGCCCGCCGCGGGCGGCCCCCTGGACCTGGTCGCCCACGGGCGCACCGGCCTGCTCGTCCCGCCCCGGGACGCCACCGTCGTGCGGGATGCGGTGGCGGAGCTGGTGGCCGACCCCGCGCGGCGGGCCGTCTACGGCGCCGCCGGGCGGGCCACGGTCGAGGGACGCACCTGGGCCGCCGTCGGCGACCGGCTCATCGGTCACTACGAGGACGTGCTCGCCGCGCGTCGACTGGTGGTGGCGGCATGAACGGCCCGAACGACACGAGCGGCCCGAACGACACGAGGGGCGCCGACTGCGGAAACGGTTCCGCGCGCCTCACCCCCACGCAGAGCGGGCCGCTGCGGATCGTGCGGCTCGCCAACTTCGTCGCCCCCGCCTCGGGCGGACTGCGCACGGCCCTGCGCGAACTCGGCAAGGGCTATCGCGCGGCCGGCCACGAGCCGGTCCTGATCGTGCCCGGAGAGCGGGAGAGCGACCGTCCGACCGAGCAGGGGCGGGTGATCACCCTGCCGGGGCCGCTGCTGCCCGGCACCGGCGGCTACCGCGTCCTCACCGACAAGCGGCGGGTCGCCCGCCTGCTGGCGGAACTCGCCCCCGACCGTCTGGAGGTCTCCGACCGCACGACGCTGCGCTGGACCGGCAAGTGGGCGCGGCGGGCCCGAGTTCCCGCCGTGATGGTCTCCCACGAGACCGCCGACGGCGTCCTGCGCACCTGGGGCGTGCCGGAAGGGGCGGCCCGGCGCGCCGCCGACGCGCTCAACCTGCGTACGGCGCACACGTACGCGCGCGTGGTGTGCACCACCGAGTTCGCCGAGCGGGAGTTCGTGCGGATCGGGGCGCGCAACGTCGTACGGGCGCCCCTGGGCGTCGACCTCGTGGAACGGCACCCCGCCCTGCGGGACGCCGGGCTGCGGTCCCGCCACGCGCGCGAGGACCAGACCCTGCTGGTGATGTGCACCCGCCTGTCCGTGGAGAAGCGGCCCGGTACGGCGCTGGACGCCCTGGAGGCGTTGCTGCGGCGCGGTGCGCGGGCGGTGCTGGTCGTCGCGGGCGACGGTCCGCTGCGGCCGCGGCTGGAGCAGCGCGCCCGTGAGCGCGGGCTGCCCGTGACGTTCCTGGGGCACGTCTCCGACCGGGGCGCGCTCGGGGCCCTGCAGGCCTCGGCCGACGTGTGCCTGGCCCCGGGGCCCGCGGAGACCTTCGGGCTCGCCGCCCTGGAGGCCATGGCGTGCGGGACCCCCGTCGTCGCGAGCGCCTCCTCGGCCCTCCCCGAGGTGATCGGCGCCGCCGGGGCCACGGCGACCGACCGGGGAGAGGCGTTCGCCGACGCCGTGCAGAACCTCCTGGGGCGTCCCCTCGCGGCCCGCCGGGAGGCCGCACGCGCGCGTGCGGAGTGCTTCGGCTGGGGTACGGCGGTCGACGCCTTCCTCGCGGCGCACGACGCGGCGGTGTCGGTCACGGCGCCGGGGACCGCCCCTGTCCGTCCTTTCGTGCCCGGAGGCCTCGGATGAGACGCGTCCGCTTCGTCGCCCTCGGGGACTCGCTCACCGAGGGCGTGGGGGACCCCGTGGGCGACGGGTGGCGCGGCTGGGCCGCGCTGCTCGCCCAGGGGCTCGTCGGCGAGGCCGAGGGGGCTGCGGGGGCTGCGCCGGCTGTGGCGGCTGCGGGGGCTGCGCCGGCTGTGGCGGCTGTGGCGGTCGTCGCCGGGACCGAGGGGCTTGGGAGGAGCGAGGGGGCCGAGGGGGTCGCGGATCCCTCGGAGCCCGGAGAGCTCCGAGAACGCGGAGAGCCCGAAGAACCCGTAGAGCCCGCAGAGCCCATAGAGCCCGTGCGGCCCGTGGAGTTCATCAATCTCGCGGTCAGCGGCGCGCAGACGCGGGACGTACTGGAACGGCAGCTCCCGGCCGGGCTCGAGCTCCGGCCCGACGTCGTCTCCGTGGTCGTCGGCGTCAACGACACCCTGCGCTGCACCTTCGACATCCATGCCGTGGCCGCCCGGCTCGACACGGTCTACGGTTCCTTCGCCGAGCAGGGCGCGGTCCTGCTCACCGCGTGCCTGCCCGACCCGGGCGGCGCCCTCGGGCTGCCCGGGGCCCTGGCCCGGCCACTGGCGCGGCGGCAGCGCGCGGTCAACGCCGTCGTCCACGCGCTCTCCGAGCGGTACGGCGCCGTCCACCTGCACGCCGCGGAGGGCGCCTGGCTGACGGACCGGGCCATGTGGAGCGCTGACCGGCTCCACCCCGGGGAACGGGGGCACCGGCAACTGGCCGTGCGCTTCCACGCGGTGCTGGCCGAGGCGGGTCTCGCGACCGGCTCAGCGCCCTCGCCCGAGCCCGAGTTCGCGGCGCCGACGACCTCGGCGAGCCTGTGGTGGCTGGCGACCGCGGGCACCGGCTGGGTGGCCCGGCGGTGCACCGACCTGCTTCCGCAACTGCTCACGCTGGCCGCCGACGAGCTGCGGCACCGCGCGCGGGGGACGAGCGCCCGCCTCGATCTGCGGGCCTCCGCGGCGGTGTCCGCGGCGCTCGCCGCGCTCTCCGTGGCGGAGCGGCGGCCGGACGCCGCCTGAGGTCAGCCGGACGCCACCTGAGGCCCAGGCGGGCGCCGCCTGCGTCACCTTCGGCGCACGGCCACGAAGCGGACCGGCGTTCCGGGCACGGCCTGGGCCGCGGCCGCGAGGTCGCCCGCGCGGACGACCCCGATCACCGGGTAGCCCCCGGTGGTCGGGTGATCGGCCAGGAAGACCACCGGCCGGCCGGCGGGCGGAACCTGTACGGCCCCCAGGACCATGCCCTCGCTCGCCAGCTCACCGCTCCGGGCGCGCTCCAGGGCGGGCCCCTCGGTACGCAGCCCGATGCGATTGCTCGCCGACGACACGAGGAACGTCCGCGACGTGAAGGCGCGGAGCGCGTCCGGGGTGAACCAGTCGTCCCGTGGGCCGAGCGTCACCCGGAGGACGAGTTCGGCCGGCGGCGCAGGCTGCGGGGCGACGTCCACGCGCGCGTGCGGGACGAGTTCGCGCCCCAGGGGCAGGACGGTGCCGTCCGTGAGCGGCGCGGGGCCGAGGCCCGAGAGCAGATCCGTGGACCGGCTGCCGAGGACCGGCTCGACGATGACGCCGCCTGCCAGGGCCACGTAGGTGCGGACCCCGCGGACGGCAGGTCCGATGTCCAGAAGGGTCCCGGCTCGTACCCGTACGGGCGCGCCCCAGGCGACCGGCCGGCCGTCGGCCGTGACCCGACAGGGCGCGCCGCCGACCGCGACGGTCACGTCGGAACGCGGCCTGAGGGCACAGCCGGTGAGCGTCGTCTCCAGCACGGCCGCGTCGGGCGGGTTGCCCACCAGCCGGTTGACGAGGGCCGCCGCGGGCGCGTCGAGAGCGCCGGAACGGGGCACGCCGAGATGCGCGTGTCCCGGGCGGCCCCGGTCCTGCACCGTGGTGAGCGCCCCGGCGCGGACGACGGAGACTGCTCGGTCGCTCATGAGCTGCCCACCGGCTCCACCGGCTCCACCGGCCTCGCCGGTCCCACCGGGACGAAGCGCACGAGCGTGCCCGGCGACAGCAGGGCGGCCGGCACGCGCGCGTGGTCCCACAGCACCGCCTCCGTGCTGCCGATCAACTGCCAGCCGCCCGGCGACGAACGTGGGTACACCCCCGTGTACGGCCCCGCCAGCCCCACCGAACCGGCCGGTACGGCGGTGCGCGGGGTGGCCCGGCGCGGCACGTCGTAGCGCGACGGCAGGCCGGTGAGGTAGCCGAAGCCGGGCGCGAACCCGCAGAAGGCGACCCGGAACTCGGTGGCCGCGTGGATGCGGGCCACCTCCTCCTGAGGTACCCCCCAGTGGGCGGCGACCTCGGCCAGGTCCGGGCCGTCGTAACGGATCGGGATCTCCACGGCCGCCTGCTCACGCGGAGGAGCGGGCGGTACGTCGGACGCGGCCAGCTCGGACGCCAGCCGGCCGGGGTCGGTCAGACCGTCCAGGAGGACGGTGCGGGCCGCCGGGACGATCTCGCGGGCGCCGAGCTGGCCCGCCGCGCGGCGACGCAGCAGCTCCGCGTGCAGCGCCTCGGCCTCCGCGCCCGACGCCAGCTCGACGAGCAGGGCGTCGTCGCCGACGGGCAGGACGCGCACGCTCATACGAAGGCCTCCACTCGTACGCCCGACTCCTCCAGCCCACGCCGGACCCGGCGGGCCAGCTCCACCGCGCCGGGCGTGTCGCCGTGCAGGCACAGCGAACGCGCGCGTACCTCGATGGACGATCCCGCGTGGGAGGTGACCTGCCCGAGGCGGGCCAGGCGCACCGACCGTTCCACGACGGCGTCCGGGTCGGTGACCACGGCCCCGGCCCGCCCACGGGGCACGAGCGTGCCCTCCTCGGTGTACGCGCGGTCCGCGAAGGCCTCCGGGACGGCCGGGAGACCCGCTACCCGGGCCAGCTCCAGCAGGCGTGAGCCGGGCAGCCCGAGCACGGGCAGCGCGGCGCCGGCGAGGAGGACCCCTTCGACCACCGCACCGGCCTGCTCCTCGTCGTGCACGACCCGGTTGTAGAGCGCGCCGTGCGGCTTCACGTACGCCACGCGCGCGCCCGCCGCCCGGGCGAACACCTCCAGGGCGCCGATCTGGTACGCCACCTCGGCGGTCAGCTCGGCGGACGGCACGTCCATGGCGCGCCGTCCGAACCCGGCCAGGTCCCGGTAGGAGACCTGCGCGCCGATCGTCACTCCCCGCTCGGCCGCCAGCTCGCACACCCGGCGCATGGTGACCGCGTCCCCGGCGTGGAAGCCACAGGCCACATTGGCGCTGCTGACGACGGACAGCAGCTGCTCGTCGTCGGTCAGCTGCCAGCGGCCGAAGCCCTCGCCGAGGTCGGCGTTCAGATCGATCGCGGTCGTCGCGCTCATGGTTCCTTCGTATCTCCTTCTCAAGCCACGCGGTACTGCTCGTCGCGGGCGTCGGTGAGGAACATCTGTCCCGGGGCGTGGGTGAGGGCGAAGGGCGGGCGCGAGGCCATCACCGCGGCCTGCGGGGTCACACCGCAGGCCCAGAACACCGGGATGTCGTCCGGCGCGGCTTCCACGGGGTCGCCGAAGTCGGGCCGGCCGAGGTCGTCGATGCCCAGTCCCGACGGATCGCCGCAGTGTACGGGGCCGCCGTGCACCGCCGGGAGCAGGCTGCTCTCCCGGATGGCCGCCGCGAGGTGCTGCGGCGGCACCGGACGCATGGACACCACCAGGGGGCCGTGCAGCCGCCCCGCGGGCCGGCACGGGCGGCTCGTCACGTACATCGGGACGTTGCGTCCCTGCTCGACGTGCCGGATCGGCACGCCCGCCCCGGACAGCGCCCACTCGAAGGTGAAACTGCACCCGATCAGGAACGACACCAGGTCGTCACGCCAGTACGCGCGCACGTCCGTCGGCTCGTCCACCAGCTCCCCGTCCGCCCAGACCCGGTAGCGCGGCAGATCGGTGCGCAGGTCGGCGCCCTCGGCCAGGACGGTCGTCCAGGAGCCGGCGTCCGTGACGTCGAGGACGGGACAGGGCTTCGGGTTGCGCTGGCAGAACAGGAGCATGTCGTACGCCCAGTCGGCCGGCACCGAGATCAGGTTGACCTGGGTGTGGCCGCCCGCGACCCCGGCCGTGGGGCCCGCCAGGCCCGCCCGGAAGCGGGCCCGTGCGCTGGCGGGGCTCCACGCGTGCGCGTGCTCGTCGAGGAGGGTGACGGGACGGTCCTCGACGAGGGGCGGACGGCGGTGCTGCGTGAGGATCGGACGGTTCACTCCAGTTCCTTCCCGCGGGTCTCCGGAAGCCCCAGCAGCGCCAGGGCGGCGATGGCGTATCCGATCGCGCCGAACACCAGCGCGCCGCCCACGCCCCAGCTGTCGGCGAGGAAGCCGACCGTGGTGGGGAAGACGGCGCCCACGGCGCGGCCGGTGTTGTAGGTGAAACCCTGTCCCGTGCCGCGCAGGGCCGTCGGGTACAGCTCGCTCAGATAGGACCCGAAGCCGCTGAAGATCGCCGACATGCAGAATCCGAGCGGGAAACCGAGCACGAGGAGCACGGTGTCCGCGCCGCTCGGGATGTTCGCGTACGCCAGGATGCACACCGCCGACAGCAGGGCGAACAGCCAGATGTTGCGGCGCCGGCCCAGCCGGTCGGTGAGATAGCCGCCCGTGAGGTAGCCGAGGAAGGCCCCCGAGATCAGGAAGGTCAGATAGCCGCCGGTGCCGACCACCGACAGGCCGCGCTCGGATTTCAGATAGGTCGGCACCCAGGTCGCCAGGGTGTAGTAGCCGCCCTGCACACCGGTGGAGAGCAGGCCCGCGAAGAGCGTCGTCCGCAGCAGCGGTCCCTTGAAGATCGCCGGGAACGAGCCCCTCTCGGCGCTCTGTTCGCGTGCGGCGGCGGCCTGCGGGGCGTCCTGTACCCGGCGCCGCATCCACACCACGAGCAGCGCGGGCAGCGCGCCCGTCCAGAACATCACGCGCCAGGCGATGTCGTCGCCGAAGAACGAGAAGACCAGTGTGTACGTGAGTACCGCGAGGCCCCAGCCGACGGCCCACGAGCTCTGGATCGCGCCCAGGGTGCGCCCCCGGTGCTTCGCGCTCGCGTACTCGGCGACCAGGATCGCGCCGACCGCCCACTCGCCGCCGAAGCCGAGGCCCTGGAGGGACCGGAAGACCAGCAGCCACCCATAGGTGGGTGCGAAGCCGCAGGCGACGGTGAAGACCGCGTAGGTGATCACCGTGATCATCAGGGCCCTGACCCGGCCGATCCGGTCGGCCAGCACCCCCGCCACGGCGCCGCCGATAGCGGAGGCGACCAGGGTGACGGTGGTGAACAGGCCGGTCTGACCGCTGTCCAGACCGAAGTACGCCGCCAGCGCGACCATGCTCAGCGGCAGCGTGAAGTAGTCGTAGGAGTCGAGGGCGTAGCCGCCGAACGCGCCGGCGAAGGCGCGGCGGCCGCGCGGGCCGAGGGCCCGCAGCCAGGCCAGGGCGCCGTCGTCGGGAGCGTGTGCGGCGGTGGCGGGGCGGGTGTCGGTGGCCGGGGTCGGTGGTGGAAGAGGCGTGCTCATGGGGCACCTCGCTGTGGGAGGACGGAGGGTGCGGGGAGTGAGCCGTGCCGTGCGGAGGCGGGTCGCCGCGGTGGGGACGGGCGGTGCCATGGAAACGAAGGTAGAGGATCGTTGAACGATCCTTCAATACCCATGTTGTTTCGTTCTCGTGTCTGCGGTTGAATTCCGGGCATGGCAGAGCAGCTGGCGGGACTGGCCGACGACCGCGCCCTCCTGGGCCGCACGAGCACGGCCGAACGGGTTTCGGACATCCTCCGAAGCCGCATCGCCGAGGGCTATTTCCCGCCCGGCACACGGCTGTCGGAGGACAGCATCGGCGGGGCGCTCGGTGTCTCCCGCAACACGCTGCGCGAGGCGTTCCGGCTGCTCACCCACGAGCGCCTGCTCGTCCACGAGTTGAACCGTGGCGTCTTCGTCCGGGTGCTGACCGTCGAGGACGTCGAGGACATCTACCGCACGCGCGCGCTCGTCGAGTGCGCCGTCGTGCGGGGACTGGGGGAGCCGCCGTACACGCTGGACGGCCTTCGTGCGAGCGTCACCGAGGGTCAGGTCGCGTCCGTCGAGAATGACTGGAAAGGGCTGGGTACCGCCAACTTCCACTTCCACCGCGAACTGGTGGCCCTGGCCGGAAGCGCTCGCACCGACGAGCTGATGCGCGGCGTCTTCGCCGAGCTGCGCCTCGCCTTCCACCTCGTCGACGAGCCCCGCCGGCTGCACGAGCCGTACCTCCAGCGCAACCGCCAGATCCTCCAGGCCCTGGAGGCGCGGGACGCGGCGGAGGCCGAGCGGCTGCTCGCCGTCTACCTGGCCGACTCGTCGGAACGCGTGCTCGAGGCCTACCGGCGAAGGGTCGAGGGCGACGGCGCCCCGTAGGGGGCGGGAACTGCGCGACCGGCCCCCACCGGCCCGCAGCCGGAGAACGACCTGTAGTCGTCCGGCCGTCCCGCCGGAGGCGATAGGCCTCGTTTGGGTCGATGTCAGACCGAGGACCTAGTCTGTGCACCGTGACTTCGCCTGCGTCGACGGACCGTGTTCCGCCCCAGCTCAGCGCGGGGCCGCGCCCCGCTCCGGGCCCGGCCGCCGACGAGGGGCTGGCGCGGCGGCTGCGCGCGCTCGCCTGCACCGCGCCGATCCACGACCTCGACGCACGCAAGGCCAACCTCGCCGGCGAGTACTCGGTCTACGGCATGGCGGAGATCGCCCTCGCCGCCATCGACCTCGTCACGCTCAACATGGACTTCGACACCGGCGCCGACCACGACCAGATAGTGGCCCGCCTCATGCCGCGCATCGCCGCGCAGGCCCCGCGGCGGCCCGTCGCCGAGCACGAGCGGGTGGCCCGCTGGGTCCTGGAGAACCTGATCAACGTCGGCAGCGTCGACCGCGGCTTCCGCGCCGTATACGGCACCTTCGCGCCGGACGGCACGTATGTGCGCCGCGACTACGACTTCAAGCTGATCGAAGAGGTCCCCGGCCACGGCGGCGTGGTCTACCTCCGCACGACCGACGAGGCGGTCAACGTCCTCGTCGGCGCCCTCGACACCGACGTCACCAGCGCGCAGATCGCCGCCGAGGTCAAGCTGGAGGTGCTCATCCGGCGCGGCCGTCTCGCCGACGCCCAGCTGGCCGCCGAGCAGGCCCGCTACCGCACCGTGCAGTACTCGGAGACGCTGCGCCGCGCCCTGGAGGCGACCCGGCGCAACGTGCGCGCGGTGGACTGGCTCAACGCCGTGCCCGACATGATCGCCGAGGCCCTCGACCACGTCGCCGACCGCTACCGCCACGAGAACGCGATCCTCACCAACATCCGCAAGGCACGCGACGAGATCGAGGACGCGGAGAACAAGCGGCGGGCCGCCGAGCTCGTCGACATCGTGAAGGACTGCATCCGCCGGCACACCCAGTTGCAGTCCCGGCTGCTGGAGGCCGGCCCGCTGTTCCGCGCCGAGCAGGACCGACAGGCCTTCGCCACGCCCATGACCTCGTCGGGGATAGACCTCTACGGGCATCTCGTCACCCCCGTGCTGCCGTTGCCGCTGGAGCAGGCGGTCCGGGTCACCGACGCGTTCTTCGCGCGGGGGGCCGGGCTGCGCACGCCGGTGTCGGTGCGGGTGGGCGATCTCGTCGACCTGCTGCTGACGCCGCCGGTGGAGCGCGAGCACCTGGGGGCGGAGATGCCGGAGCCGGACCTCATCGCGACGCCGGACGACAGCCGGTTCAGCGAGGAACAGCTGGCGATGGCCAAGCAGCTGCTCGACCTGCCGGCGGACGCGCCACGACGGCTGTCGGGACTGCTCGAGGAGGCGCGCGCCAAGGAGGGCGAAGAGCTGGCCTACCTGGTGGCGCTGCTGGCCGTGCACGCCGCCAGTCCGGCCGTGGGCACCGCCTACCGCCAGGGCGAGGAGAAACTGCTGTTCGCCGTGGACGACGGGCAGGAACTGGACGACCCGGGGTTCGGCGGGGCCGATCTCATCGTCGGCACCGCCCTGTTGGACGCCGCGGGGATGGCGGCGGACCGCACGGAGGCGGCATGAGCCGGGTCGGGAACCGAGTGGCCGAGCACGAGAACACCGCCGAGCACGAGAACACCAAGGAGCCGAAGCTGTGACCGAGCACGTCGAGTGGAGCGATACGGAGGCCCCCGCCCCGGCGGTGAGCGCCGCCGTCACCCCCGCCGACGCCGCCGACGCGGCGCGGCTCGTCGCCTTCGGGCTGCAGCCCAAGGTGCAGCCCGCGCGGGACCAGGAGTACGCGGAGCTGCTGCGGCGGTACCGCGAGGATCCGCCGTTCGCGCGGCTCGCCGACGCCGTGGCCGCCGGACTGGGGCTGATCGTGCTGGAGGTCTCCCCGCGCGCGGGGATGGCGGTGACCGCCGCCGAGGACTCGGTGTTCGCCGTGCGGATGGGGGACTACGCGCGGCGTACGTCCGCCGACGGCGGCGACCGGTTCCTGCACGGGCTCGCGCACCTCTCCGTCGCCGCGATGGCGTTCCCCCGGCCCGAGGACCTGGCCGACGACGGCTACATCGGCCGGGTCAGCGTCAACGGGGTGGACGCCTTCGTGCGCCAGGCCTGCCACCGGCTGGAGGAGCGGGCGGAGGAGCAGGGCGAGAACACCGACCCCGCCACCGACGCGCCCGGACTGGAGGCCGCCTGGCGGATCTGGGCCAGACGCAGCTCCACCGGCGCCACCAAGGACGCGCGCAGACTCGCCGGTTCCACGACCGGCATCGTCGGCAAGGCCGTCGCGTTCCTCACCGACTCCGGGTTCCTCCAGCGGACCGGTGACGACGGCGGCGGCACCTACCGGACGACCGCCCGCTACCAGCTCCAGGTGCGTGACATGGCGGGCGGTGCCGCCATGGCCGAGCTGCTGGAGCTGGGGATCGTCCCGGTCACCGACGGCTCTCCGACGCTGCTGCCCGCCGAGGAGACCGACGACCTGCACCTGGTGGCCGACGCCGGGCTGCCGTTCCACTCCTGAAGCCTCCGAGCCGACCAGCTTCCGAGTTTGCGAGCTTCCGGAGCTCACGGGCCCTCGGGCCCCTGAACTCCGGAAGCGCCACCCCCCCCGATCTGCCGAAGACTTACGAGAGTCCGCCATGTACGAGCTGTCCCGAGTCCGCCTCTACTCCATCGGGCCTGCCGGTGCGCGCTACGCCGACACCGTGCTCGACCTGCGGGGCGTGGGCGGCATCGTGCCCGACCCCGCCCCCACACAGGCGGAGTTCTTCGAGGAGGAGCCCGTCGGCCCGCCGCGCAGGCCCGCGCCCGCGGGCGTGCTCTTCCTGGAGAACGGCGGCGGCAAGTCCGTCCTGCTCAAGCTGATCTTCTCGGTGATGCTGCCGGGCCACCGCAACACCCTCGGCGGCGCCAGCTCCGGCGTGCTGCGCAAGTTCTTGCTCGCCGACGACTGCGGACACGTGGCGCTGGAATGGCAGCACGTGCTCACCGGCGAGTGCGTCGTCGTCGGCAAGGTGAGCGAGTGGCGCGGGCGACAGGTGTCCAACGACCCGCGGAAGTTCGCGGAGGCCTGGTACTCGTTCCGGCCCGGGCCCGGGCTGAGCCTGGACAACCTGCCTGTCGCCGAGTCCACCGCCGTACGCCCGCCCGTCGAGGGAGCCTCCGGCGCGCAGGGGCGGCGGCGCACCATGAAGGGTTTCCGGGACGCCCTCACCGAGGCGGGGAAGGCGTATCCGCACCTGGAGGTGCACTGGGAGGAGATTCACGACCGGTGGATCGAGCACCTCGGCGAGCTGGGCCTGGACCCCGAACTCTTCCGCTACCAGCGGGAGATGAACGCCGACGAGGGCGAGGCCGCCGGCCTCTTCGCGGTCAAGAAGGACTCCGACTTCACCGACCTGCTGCTGCGCGCGGTGACCGACACCCGGGACACCGACGGGCTCGCCGACCTGGTCAGCGGCTTCGGCAACAAGCTGGGCCGCCGCGCCGAGCTGATCGCCGAACGGGACTTCACCGCCGGTTCGGTGGACCTGCTCGGGCGGATCGTCGAGGCCGCCGAGGCGCGGGCACGCGCGCGTGACGTCCACGCCGGCGCCGAGCGCCGCACCCGCGCGCTGGCCCGGCGGCTGTCCGCGCGGGGCGTGCGGGAGAAGACGCGGGCCGGTGATCTCGCCCAGCGCGTCACGGCGGCCGCCTACGCCGTCACGCACTCCGAGAGCGCACGGGAGCGCAGCGCGCTGATCGCTGCCGAAATCGCCTTCCGTCACGCCTCGTTGGCGCTCGCCGGCGCCGAGAAGTCCGCCGCCGCGCAGAAGCGCGAACTCGCCGACGCCCGCACCCTGCACTCCGCCTGGCAGGCCGCCGAGGCCGTGCTGCGCCACCGCGCCGCCGCCGACCGGGTCGCGCGGGTCTCCGTCGCGATCCAGGAGGCCGAACGCGACGCCGCCCCCGCGCTCGCCGCCCGCGCCAAGGCCGCCGTCGACCTCGTACGGGCCCTGCACGCGGCCGCCGAGAAGGCCGAGGCCCTCGCCAACGAGGAGGAGGAACGCTCGGCGGCACTCCAGGAGGTCGGCGAGTCCGCGCACCGGGACTCGACGTCCGCCGCCACCGACGCCCAGCGCGCCCGCAGCGAGGTCGGACACCTGCGTCAGCGCCTCTCCGAGGTCGAGCAGGAGACCGCCGAGGCCGTACGCGCGGGCTGGCTCGACGACAGCGCGCCCGACGCCGACCCCGCCCGCGCGGCCCTCGCCGCCAGCGATGCCGAGAAGACCGCCGTCGCCGCCTGGGACGCCGCGCGTGACGCCTCGCACAGGGCCGCCGAGCACGCGCGCGAGGCCGCCTCCGCCGAGTCCCGAGCCGAGCTCACCGCGGCCCGGGCCGCCGACGCGGCGACCGCCGCGCACCGGTCGTACGAGGCCGAGCAGCGGCTCGCCGAGTCCCTGGCCGGTGAGGAACGGCTCGCCGAGCTGCTCGGTCTGACCGGCGGCGGGGCACGCCCGCGGATACCGCAGCCACGGCAGAACGGCGAGCCCGGCGACGACTCCCTGCTGACCCCCGAGGACCTGGACCGCTGCGCCGACGAACTGCGCGACCTCCTCGACGACGCCGTCACCTCCGCCGAACGGCAGCTCTTCGAGCTGCGGACCGCGGCCGCCGACGACTCCCGCATCCTCGGCGCGCTCGGCGACGGGGGACTGCTGCCGCCCGGCCCCGACGTGCTGGCCACGGTCGAGTTCCTCGGCGAGCACGGCATCCCCGCCCTGCCCGGCTGGCGCTACCTCGCGCAGGCCGTCGACCCCGCCGACCACGCGCGTGTGCTCGCCGCCCGGCCCGAACTGGTCGACGGCGTGATCATCACCGACCCCGCCTCGCACGCCCGCGCTCGCGTGGCGCTCGGTGACGCCGCCCTGCTGCCCCGATCGGCGGTGGCCGTCGGTACGGCCGCCGCCCTGCTGGCGCCGACCCCGGCGGCCGACGCGCAGAGCGGGGATGTCTTCCTCGTCCCGCCGAACCCGGCCATGCACGACGAGCAGGCCGCCGACGAGGAACGGCAGGCGCTGCGCGCGCGGGCGACCGAGCGGGACGAGGACATCCGCCGGCTCGCCGCGCGGCTCGGCAAGGACCGCGAGCTGGCCGCCCGGCTGGCCTCCTGGCGCACCGGCTGTCCCGCCGGGCGGCTCACCGAGCTGGCGGGATCCGCCCGGGAGGCGCGCGCGTTCGCCGAGGAGTCCGAGGCCGAGCTGTCCGAGGCACGGACCGTGCGCGCCGAGGCCGACGAGATCGCCGCCGAGGCGGCCCAGGTGCGCGACGAGCGCCAGGAGGCGGCGCAGAAGGCCCGGCGAGCCGCCGACGCCCTGGCCGGCCTCGCCTTCCGGCTGCGTGAGCGGGCCGGCTGGCAGGTCAAGGTGCGTGAACTCGCCGACGAGGCCGCCGAGTCGGAGGCCCGCGCCCAGACCTGCCTGGAGCGCGCCCGCGCCGCCGACGAGGACCGACGCGGCGCCCAGCGCGCCGCCGACGACGCCCGACGTACCGCGCGTGCGCTGCGCGCCGAACGCGCCGAGATCGCCGGCGCCCCCGACGACGTACTGGAAACCGAGGCCGACGCGTCCCGGACGTCCCTGCCGGCCCTCCGTGAGGCCTACCGGGCGGCGTCCCAGCTGTACGAGAAGGTCGGCGTCGGCGCGGACCTGCGGGCCGAGCAGGCCCGCGGGGAGAGCGACGAGAGCGCGGCCCGCACCGAGCTGGACCGGCTCAGCAACAAGGTCCGCACGCGCGCGGAGCAGTTGCTCCAGTCGCCCGACGGCTCCGACGGGCCGTCCAGGCAGGCCGCCGCCGCACGCGCGGAAGAGCTGGTGCAGCTGCTGGAGACCCGTGTGTCCACCGCGAGCGAGCAGCTCGGTCGGCTGCGCGGCGAGGCCGAGCGGCACGCCCCCGAGGACGGCGGCGCCCACACCGAGCTGCCCGAGGAGCTCCAGCCGCGCGACGCCGAGCACGCCCAGGCGCTGTTGCGCACCGCGACGACCGAACTCGGAGCCCGCACCGAGGCGTTGAACCAGGCACGCGAGGCGCACGCGGAACTCCTGGCCGCCCACCGTGCCGCCGAGGACGCGGCCGGCGGCTTCGACGAGATCGCCGCGATGCTCCGGGACCTGCTGCGGGAACACATCTCGGACGAGGACCAGGAGGAGTCGGAGCCCTATCCGGGCACCACCGAGGAGGCCCGCCAGGCGGCCGCCGAGGCCCGCCGGTCCCTGCGCGGCTGCGCCGCCGACCTGTCCGCCGCCGAGTCCGCCGTCCGCGAGGCCAGTGACATCCTCGTCCGGCACGCCAACTCCACGCGCTATGAGCAGGTCCGCACCCCGGCGCGCCAGCAGATCCGCGAGCTGCCGGCCTCCGCGCTGCCCGAGCACGCGCAGAAGTGGGCGAACGCCTTCGCACCCCGGTTGCGGGTCCTGACGGACGAGCTGGAGCAGCTGGAGCGCAACAGGGACTCGATCGTGGACCGGCTGCGCGGGCTCGTCGAGTCCGCGCTCGCCACCCTGCGCTCGGCCCAGCGGCTCTCCCGGCTGCCCGAGGGGCTCGGCGAGTGGTCCGGCCAGGAGTTCCTGCGCATCCGCTTCGAGGAGCCCGATCAGAGCACCCTCACCGAGCGGCTCGGCGAGGTCATCGACGAGGCGACCCGGTCCGCCGTGAAGAAGAACTCCGACCTGCGGCGCGACGGCGTGTCACTGCTGCTGCGCGGGGTCGGCGCGGCCCTCCAGCCCAAGGGCGTCGCCGTCGAGATCCTCAAGCCGGACGCCGTGCTGCGGGCCGAGCGGGTCCCCGTCGGTCAGATGGGCGACGTGTTCTCCGGTGGCCAGCTGCTCACCGCGGCCATCGCCCTGTACTGCACGATGGCGGCGCTCAGGAGCAACGACCGGGGCCGGGACAAGCACCGGTACGCCGGCACGCTGTTCCTCGACAACCCCATCGGGCGCGCCAACGCGACCTATCTGCTGGAGCTCCAGCGCGCGGTCTCGGACGCCCTCGGCGTGCAGCTCCTCTACACCACGGGACTGTTCGACACCACGGCGCTGGCGGAGTTCCCGCTGGTCATCCGGCTGCGCAACGACGCCGACCTGCGGGCGGGCCTGAAGTACATCAGCGTCGAGGAACACCTCCGGCCGGGTCTGCCGCAGCAGGCCCCGGCCGGGGAGGGCGAAGGGGCGCAGGTGCGCAGCGAGATCACGGCGACCCGGATGTACAAGAGGCCGGCGCCGAACGCCGGTTGATCAGCTGTCCGCCAGGCGGTGGTCCTCGAGCACACCGGTCCGGTGCCGCTGCACGAACCAGTAGTAGGCGAAGCCACCGCCCGCGATCACGGCGACGAACAGGACGGCGCCCCACCGGAGGTACCAGTGGAAGGGCGCCGCCGCGTTGTAGACCGCGGCGCGCGGCCAGATCAGGTTGGTCGTCATCGCCGCGCCCCACACCACCGCGACGATGTTGACGAGCAGCCCCCAGCGGCCGAGCGAGAACTTCCCGTCGCTCGCCGGCTGCCACTTGCCGCGCAGCCGCGCCACCAGCATGGGGCCGGTCACGCCCAGGTAGGCGAGGTAGATCATGATGATGCCGATGCTGGTGACGACGGTGAAGATCTGTGGCTGGCGGATGTTGACCACGAGGATCGACAGCGCCAGCACACCGATGATCACGGTCGGCAGCACCGGGGTCCGGAAGCGCGGGTGACACCTGGCCAGCCGCGCGGACCAGGGCAGGTTGTTGTCACGGGCCATCGCGAACGCCAGCCGGATCGCCGCCGTGTGCACGGCCAGGGCGCACACCGTGACGGCGATCAGCACACACCACAGCATCGCCTTGCCGGCCGTCGGACCGAGCACGTCGAGCACGATGTACTGCAGACCGTCCGTGGACAGCTTGTCGCCCTTCAGGCTGGAGACGCTCATCAGCGCGAGCAGCAGGATCAGTCCGCCGAGGACGAAGGAGGCGACGATGGCCCGGATGATCGCGCGGGGCGCGTTGCGGGACGGGTCGATGGACTCCTCGCCGAGCGACGCGGCCGTGTCGAAGCCGTACATGACGTACGCCGAGGCCAGCGAGGCCACGAGGAAGGCGCCGAGGTACCCGGTCCCGTAACCCGCTCCCGTGCCGTTGGTCTCCATGACCACCTGGGGGCCGCGGGTGATGTGGACGGCGAACAGGACGATCAGTACGACGGTGGCGACCAGCTCGATGAACACACCGGCCGTGTTGATCGTCGCCATCAGCTTGACGCCGAACGCGTTGACCAACGTGGTGAACAGGATCAACACGGTGGCCAGGACGACCGCGTTGGTCGCCACGTCGTACGTGCCGGTGCCGTCACCCACGAACTGGAAGGTCGAGGAGATCTGCGGCAACGTCAACTGGTAGGCCAGCGCCACCGCCGCGATCGACACGATCGAGGCGGTCAGCATCATCCAGCCGGCCAGCCAGCCCAGATGAGGATTGCCGATCTTCTTCGACCAGTTGTAGACGGACCCGGCGACCGGATAGCGGGCGGCGAGCTCCGCGAAGCACAGGGCGACCGTGAACTGGCCGACGAACACCATCGGCCAGGACCACCAGTAGGCCGGGCCGCCGCTGCCGTAGCCGAAGTAGAACAGCTGGAAAGTGCCGGTGAGGATCGAGATGTAGCTGATGCCCGCGGCGAAGGTGTGGAAGTTGCCCAGGGTTCGCTTGAGCTCGGGTCTGTAGCCGAACTCGGCGAGCTCGGCGTCGTCCTGCTGAGGGCCTGGCGACTGCTCGGCTGTCGTCATCGGCGGACTCCTGGTGCTCGTGGGAGACCAGCACACCACCAGCGCGGTACGTCCGCGAGATCATCTCCGGTCGAGTCCGTTCACACGACTCGGAGACCAGCGATCGCCCTGTGAACGGGCGCGGGGGGGCCCCCGGGGGGGGGGGGGGGGGGGGGGGGGGGGGTGGGGGGTGGGGGGGGGGGGGTGGGGGGGGTTTTTGTGGGCTTGGGGGTTTGTGTTTTTTGGGGGGGGGGGGGGGTGGGGCG